>CAYSGF010000335.1:0-5530 GCA_964430275.1 uncultured Gemmatimonadaceae bacterium
CGCGGGCGCGCCGCCCTCGCTGCAGGCGTTCTATGGCGACAGGCTGGAGGCGCTGCGCCGCCGCGCGGCCCGGGGGATGGAAGGGCTGGCGCCGGCAGTGGTCGCGGATGCGGTCGAGCATGCGCTCACGGCATCGACGCCGAAGACGCGCTATGTGATCGGCAGGGACGCGCGCACGCGCGTCTGGCTCGAGCGGGTGCTGCCGGACCGCGCGCGGGACCGGCTGATCACCTGGGGAATGCGCAGGCTGTAGGGCTCAGGGCGCGAGCGCGCGCGCGTCGAGCTTGTAGATGCCGCGCAGCATGTCCGACGCAAGCAGGTAGCCATCCACGAACTGTACGCCCCAGATGTAGTTCGCGCCGTCGTCGAGGGCAGTGGCGAGCACCCGATCCATCTTCGTCAGGTCACAGCGCCCGTCCGGCGCCTGCTCCTCCTCCGCGCAGCCGCCCAGATCGCCGGAGACATCGAGCGCGCGCACGCCGCCGTTGTAGTATGCGGCGTACAGTACGCCCGCGGGCTCGTCCATCGAGAAGTTGTGTGTTCCTGCGCCCGGAACGTGATAGAACGCGACCTCGCGGGGATCGGCGGGATCACTGATGTCGACGACATGGATGTCGCCCGACGCGGAGCTGCCGATCGTCCCCGGTCCTTCCTGTCCGACGAACACGTAGCGCCGTCCCTCCTCGGTCCCGGTGTCATCGTGGAACCACCACATGTTGTGAACCTGCCCGCCCTCCGTCTGCACCGTCCCGAGCGCCACGGGATTGGCCGGCGTGCCATCCGCACCGGCGCCGCCGATGTCGTAGATGCGCATGCCGTCGTTCCAGAGGGCAGCGAACAGCCAGCCATCGCGCACGAAGACATCGTGCACGTACGGGTTCCCGATCGTCAGGGACGCCACTTCGGACGGTGCCGCAGGATCGGTGATGTCCACGATCACGAGCTTCGCCGGCACGGTGCCGGGATCCACGGAGAGGAAGGCGTAGTGTCGGCCGTCGACGCGACCCAGCTTGACCGTGTGCACGCCCGGCGTCGTATTCGCGGAGCCGAAGCGGGCGAGCCGCACGGGTGCGGTTGGCGTCGTGCGGTCATAGATCACGATGCTGCCACCCGTATACTCCGTAGCGACGACGAGCAGTGCACCATCGTCGCTGATCTGCACGTCACCGGTGGTCGAGACGTTCTCGATCATCAGCGTATCGACGAGCGCCGGGTCGTTTCCGGTGACATCCCAGATGTACACGGTGTTGCCGGGCGCCGCGCGGAAGCTCCACGTGGTCGTGTACGCGTATGTGCCGTCCGTTGCGACTTCGCCGGTGAAGTGGTCTGTCACGGGGCCGAGGCCGAGCACCGGCAGATCGCCGGCCGGTGGCGGCTCGATCGGGTCGGGTCGCCCATCCGAGCCGCAGGCCGGGGCGGTGAGGAGCACGAGCGACAGGAGCAGGCGGCGAGTCATTCAGCGATCCTGGTGTGGGTTGTGTCGTGCGCGCGCAGCGGCGACGCCGTAGCGGCCCATCCGGCCGTGTTCGTGTCCGACGCCGATGCGGATGCCGGCGGCGATCGTGCGGATCGTGTCGTCGCCGAAGAACGTCTCCGGCTGGAGCACGCCGCCCGCGATTTCATCGACGCGCGAGATGCCGGCCTCGACAAAGGGTGCGACCCGCAGCGGTCCGGCATCCACCTCGTATGCAACGTGTGCGGCGAGTGTTCGCCAACGCGTGATGCCCAGCAGGTGAAAGTCCGTGTGCGGTCGGGGTGAGCGGAACCGGTCGCGCGTGCGCTCTTCCTCCGGACGTGTCGCGTCCTCGTAGCGCAGCGCGGCGCGCCATGGATCCCGCTGCGCATCCAGCTCGAGCAGCCATGCGCGAAAGCCGTAGAGCGATACGCCGCCGTCCTGGTCCATCGTGCGCGCCCATTCCGCGAACGTCGTGATGCCTGTATCCCCGACGCGCGTGTTCCAGCGCGCGGATGCGCTCCACTTGCGCTGGTCGGCGCCGCCGCCGAACTGGACTTCCGGCGACTCGACGCTCGCGTAGCTGCCCTGCAGCTCGAGCGTCGGCACAGGCAGGATCGTCACGCGCGTCGCCCAGGAATCGCCGACGCGGTCGAAGGAGCCGAGGCTCTCTGCGTCCGTCGGCTCGTCGCCATTGAAGGTGCCGGCCTCGAGGATGACGGGGCCGGCTGCGATGGCCGCAATGGCGACCAGTCGCTCCGGGATCTGTGCGAGGTGATGATTCGAGGGAAAGCGCAGGAACGGGCGACTCATGGGATCGTCCGTGCCGAAGGGCGCGAAGCCGCGTCCGACACTGAGCGATGCGCGCGCTACCGTCACGTCGATGCGCGCGCTGGCTACCAGTTCATGGAGGTACGTGTGCGGATGCCGCTTGTCGACGAACCCTTCGCCCCAGGTACCGGGTGCGAGCTCACCATCCGCGAGCGTCAAACCCTCGAGGTTGAGCATGCCGACCACGCTCAGGGCGCCGTTCCGCCACGCTCCATCGACCATGAGCACCGGCTGCGTGAGATAGGCGCCGCTGCGCGCTGCACCGGCCGCGATCGGCTGCGCCCGCACGGCCAGCGCCGTCGCACTCGCGCCGACGTGCAGCGCCTGCGCGCCGGCATTCGCTGGCAGCACGGCGATCGCGAGTGACAGCAGGAGCGGGGATCGGGGCATGCGCCTCATTGGCTGATGCATGAAACGGAAGGCTAGGATACCCTGCATCGGGGATGGCAGGTCCCGTACAGGAGGGAGGTGGCGTGACGGACGCAATCGTCGTTGGTTCCGGTCCGAACGGCCTGGTGGCCGCGATCGAGCTCGCACAGGCGGGCCTCGATGTGCTCGTGATCGAGGCGGCGGACGAGCCCGGCGGCGGTGTGCGCACGGCGGAGCTGACACTGCCAGGGTTCCGCCACGACATCTGCTCGGGTGTGCATCCCCTGGCCGTTGCTTCCCCGGCACTGCGTGAGCTGCCGCTCGATCATCACGGACTCGTCTGGCTGCATGCGCCGCTGTGCGTAGCGCACCCGCTGGACGACGCTCCCGCCGGTGCGCTCGCTCGCTCGATGGATGAGACTGCAGCCCTGCTGGGTGCGGACGGCGCGGCGTGGCGTGCACTGGTCGCCCGCTACGTCGACGAATGGGATGCACTCGCGGCCGACATCCTGCGGCCGCTGCGCACACCGCGCCACCCGCTGCTCGCCGCGCGCTTTGGCGTCCACGCACTGCGCTCCGCCGTCGGCCTCGCCCGTGGCCGGTTCTCGAAACCTCGCACGCAGGCGCTGTTCGGTGGGCTCGCCGCACACGGCATGCTTCCGCTCGAGGATGCGGCGACAGCGGCAATCGGGCTGGTGCTCGGTGTGACCGCACACGTTGGCGGCTGGCCGGTGCCGCAGGGCGGTGCGGCGGCGCTCACCAACGCGCTCGTCGGTCTGCTTCGCTCGCTCGGCGGACGCATCGAATACGGCACGCACGTCAACTCGCTGGACGAGCTGCCGGCTGCGCGCGCCGTACTGCTCGACCTGACGGCGCACCAGGCGGCGGCCGTGGGCGGAGACCGTCTCCCGGCGCGCTATCGACGCAGGCTCGAGCGCGTCCGGCATGGAGCGGCGGCATTCAAGGTCGACTACGCACTGAGCGAGCCGATTCCCTGGCGCGACGACACGTGCGGTCGGGCCATGGTCGTGCACGTGGGCGGCACACTCGATGAGGTCGCTGCTGCCGAGCGCACGATGCGGGAAGGGCGCGTGGCCGGGCGGCCGTTCCTGCTCGTATCACAGCCGTCGCTCTTCGATGCAGCACGGGCACCGGACGGCGCGCACGTTGCCTGGGCATACGCGCACGTGCCGAACGGCTTCCGCGGCGATATCACGGCGGCAATGGAGGCGCAGATCGAGCGGTTCGCGCCCGGCTTTCTCGACTGCGTGCTCGATCGTGCCGTGCTGACGCCTGGGTGGCTCGAGCGGCACAATCCGAACCTGGTGGGCGGCGACATCAATGGCGGCGCGCCGGACCTGCGCCAGACGGTGCTACGCCCGACCCCGAGCTGGAACCCGTATGCGACCCCGGTCGAGCACCTCTACCTGTGCTCAGCCTCGACTCCGCCGGGCGGCGGGGTCCACGGCATGTGCGGCCGGAACGCCGCCCGAACGGCGCTGTGGCGCTCCTTCGGGCTCCGCTCCGCATCCGGCTGAATCATGAACATGCCGTAATCCATGCCGATGGAACCCGGCACCGGGACCGCGGGTCTGACATCGAGTCGCCGGGCGCGGCCCGGGCGTACCGCCGGCAGGCCGGCCGTCCATCGACATACGCACTCTTCGGAAGTAGCACTATGCGCGACGTCGTGCAGAGGCTGGTCCGGCGCAACTTCGCCGGCGCTGGCCGCAAAATCCTGTCCTTCAAAGTTCCGCTCCTGATCGGCGCGCTGGCACTGAGCCTGATCATCGCCGTGGTTACGGTGCTGAGTATCCGCGCCGCGCGCATCGACACGATCGACTACAGCGAGCTGGTCACTGCGATCGATGCCGGTCGGGTCGCTACGCTGACCATCGAGTCGGGCAGTCGCGTGCATGGAACCTGGCGCGGCGCCGGGACCGACGCCGGATTCGTCACGGTCTTTACACAGGACGACGCGAGTGCGCTCGTTGCGCGCGCGGAGCGGGTCGGCGTGCCGGTGGCATTCGCGCCCGCAGGCACTTCGCAGCGCGTGCAGAACGGTCTCATCATCGCTCTCGAGCTCCTCCTGATCGGTGGTCTCGCCTACCTGTTCTTTCAGCACATCCGCGGGCAGCGGTCGGGCGAGGTCGGTACCCGCGGCGACGGCGGGACGACGACCTTCGAGGACGTCGCCGGCACACAGGGCGCCACCGAAGAGCTGCGCGAGATGGTGGACTTCCTGGGCGCACCCGCGGCGTTCGCACGGATGGGCGCGCGCGTGCCCAAGGGCGTCCTGCTCGTAGGCCCCCCCGGCACCGGCAAGACACTGCTCGCACGCGCCGTCGCGGGTGAAGCGGGCGTGCCGTTCCTCCAGCTGTCGGGGTCCGAAGTGACCGGCTTCATCGTCGGTCTCGGCGCGCACCGCATTCGCAGCCTCTTCAAGCGCGCGCGCCGCGACGGCGCCGTCATCTTCATCGACGAGCTGGACGCGCTCGGCGGCACGCGCGGCCGCAACCGCTCGCACAATGAGGACGACCGCACGCTGAATCAGCTGCTCGTCGAGATGGACGGCTTTGCGCCGAGCGACGGCGTAGTCGTCATCGCCGCGACGAACCGCCCGGAGGAGCTCGATCCCGCACTCAAGCGGCCCGGTCGCTTCGATCGTGTCGTCACCGTGGGTCTACCGACCGTGGATGGGCGCGAGGCCATCCTGCAACTGCACGCGACGCGACGCGCCATCCCGCTTCAGGGCGACGTCGATCTGCGACGGCTCGCGAAGCTCACGCCGGGCGCCAGTGGCGCGGACCTCGCCAATCTGCTCAATGAGGCCGCGATCGCGGCGGTCCGCGAGGCGAGCGAGCAGGTCGGCTGGGC
>CAYSGF010000336.1:0-4839 GCA_964430275.1 uncultured Gemmatimonadaceae bacterium
TCGTGCTGTCCATGACGGGCGCCGTCCTGGCCTTCGGCGTCGGCGCGATCGCGCTGCGGCTCGTGCCCGTGCTGGCACCCGCCGGCCTGCCACGCCTGGACGATGTCGCGCTCGATGCCGGGGCGCTCCTGTTCACTCTCGCGCTCGCACTCATTGCCGCGGCAATCGCCGGGCTGTGGCCGGGGCTGCGCGCCGCCAGAACCGCCGGTGCCACGCTGCGCAGCGGCGCCCGGACCGGCGCGGGCGTGCGATCCCAGCGTGTGTGGAAGGTGCTGATCGGCGCCGAAGTCGCGCTCGCTCTGCTCCTGCTCGTCGGCTCGGGTCTGCTGCTGCGCAGCTTCTGGACGGTGCTGCGTGTCGAGCCGGGCTACCGCCTGAGCGGTGTGCTTACCGCTACGCTGAATCCACCGCCCGCCGTGTATGCGGATGCGGACGCACGACGGCGCTACTTCGATGCCGTACACGCCCGTCTCGAGACCATCCCCGGCGTCGCTGACATCGGCTTCATCTCGTCAGCGCCGCTGCAGGGAGTCGCGAACGGGCTGCTCGATGTACGGGGTGGCAGCGTCACCGATCTGACGGCCGACTATCAGATCGCGAGCGACGGCTATTTCCGTGCGCTCGGCATTCCTCTCGTCCGCGGCCGGCTCTTCGACGAGCGCGATGTGCCGGACGGCGTCGACGTCGCGGTCGTGAACCGCGCATTCGCGGAGCAGGCGTGGCCCGGACTCGATCCGATCGGCCGTGAAGTGTCGAGCGGCGGGATGGAAGCGACGACCCGCTGGGCGAGCGTCATCGGTGTCGTCGGCGACGTGCGCCAGGCCGATCTGACCCGCAGTGCGCGGCCGACGCTGTACCTCTCGTACCGACAGCGGCCGTTTCGCCTCTGGAGCATGACCGCCGTGCTGCGGCCCGCGAACGGCGACGCCGCTGCGCTCACGAATCCGGTGCGGACGGCGCTCGCGGAGGTGGACGCGAACGTACCGGTCCGATTTGCAACGATCGAGCAGCGGCTCGCCGACACCATGACGCCCCGCCGATTCGTGCTCGCCATCATCCTGTGTTTCGCGGGTCTCGCCCTGCTGCTCGCGAGCATCGGCGTGTACGGTGTCGTGTCCTACGCCGTTGCGCGCCGACGTCGCGAGATCGGCATCCGTCTCGCGCTCGGCGCCCATCCCGGTCACGTCCGGCGCACGGTCCAGCGGGGCTATCTCCTGGCCGCGGCCGTCGGTGCAGTAGCCGGCACGCTCGCCGCCCTGGTCATGACACGTGTGCTCGAGAGCTTGTTGTTCGAGGTGCGCCCCACGGATCCCGTGACATTCGGGGCTGTGGCCGCACTCCTCGCCGCGACTGCATGGCTCGCCAGCTTCGTCCCCGCGCTACGCTCGAGCCGCATGGATCCGCTGGAGACGATGAAGGCAGAGTAGGGAGGTCCGCAGGCCACACCGGCTGGAATTACACTGAAGGACAGAGCAGACAACAAGGGTAGAGCAAAACGGCAAACAACACATTCACCACAGAGCCCTCCGAGCACGCAGAGTCAACCACTCCGTTCTTGTGGCCCTGAACGCAGGTGACGCCGCGCCGCGAACGTGCGGCGACCGTGTCCTGCGGCACGCATACGGGGCGAGCGGCGTTGCGCGCACGACGGAGCAACCCAAAAAAAGGAAGTCTCGGTGCCATCACCCCCTCGGCATCCGCCGGACCTCTGTGCTCTCCGCGCGCTCTGTGGTGAAGATGCTGTTGCGCGACCAGCGCGAGCATCGCGACGGAGCCACTCACTCCCCCGCCACACCTCGCTTCTCCCGCTCCACGAAATCGAGCACATCGAGCTCCGGCTCTTCGCGGTAGCGGCGGAAGAGCAGGTGCAGGTCGAGCGGGTCGTCGATCGGGTAGTTCGACGGGACGAGGCCGCGGGGTGTCAGGATGAAGGGCCAGAACTGGCGGCCGCCGAGAGCGCCGTGGGCGCCGACCTGGTCGTCGAAGCAGACGCACCGGTCGCGCGCGGGGTCGTACGCCCCGATGAGCACGAGGTCGCCGGCGTTCGTGTACTGCACGAGGCGGGCGAGGGCGCGGCGCTCCACGGCGGTCGGCGCGTAGTGGGGCAGGGGATCTTCGCCCGACAGGACTTCGACTGCGCCTTCCGGTGTGACGAGTGCGCGGCCGATCAGCGACTCGACATGCGTGCCATCGACCATGCGTGTGCACACGAGGCCGATGCCGGCATGAGCGACGAGGAAGTAATAGAGTGCGCGCCGGTCGGGGTCGCGGCGGATCTCGTCGAACGCGAGCTCGCGTGGCGGATCGGTCCAGTACACGTGCGCGAGCGAGGAGGAGTACGTGACGACGAGCTGCTCGTCGGCTTCCGCGCGCACGGTCTCGGCGACGAGCGGGAAGATGCCGTACTGGCGCCGCAGCCAGCGACCGAGTCGCATACCGCCGCGCCGGACGGGCATGCTGGACGTCTGGGAGACCTCCTCGAGCTCCTGCACGAGGAAGTCCATCACGTCCTGCGCCTCGGGCGCGTAGTCACCGGTGCCGGCCATGACGAGCACGCCCTGCTCGACTGCATTCATGATCGTGTCGCCCAGGGTCTCGCCATAGGTGACGCGGTACGGCGTCGACGGCGTCTGGCCGTGGTCGCTCAGGATATAGAGGTCGTAGGCGCGGCCGGGGACACGCCGGAGCATCTTCAGTACTTCACCGATGCGGCGGTCGAGCGCGCGCAGGCTCGCGTACGCCGGCTTCGATTCCGGGCCGAAATGGTGTGCGAACTCGTCGTACACGTTGTACGTCGTGTAGATGGACGGCACGCCGTTGTAGATGTCGAGCAGCACGGCCATGGTCTGCAGCTCGCGCAGCACGACGTTGCTGCCGATGTGCAGAAAGGGCAGGTACCACCAGTAGTGAGTCGCCTGGCCGCGCGCCTGGCTGACCAGCCGGTTCCACTCCTCCTTCAGATATTCCCAGACGGAGGCGAGCGCCATGCGCGTGGTCCGGATCGGGTGCGTCAGCGTGAGCAGGAACAGGCGGCCGCCTCCGATATTCTCGAGGAAGCGCCGCTGCTTTTTGGCCGAGAGCGTGAAGTAGGAACGGTCGGAGCCGCCGTCATAGATGTTGACGTAGCCCGTGCCGCCGCTCAGGATCCCCTCCTGCGGCAGCCGGTCACGCATGTACTGCACGTCGGCAGGCTTGGAGCCGACGATGACGCGGCGGTCGCGCTTCTCGTACCAGCGGAACCCGGGAATGTTATCTTTGGTGCCGTAGAAGATGGCGCCCTGTGCGGCGGGTGTGGCACTCGGCAGCCCTGCGGGGTAGCGTCGGATCTCCCAGCCGTCGCGCTCGATGAGCCGTTTCAGGCGTGGGCAGTAGCCTTGCTCGAGGGCACGCAGCAGGTCATCGTGCGCGAGTGCATCGATCTGAATGACGATGAAGCCGCGGTCCTGGGCGGCCGCAGCTTCCGCGTCCTTTCCGGCGCGCCGCTCGGCCGCGAACGGGAAGTACTTGACGCGGTAGTAAAGACGATAAAGTGCGCGGCGCAGCCGCTTCAACTGATTCGGAGCCGACATGGAATCGGTCTCGTTCGCCGTCGCGTTCTTCGCCGGCGTACTGTCATTTCTCTCCCCGTGTGTGCTGCCGCTCGTCCCGGCGTACCTCGGCTTCATCACCGGCATGTCCCTGGACGATTTGAAGGGGGACACGAGCCGGAGCGCAGTCCTCGTGCCAGCTCTGTTCTTCGTTGCCGGGTTCTCGACGATCTTTCTGCTGCTCGGTGCGTCGGCGACGTTTCTCGGGCAGCTGCTGCTGCGCTACCAGGACTGGATCAGCCGCATCGGCGGCGTGCTCATCATCCTGTTCGGCCTGCACCTGCTCGGCGTCTTCCGGATCACGCCGCTGCTGCGCGAGCGTCGCTTCGAGATGAAGAGCCGACCGGCCGGCCGCGTCGGTGCCTATGGCGCGGGACTCGTCTTCGGTGCGGGCTGGACGCCTTGCATCGGACCCGTCCTGGGCGCACTGCTCACGTACGCCTCGGTCCGCGCGACGCTCGGCTCCGGCATGTTCCTGCTGGGCGCGTATGCGGCCGGCCTCGCCGTACCGTTCCTGCTCGCCGCCCTCGCCACGAGTGCGTTCCTCGATACGTCGCGGAAGATGCGCGGGTGGATTCCTACGCTGGAGAAGGTGTCCGGCGGTGTGCTCGTCGTGGTCGGCGTGCTGCTCGTGAGCGGCACGTTCACCTGGCTGTCCTCCTACTTCATCCGCCTCACGCCCGACTTCCTGATGGAGCGCATCTAGCCGGGCGCGCTCACGCAGCGTCGCCACTGCGCAGCAGCTCGGGCAGGCGGCGCAGGAGCTCGCGGGGCTCGACCGGCTTCGTGAGGTAGTGGCGGCAGCCGGCCTCCATGCAGGCGCGGCGCTCGGCGGCACCGACGCGGCCGGTCAGGGCGACGATCGGGATGTCCGCCGTTGCCGGCGCTGCGGAGAGCTCACGTGCCACATCGAGTCCCGGCCGGTCGGGCAGACCGAGATCGAGCAGGACGAGGTCGGGCGCGGCTGCCGCCACGGCGTCGAGCGCCTCGGCTGCCGTACCCGCTTCCGCAATGACGTAGCCGGCGTCTTCGAGCAGGAGCCGGAACGCCTGGCGGAGCATGGGCTCGTCTTCGACCAGGAGAATCGTCGCGGGGGCGTTACTCATTCGCGCCCAAGCTAGACGTCGGCTTCGGAGGCGGCAAGCGGCGGCGGGCCGTCGAGCTCCTCGGCCAGGAGCTGCCGGTGCAGCAGGTGCGCGTAGAGGCCATCGCGCGCGAGCAGCTCGGCATGGCGCCCCCGTTCGACGATGCT
>CAYSGF010000337.1:0-23713 GCA_964430275.1 uncultured Gemmatimonadaceae bacterium
GGTGCAGCACGCCGCGCGCGTGGGCATTGAGCGCAGCGCGCAGCGCGGGGATGCGCTCGACGCGCACTTCCAGGCCCGCAGCCTGGCGATGTCCGCCATAGCGCTCGAGGAGTGCGGCACAGTTGTGAATGCCGTCATACAGGTCGAAGCGCGGTATGGAGCGCGCGCTGCCGCGGCCGGTCGCACCGTCGAGTGCGATTAGCACGACCGGTCGATGGACGTGCTCGACGATGCGCGAGGCGACGATGCCGATCACGCCCGGGTGCCAGCCTTCGGCGGCGAGCACGACGGCATAGTCGCACTCCGGATCGTAGTCCTGCGCGAGCAGTGCGAGCGCCTGGTCGAGCGTCGCGCGGTCCACGCTGCGGCGCGTCTCGTTCTCGGACTCGGTCACGGCCGCCAGGGCGTCCGCAGCCGCATCGTCATCCGCGAGCAGGAGTGCGAGTCCGCGCGCGGCAGCGCCCATGCGGCCGACTGCATTGATGCGCGGCGCGAGAACGTGACTCACCTGTCCGGCCCCGATCGATGTCCGCGTATCCAGCCCGCTCGAGCGCAGCAGGGCACGCAGGCCGGCATTGCGCGACTGCGCGAGCAGGCGCAGCCCGAAGTGCACGAACACGCGGTTCTCGTCGATCAGCGGAACGAGATCGGCGATCGTCGCCATGGCGACCAGATCGAGATACCAGCGCAGCGGCTCTTCGTCGCGAGCGCGCGAGCGCAGCAACGCCTGACAGACCTTCCATGCGACGCCGGTGCCGCACAGGGGCCGGAACGGGTAGCTGCTGTCGGATCGGGCCGGGTTGACGACGGCGTGGGCCGGGGGCAGCGTCGCACCCGGCGTGTGGTGGTCCGTGACGAGCACATCGATGCCGAGCGACTGGGCAGCCGCGATCGGCTCGTGCGCGACGATGCCGCAGTCGCCGGTCAGGACGAGCGTGGCACCGGCTTCTGCGGCTGCGCGCACGCCGGCGCGTCCGAAGTCGTAGCCATCCTCGAGACGGTGAGGCACGAAGGGCACGACGTTCGCCCCGAGTGAGCGCAGCACGCGCGTGTAGAGCGCGGTCGCGCACACGCCGTCGACGTCGTAGTCGCCGTGCACGAGGATCGTCTCACCGCGCTCGAGCGCAGCGTTCAACCGCTCCACGAGCGGGCGCATGTCCGGGAGATCGAACGGATCGTGGAGCTGGTCGAGGCGCGGACGGAGGAAGCGACGAGCTGCGTCAGGCTCCGCATGGCCGCGCAGCACGAGCAGCCGGCACATCGGCAGCGGAAGGTGCAGCTCGGCATGCAGGCCTGCGACGGCGGTTTCGTCGATCGCCGCGGCGCGCTGGACCCAGCGTTTCTGCACCGGCGCGAACGGGACGTGGGCGCGCGCGTCCTGTCCGGGCGTCAGCATGCGTACACGCGTGCGCAGCGCCCGGCCATCCGGCTCACGCCTGCGGGTAGAGAATCACGCCGCATGCCTCGCAGCGATGCAGCGTGTCGCCGCGCCGCACCTCCGTCTGCTCCTGCAGTGGCAGGGTGTTGAAGCACGAGCCGCACGCACCTTCCTCGGTCATGGGTGCGAGCACGCGACGGTCCTTGCGGCCGCGCACGCGCTCGTACAGGGAGAGCGCCGCCTTGTCGATACGGACGACATGGTTCTCGCGTCGCTCCTGCGCCAGGAGCAGCGCGGTCTGCGCCTCGTCCGCCTCGGTCTGCAGCTCGGCGCGCCTCGGCTCCACCTCCGCGCGCACCTTCTCGACCTGCTTCGCGACCTCGTCCAGACGCAGCTCCGTACGCGTCAGCTCCTGCCCGACGTCACGCGCTTCGGCGACGTCCGCCTCCGCAGCACGCCGGATGAGGTCGACTTCCGCGCGCGCGGCCGCCTCCTCGCGCATGCTCTTCGTCCGCTCGATGCGCTGCTCGTAGGCGTATTGCCGCTCGCGCTTGTTCTGCGCACCGGTCTCGAGCTTGTGGATGTGCTGCTTCAGGTCGGCCACGCGCGTGCGCAGCGTCTCGACTTCGGTTTCCAGTGTTTTCAGGGGTGCTTCGACTACCCGGAAGCGCTCGTCAAAGGCATCGAAGCGCGTCTGCGCTTCCTTGATCTCCGCATCTATCTGCTGCAGCTCCAGCAGTGCCTCGTGTACTGATTCCATTAGCCTTCCACGTCAGGTGAGTTCGGCTCGGCTCGCCCGTGCGGCCGTAGTCGTCCGTAGCGCGGTGAGCGTTTCAATCCCAGCTCGGAGGGGAGCGCGCGCAACTGCCCCAGCAATCGTTGCCGCTCGGTCAGCAGCACATTCGCCTCGTCTTCACTCACCCGTGCCATACGCAGGTCGATCCCGTCGAGCTGGAGAAATAGCCGGTGGAGGTAGATGTTTGCAACCGCTTCGCCGAAGCTGCGGTCCGCATCCATCACGTCCGTGCCGTCCCGCAGCAGGCTTTCGACCCGTTCCGCAGCGACTCCCGTCAGGGCGTCCAGGCCGCCGCCCAGGAGTGCTTCGTAGATCTCGCGGTACACGGGGTCGCGCAGCTCGGCTGGTCCCAGGAGCTCGCGCGCCCGCTCGATGCGGTCCGGGTCGCGCACGAGCAGGAGGATGAAGAGCCGCTCGTCGGCGTCCTGCCGGCGCAGTGCCTCGGCCACCGGCTCGACCGGCCGGCGTGCCCGTGCGCCGCTCTCGCGCGCGGGCGCCCGCACGGCTGCCGGCTCGCGCCCGCGCCCCGAGCGCAGCTCCTCCTCGAGCGTCTCGCGGGTCACACCGATCTGCTGCGCGACGCGCCCCACATAGATGTCACGCAATGCGGTGTCGACCGTAGCGCGGATCGTCGGCAGCAACCGGTCGAGGGCGCGGCGCGCGCCGTCGATGTCGTCGAAGTAATGGTGCTCGGCCAGGATCTGGAGTTTCCGCTCGAGCACATCGACCGCAGCGTCGAGGTGCGGCTTGAGCGCGGCGGCGCCGCCCTTCCGCACCACGGAATCCGGATCCTCGCCCTCCGGCAGCGGCACGACGAGCGGGTGCACGCCCGCGCGCAGGAGTGCGTCCGCCGTACGGAACGTCGCGCGCGAGCCGGCACTGTCGCTGTCATAGAGCAGGAAGGCACGTCCGGCATAGCGGGCGAGCAGGTTCGCCTGCTCCGGCGTCATCGCCGTGCCCATCCCGGCGACCACGTGCTCGATCCCGCGTGCGGCGAGCGCGACGTAGTCCATGTAGCCTTCCACGACGAGCGCCGCGCCCTCGCGCCGGATCGCATTGCGTGACCAGCTCAGTCCGTAGAGCAGGTTGCCCTTGTGGTAGATCTGTGTTTCCGGCGAGTTCAGGTACTTGGGCTGGTCGCCACTCGAGAGGACACGGCCGCCAAATGCGATCACGCGACCGCCCACCTCCGCGACCGGGAAGATCAGACGGTTACGAAAGCGATCGTACGGCTCACTGCCGCTGCGCTCGCTTTCCTTGATCAGTCCGGCCGCGAGCAGCACCTCGTCGTCGATGCCATGCCTGTGCGCCTGCTCGCGCAGCCCCTGCCAGGAGTCCGGCGCATAGCCGAGACGGAAGCGTGCAATCGCCGCCTCGTCGACCCCGCGCTTCTCCAGGTAGCGACGCGCGGCTTCACCCGCGTCCTCGCGCAGCATCCGCTCATAGAAATCCGCTGCGAACGAGACCGCCTCGTACAGCCGGCGGTTCGGATCGTCCTCCTGGCGCGGGCCCTCCCAGCGCGGAATCTCGACACCCACCCGATCCGCGACCTGGCGTACCGCATCCGTGAAGGACAGGCCCTGGCGCTTCATGAGGAACGTGAACACGTCGCCCGACTCACCACAGCCGAAGCACTTGTAGAAGCCCTTGGCCGGCACGACGTAGAACGACGGCGTCTTCTCGTGGTGAAACGGGCAGAGCGCACGAAAGTCCTTGCCCGCGCGCTTGAGCGGAATCAGCTCGCCGATGAGCTCGACGATGTCCGCGCGCTCACGCACTTCGTCGATGACGGTGTCGGCGATCATCCGAGCTCCGCGACGGTCACGCCCGTGCCGCCCTCGCCCAGGCCACCCGGCCGGAAGCGGCTGATCCGCCGCTCCGCGCGCAGCACGTCGGTCACGACCTCGCGCAGGGCGCCCGTGCCCTTGCCGTGAATGATGCGCAGACTCGGCAGCCCGGCGAGGATCGCGGTATCGAGCGCGCGTGTGAGGACGCCGACTGCCTCGTCGGCACGCATGCCACGGAGATCGACCTCACTCGACGCGTCCAGATCGGGCGCGCTCCAGCCGCTCTTCGCCTTCGGCCGCGCATGCGTCGCCGGCTGCTCCGCGAGCACCTCGAGTCCACGACCGGCGACCTGCAGCCGCACGCCGCCGGTTTCCACGATCGCACGCTCGTCGCGCAACTCGACGACGACGCCCTCGGCACCGGTCGCGGCGATGCGCACGCGCGCGCCCACCTGCAGCTCTCCCTCAGAGACGACCGGCTCGCGCTGCCCGGGCTCGTCCGGCATGCGCTCCGCCTGCTTCTGTGCGCGCGCTTCGACCCGCCTGCGCGCGTCGCGGATCGCCTCCTGCAGCTCTTCCTGCGACGTCGCAGCCGCGGCCGCGTCGCGCAGCTCGCGGATCGCGGTTTCCACCTCCTCGCGTGCACTCAACAGCAGGTCGCGCGCCTGCTGGCGGGCGCGGCGCTCGGCCTGCTGCTCGCGCCGGCGCAGCTCGTCCTCGCGCGCATCGAGGCGCTGTCGCAGCTCGATCGCATCGCTGCGCGCGATGCGTGTCTCCGCGAGCGACTCGGCGAGTGCCCGCTCCTTCTCCTCGAGCTCGAGCAGCAGGTTCGACACGTCGCGCTCCGCCTGCGGCAGGAAGGCATCCGCGCGCTCGAGCAGCGCACCCGGAAAGCCGAGCCGCTTTGCGATCGCGAGGCCGTAGCTGCGGCCCGGCAGCCCCTTCTGCAGGCGGTACGTGGGGCGCAGCTCTGCTGCATCGAACTGCAGCGACCCGTTTACGACGCCGGGCTCCTCGCCCGCGAGCAGCTTGAGCTGCCCGAGGTGCGTGGTGGCAACCGTGAGCGTGCGCCGGCGCGTGAGCTCGACGAGAATCGCCTGCGCGAGCGCACCGCCTTCGGCCGGGTCCGTGCCGCTGCCCATTTCATCGATCAGCACCAGCGACTCGGCGGTCGCATGCTCGAGGATCTCGCGCAGGTTCACGAGATGCGCGGAGAACGTGGAAAGGCTCGCCTCGATCGACTGCTCGTCGCCGATGTCGGCGAACAGGTCCGTGAACAGCGGCAGGCGCGTGCCATCGCCGACCGGCGGGATCACGCCGGACTGCGCGAGTGCCGAGATCAGCCCTACCGCCTTCAGGAGCACCGTCTTGCCGCCCGTATTCGGACCGGACACGAGTAGCGTGCGTTCGCCGTCCTCGAGCGTGAGGTCGAACGGCACCACGTCCGCGCCCGTGGCATGCAGGAGCGGGTGATAGCCGCGCACCACGTGGTACTCAGGCGTGCCGGCGGGCAGTACGGTCGGTCGCGCGCCGTTCACCGCGAGCGCGTAGCGCGCGCGTGCGAACAGCGAGTCGAGCTCGATCAGTGCGTCCAGCGTCACGCCCAGGGCGGCGTGATGCGGCCGCAGGCGGTCCGTCAGCTCACGCAGGATCCGCTGCACTTCACGCGCCTCCGCGATCTCCAGCTCGCGCAGGCGGTTCATCAGCTCGAGTGCCAGCGGCGGCTCGACGAAGAGCGTGCCACCGGTCGCAGACTCGTCGTGCACCAGCCCACCGACCTCCGCACGTCCTTCCCGCCGGATCGGCACGACGTAGCGGCCGTCGCGGATGCTGATCGACGCGTCCGGGACCTGGAAACGCGGCGGCAGTGTGGTCACGAACTGCTCGAGGCGCTCGACGATGCGCGCACGCGTGGAGCGAAGATCGCGCCGGAGTCGCGCCAGCTCGCGCGACGCACTGTCGCGCACCTCTGCGGCGTCATCGATCGCGTGCCGGATCGCCTCCTCCTCCGCCTCCAGGCGGACGAGCGGCTCCGCGATCGCCGCCAGCAGCGGGAAGTGGTCCGCGTGCTGCAGCACGCTTCGCCGCGTCTCGCGCGAGCTGCGCAGCAGCACTCCGGTATCGCGCAGGGCCGGCGCCTCGAGCACGGATCCTTCGACCCCCAGCTGTCTGAGCGGCGCACGCACATCAGGCAGCGCCGGAATCACCCACTCCTGTGCACGGATCAGAAAGCCGACCATCTGGTGCACACGACGCAGTTCGCTTTCCACCCATACGAGCGCGTCCGACGGCAGCAGCCCGCGCACCGCCTCCGCGCCGAGCGGACTCGATGCGTAGCCGGCGACCAGCGACAGCGTCTCCGGAAGCTGGAGAACAGCGAGGGCGTGCTTGTTCATGCTAATTTGTGAATTTGTGAATTGGTGAATTGGTAAATGCGGGCGCGGGTACGCGACAGGCGTGTCGGCGCGGGAGAGCCGTCGGAGCAGGGTGGAAGCGTCGCGCCTGCGGTCCCAAAGTCTCGGCCCGATCGAAACGCCGACGGACCGTCGATACCGCCGAAACCCAATTCACCAATTCACCAATTCACCCATCTTCATTCCGTTCCAGCTCCTCCTTCACGATCCGGTTCGCCTGTTTGCCGTCGAACACGCCCTTGATACGCGGCATGATCCGGCCCATCACGGCGCCCATGCTGTCGGCGCCGGCGGCGATTGCTTCGCGGACGTAGCCGCGGACTTCGTCTTCACCGAGCTGGGCGGGCAGGTAGCCGGTCAGCAGCTCGGCTTCCTGGTCCTCCTTCGCGGCGAGGTCTTCGCGGTTGCCGGCGCGCATCTGCTCGGCGGCTTCGCGGCGTCGTTTTACCGCGCGCTGTACGACTTCCCGGACATCCTCGTCGTCGAGGTCACGACCCAGCTCGATCTCGCGGTTGCGGACCTCCGAGATCGTGGTCGTCAGGATGAGCGTGCGCGTGCGGTCGCGCGCGCGGCGTGCCGTGTTCAGGTCATCGCGCAACCGGTCCTTGAGCGTATCCGCCATGTCGTCCTCGATGATCGTTGCGCAGGTCTCAGCCGGGCGGCCAGTCGAACGGCCGGCCGCCGAGCACGTGGAGATGAATGTGCCAGACACTCTGCCCGGCGCCGCGTCCGGTGTTCACGACGCAGCGGTAGCCGTCGTCGGCGATGCCTTCCGCGACGGCAATCGTGCGGGCGGCGACGAACAGCTCGCCCAGCACCGTAGCGTCGTCCGTGGTGACCTCGTTGATCGACTCGACGTGGCGTTTCGGGATCACCAGCACGTGCACGGGCGCTTTCGGGTCGATGTCGCGAAACGCCAGCACGCTGTCCGTCTCGTGCACGATCTGCGTGGGAACCTCGCGCCGCACCATGCGGCAGAAGAGACAGTCCTGCTCAGCCATCGCATTCTCCTGCTCTGGCGCATTGCGCCATGGGAACGCCCGTTCGCACGGCCAATGTAGCGCTACCCTGGCCGGAGGATAAGATGCAGCCCACACGGATCCGCAATGCCGCCATGCGCGTGCTCCGGCGCAGCCCGAGCCGCGCACTCGATCTGCGGGAGCTCGCCCGCATCCTGGGCGAAGAGGAACGCATTACGATCTCGCCCGACGCGCTCGCCGTGACCTTGCACGGCACCGATGAGCTCGTGCTGCTCGAGCCGGCGGACCCCTTCGGCGCACTGCCGCTCGTCGTGCACGAAGCTGCACCTGCGTACCACGAGGCGCTCGCCGCGCCGCGCCGCTGCTATGCCATCGTGGACGCACAGGAGCGGCCGTGGACCCCAACGGCGAGTGCGTTCGATGCGCTCGCAGCGCCGCTGCTGCAGGTCTGGCGCGATGCCGCTGGCGACGCTTCGCTGCGCCGCGACATCGCGGATGCACTCGGCGGCCTGTACACCCTGCGCCCTGCGATCGACGACGCTCAGGCGCGCACGAGGTAGCCGGACCACCATTCGTCCTCGCGGTCCTCCATCCGGACATTGAGGCCGGCAGCAGCCGCGTCCTTTATCACGTGGTGCGCTTCGTCCTGGAGTATGCCGGAGAGCAGGAGCGCGCCATGCGGCGAGAGGGCGTGGTGAAAGGCAGGCAGCAGCGGTCGGATGATGCCGCTCAGGATGTTCGCGCAGATGATGTCGTACGGCTCGAGACGGTGCGCGAGCCATTCCGTATCGACGAGCACATGATCGAGCCTGACGCGCTCGCCGACGCCGTGGCGCTCCACATTGTCGCGCGCATTCAGGAGCGCATCGGGGTCGCTCTCCACCGCATCGACGATGCGCGCGCCGAGCAGTGCCGCAGCAATCGCGAGGATCGCCGAGCCGGTGCCGACGTCGAGCACGCGTGCACCCGCGCACTCCGTCTGTTGCAGGAGGCGCAGCATGCCGCGCGTCGTGCCGTGCTCCCCGGTACCGAACGCCATCTCGGGATCGATTGCCAGGAGCACGTCACCGGGACGCACCTCGGGCGCCGTCCACGTCGGTGCGACGACGATTCGGTCACCGATGCGGCGCGGCTGGAGACCGCGACGCCAGGTCTCCGTCCAGTCGGCATCGGGTCGTGCGCGCCATTCGACGACCAGCACGTGGCCCGTATGTGCCTGCAGTGCCGTCCGCACGTCGGCGGCGAGGGCTGCGCCGTCGCCGTCGCGCTCGGGGAGCCAGGTCCGCACGGCACCGGGCAGCTCTTCGACGCCGCCCGCACCGAACGTGACGAGCCCCTCGGCGACCAGGCCTGCCAGGTCATCCGAGGGGCATTGTACGGTCAGCTCGATCCAGCCGGCACTCATCCTCCGAGCGCTTCCTTCACTTTCGACCAGAAGCCGCGCTCGTTGTCGTCATCGATGCGGCTGGGCGGCGCGTCCTCGACCTCGGCGAGGCGGCGGATCAGCTTCTCCTGCTCGCTGTTCAACTGGGTCGGCGTCCAGACCGCGATACGCACGATCAGGTCGCCCCGGCCGCCACCCTGGAGGTGCGGCAGGCCGCGGCCGCGCAGGCGCAGCAGCCGGCCGGACTGTGTGCCGGCTGCCACCTTGAGGCGCGCCGGCCCATCGCTCACCGTGGGCACCTCGATGTCGGCGCCGAGCGTCGCCTGGGTAAATGTGATCGGCAGCTCGTGGATGAGGTCGGCGCCGTCGCGCACGAAGCGGCGGTCCTCCTCCACTTCCAGGATCGCGAGGATGTCGCCGCGCGCACCGCCGCGAGGTGCGGCATGGCCCTGTCCGCGCAGCGTCACGTAGTCGCCGGTCGAGACGCCCGGCGGCACGTTGACCTCGATCGTCCTCTCGCCGGCCTGCACCCCCTCACCCGAGCAGGCCTTGCACGGCGACGCGATCCGCTCGCCTTCGCCGTGACAGGTCGGACACGGCTGCACGGTCATCATCTGGCCGAGGAAGGAGCGCTGCACGCGCCGCACCTCGCCGGCGCCGGCGCAGGTCTCGCAGCGCACCGGCGTGGTCCCCGGCTCCGCGCCGCTGCCGCCGCAGGTCTCGCAGGTGTCGTGGACCCGCACCTTGAGCGTCTTCTTCGTGCCGGTCGCGACTTCCTCGAGCGTGAGCGGCACGCGTGCCCGCATGTCCGGCCCGCGCCGCATGCGCGCGCCGCTGCGCGCGCGGGCACCCGCACCGCCACCGCCGAAGATGTCGCCGAAGCCGCCGAAATCGCGCATGAAGATTTCGAGCGCGTCGCCGAAGTCGAAGCCGAAGCCGCCGGGCGTGTGGCCCGCGCCGCTCTTGACTCCGGCATGACCGAAGCGATCATAGGCCGAACGCTTCTGCGGGTCGCGCAGGATCTCGTATGCCTCGGTCGCTTCCTTGAAGCGTTCCTCGGAGTCCGCCGCACTGTTGTTGCGGTCCGGATGATACTGGAGCGCGAGCTTGCGGTATGCGCGCTTGATCGTATCGCCATCCGCATCGCGTGCTACGCCCAGGACTTCGTAATAATCGCGCATTCCAATCATGATGGCGGGTTCGCTAGCTCGTTCATCAGGGCACTGCTGTACTGCACGATCGCGGCAACCTTCTCGTACGGCATCCGCGTCGGTCCGATCACGCCGAGCACGCCGCTGAGCTTGCCGAGGCGATACTCGGAGGTCACGAGCGTGAAGCGTTCCAGGCGCGGATCGCGGTTCTCCGCGCCGATCGTAATCGCGGGCGCCTGATCGTGCGTGCGACCGGCGAGCGCGCTCGCGAGCAGCTCGCGCTGCTCCGTCAGCTCGATCAGGCTGCGCAACTGATTCCCGGTCGCGAACTCCGGCTGACTGGCGAGCACGCTCGCGCGGCCCATCATCAGCTCCTCGGACACCTCGCGGTCGGCCATGAGCGCGTCCTCGGCCGACTGCATGAAGATGTTCAGCAGCTCGCTCGACGCCTCGTCCTCGCCGGCATCGCGCAGCCGTTCGGCGAGCGTCGCCCGGATCTCGCCCAGACTGTGTCCCGCCAATCGCTCGTTCAGCACCTCCGTCACCGACGCAAGCGTCGACGGCGGCACACTGCCGGGCAGATCGACGTACACCGTGCGCACGGTGCCATTGCGCAGCGTAAGCACGAGCAGCATGCGCTCGCTGGCGACGAGCGCGAGCTCCAGCTTCTCGAGGATCACGTCCTCGAGACGCGGCGCAATCGCCAGGCCGAGCTCACCGGTGATCAGGCCGAGCGCCTGCGTCGCGCGACGGACGATGCCGGCGATTGCGTCGCTCGCCGCTTCGTCGCCTTCCGCAAGCTGCCTCCGCAACCGACGCTGCTCCGCTGCCGTCAGCCGGACCGGTCGCATGAGCGTATCCACGTAGTAGCGGTATGCCCGGTCCGTCGGAATCCGGCCTGCGGAGGTATGCGGGTGGAACAGGAAGCCCTTCTCCTCCAGGTCCGCCATGGCATTGCGGACCGTGGCGGGGGAGACCCCCAGCCCGAAGCGCTTCGCGACCGTACGGCTCCCTGCGGGCTCCGCCGTCTCCACGTACGTGCGGATCACCGCGTCGAGCACGGCCTCTTCCCGTTCTGTCAGCTGCAGCTCAGCCATCGCCTCGGCACGCGCAAGTCAAGACAGGAGAATGTGTTCAGTCGGTACTGGAACATCAAGCGGCCGCGTCCAGCTCGACGCTCAGCCGGTCGAGCAGCAGCCACCCCTCGGCCGTCAGCCGGACACGGTCGGCGTCGGCGACAGCCCAACCGCTCCGCAGCCAGCTCTCGAGCAGGGTTCGCTGCCGGGGCGAGCACGCCGCCATCGCGATGCCGGCGTCGGTCCGGAGACCCAGCCAGGCGCGCTCGAGAGCCTGCTCCGGTGCGCCGGTGGTTTCTTCGCCGGCTCGCGCGGAGCCCTCCGTTCGGACCCGTTCCCGGTACCGGTTCCAGTCCCTCTCGTTCCACCACCGTACCCCGTTGGCGTAGGAATGCGCACCGGCGCCCAGGCCGAGGTACGCCGCCCCGTTCCAGTAGGCGGTGTTGTGACGGGACCGGGCACCCGGCCGGGCAAAATTCGACACCTCGTAGTGCTCGAAATCGGCTGCGCCGAGCCGCTCCACGGCCAACAGGTACTCCGCCGCATAGCGGTC
Organism: uncultured Gemmatimonadaceae bacterium; assembly: GCA_964430275.1. Taxonomy (GTDB): domain Bacteria; phylum Gemmatimonadota; class Gemmatimonadetes; order Longimicrobiales; family RSA9; genus DASTYK01. The sequence continues at coordinate 11,520 of CAYSGF010000337.1, forward strand.
TTCGTCGGCGAGCTGCTCCCGCCCGCCGGCGACCCACCCGCCCAGCGGTGTGCCGGCCTCGGCGGTCAGTCCGTAGAGCGAGACGTGCGTCGGGTCGAGTGCGAGGGCGCGCTCCAGGTCATCGCCCCAGTCGCGGCCGAGCCGATCGGGCAGCCCGAAGATGAGGTCGACGCTGATGTTGTCGATCCCGCCCGCTCGCGCGGCGCGCACTGCCCTGCCGGGGCCGTCGGCGCCGTGCATGCGGCCCATCCAGCGCAGAGCGGGCTCATGGAACGTCTGCGCACCCAGGCTGATCCGGTTCACACCTGCCGCGTTCCAGTCTGCAGCGAGCTCCGCGGTCAGGCTCTCCGGATTCGCTTCCGCGGTCCATTCGACGTCCCAAGCGATGTCGGCATGCCGCGCGAGCATCTCGCCGAATGCGCCGAGCGCGCCCGTCCCGAGCAGCGAGGGCGTGCCGCCACCGATGTAGACGGTCTGCAGCCGCAGGCGCTCCCAGCCGCCGTCGGCGAGCAGCCCGAGCAGCTCGCGCTCGATGGCCTCCAGCCACGCGGCGACCGGCGGCTCGCGCGAGACGGTCACCGCGAAGTCGCAGTAGCTGCATCGCCGGACGCAGAACGGCACGTGTACGTAGAGATGCTCGGGAGTCACGCGTTTCTTACCCCACGAGGTCCATCGGGTGCTATCCGATGCGCCGGAAGCTCATCCCGCCGCTGCGGGCGACCCGCCCGTCCAGCTCGAGCTGGACCAGTGCGGATGCGGCAGTGCGTGCGCTCAGGCCCGCCCGTGCCGCTGCGACGTCGACATGGACGGCTGCGTCCCAGTCCAGCGCCTGCCAGAGCGCCGCCTGCGCCTCGTCGAGCGGTGGCGCGCGCCGGCGCGCTACCTGAATCCGCTCCTCGCGGGCCTGCCGGATCGCGTCCGGCGAGCCGCGCCGCGGCCGCTCGGCGCCCGCGCGCGCGGCAACCGCTGTGTTCGGACCGCCGATCGCGTCGAGCACGTCCGCCGGCTCCAGCGCGAGACCTGCGCCATCGCGCAGCAGCCGGTTCGTGCCTGCACAGCTCTGCCGACCGAACGGGCCGGGCACTGCCAGCACGTCCCGGTTCAGGTCGAGTGCGTGCTCGACCGTGGTCTGCGCACCGCTCTTCACCGGCGCTTCCACGACGAGCACGGCGGAGGCGAGGGCCGCGATGATGCGGTTCCGCCGCACGAAGTTCGGTCGATCCGGCGGGGAGCCCGGCAGGAACTCGCTGAGCAGGAGTCCGTGCCGCGCGATCTGCTCGTGCAGCGAGGCGTTCTCGTGCGGGTAGGGCACATCGACGCCGGCACCGAGCACCGCCACGGTTGCGCCGTCCACCGCGAGTGCAGCGCGATGCGCGGCCGTATCGATGCCGCGCGCGAGACCACTCACGATCGTCACGCCGAAGCGCGCGATGCCGCCGGCCAGGACATGCGCGGCGTCGAGGCCATGCTGCGTTGCCGCCCTCGTACCGACCACGGCGACACACTTCTGCTCGAGCAGGGACAGGTCCCCGCGCGCGAACAGCACGAGTGGCCGGTCGTGCAGCTCGTTCAGCTTTGTCGGATAGCGCGGGTCCCAGCACGCGATCACGTCGATGCCGAGGCGCTCGACGGTCTCGAGTGCGCGCTCGATCCAGCCGTCCGCACCGGCCGGTTCGGCAGTCTGCAGCCCGGCTCGCGCCTCGGCGAGTGCCCCATGCGCGCTGCCGCAGCGCTCGAGGAGGGCGCGGCCGCGCACGTCGCCGATCCCCGGCAGTGCCCGGAGTCGCAGCAGTGCGAGCAGCTCGGGGTCATACGCTGGTGTCATCACGGACGCCAGGGCTCTTCTTCCGCATCCGCGAAGCCCGGCTCCTCCACGTTCAGTCGCGTCTGCACGTGCGACCACAGGTCGTCGAGCAGCTCGTCGAGGCCGCGGCGCGCGACCGCCGAGATGACGTACTGACCCCATGCGTCGGGTGCGTCCACACGCGGTGGCGTATCGTCCGGTCCGAGCAGGTCCGCCTTCGTGAGGACGATGCAGTGCGGCTTTGCGGCGAGCTCGTCGGAATGCGATGCGATCTCGCTCCGCAGCAGACGGTACTCGGCATCGGGATCCTCGGCGTCCAGCGGGATCATGAATGCAAGCGAGCGCGTGCGCTCGATGTGCCGCAGGAAGCGCAGGCCGAGTCCCTTCCCTTCATGCGCGCCCTCGATGATGCCGGGGATGTCCGCGACCACGAACGTGCGATGGTCGCTCAGCTCCACGACACCGAGGTTTGGTGTCAGCGTGGTGAACGGGTAGTCCGCGATCTTGGGCGTCGCTGCGGAGACCGCGGCAAGGAATGTGGACTTTCCGGCATTCGGCTGACCGACCAGCCCGACGTCCGCGATCAGCTTCAGCTCGAGCGCGATCCGGCGCTCTTCGCCTTCCGCGCCCGGCTCCCATTTCCTCGGCGAGCGGTTCGTCGGTGTGGCGAATGCGGCATTCCCGCGGCCGCCACGGCCACCACGCGCAGCGACCACCATCTGTCCGTGCTCGACCATCTCGCCGAGCAGCTCGCCCGTGGCGGCGTCGCGGATCGTCGTACCGACCGGCACGCGCAGCGTGAGATCCTCACCGTCACGGCCCGTGCGGTTCTTGCCCATGCCGTGCTGCCCGCGCTCCGCCTTGTAGTGCTGATGGTAGCGGTAGTCGAGCAGTGTCGAGAGCTGCTTGTCCGCCACGATCAGGACGTGGCCGCCCCGGCCACCATCGCCTCCGGACGGACCGCCGAGCGGCACGAAGGTTTCCCGACGCCACGCCTCGGCGCCCGACCCGCCGGTGCCCGCAACGATATTGACCTCGACGTAATCGACGAACATCCGCTACTCCTCCGCTGCGCGGCGTACGCGCACCTGTTGCCAGACCCGCTGTGCGACGGCTGCACGCTCCGCGCCGGCGACCGCACCGGCGATCGCCAGCGCCTCTTCCACATCCGCGACCGGGGCACCGACCTGGAGCGCGCCACGCAGATGCGAGTACAGCTGCTGCGGCGCATCCTGCGCCGCCAGCAGCGCGACGATGCACAGCTCGCGCGTGTCCAGCGGCAGCCCGGGTCGGCCGATCACCTTGCCGTAACCTTCGACGACCATCCACTGCTCCATGTCCGGGTGCAGCGCGCGTACGTTCTCGCGCAGCCGCTCGTACTGTCCGCCGTACACGGCACCGCACACACGCGCACCGCGGTCGGTCCATGCCTCGAAGTCGGCCGCCCGGGCTGCGGGCGCTGCACGCCCGCTCATCTCGCGCCAGCGGCCGATCGCCTGCAGCGCAGCCGGGTAGCCAACGAACAGATAGCTCTGCAGCAGCGCCTCCTCGACCTGCTCGGCGGGCGCACGCTGGCCGGCTTCCGCCAGTGCCTGCTCCAGCAGCTCGCGGTCCCGGTGTGCGACGGTCGCGGAGAGCGCGACGAGCGCGCGCACAGCGTCATCCACGAGATGGCGCCAGCTCGATGACGGCGCGCAGCTCGCCGACCCGCTCGCCGCGCGTGTTGCGCACCACCGGCTCGGCGAAGCGGGCGAGGCTGGCAATCTCGTCGTCGGTCAGAAGGCCGAGCGCATGCAGTACCGCGAGCAGTGCCGGCTCCGCGGCGCGGCGCGAGCCGTCCTCGACTTTCAACGCAATACCCAGCTCGGCACCCGTGATACCGGCGCAGTACACGCCCTCGGCCCCGACCTTGGCGAAGATCCGGCCGCCCGCCGTGCGCATCAGCTCCGTGCACAGCCGGTTCGTGCCGCCAACGAGCTCCGGGAACATCGTCATGGCACGCACGACGGTGGACGGCCCCTCTTCACCGCGTCGTGCCGCCGTGGCGAACGCGCCATACGCGCGTGCCATTGCGACCAGCGGCAGCGCGAACGTCACGATGCCGCAGCCGTCCGTTGCGAGCACGATATCCTCGGGCGCCATGCCGCTCCAGCGCACGACCTCGTGCAGCATGCGCTGCTGTACGGGATGGTCCGCATCGTAGTAGCCCCCTACCGACCAGCCGTGCGCGCGTGCGAGCGCCAGCATGCCCGCGTGCTTGCCGGAGCAGTTGTTGTGCACTCGCGTCGCCGCTCGCCCGGCATCGCGCAGTGCATGCGCCGAGGGCTCGTGCATCGGCGCGTGCGGGCCGCAGGCGAGTGCATGCTCATCGAGGCCGATCTTGCGAAGCATCCCGAGTGCGAGCTCGACGTGACGCGGCTCGCCACTGTGCGATGCACATGCGAGTGCCAGGTCCATCGCCGTGAGACCGAACCGATCGAGCACGCCGTCCTCCGCCAGCGGCAATGCCTGGATCGGCTTGATTGCCGAGCGCGCAAACGTCAGCAGCTCCGGATCACCGGCTCCCGCGCGCAGCTCACCGTCCCCGTCGACGACGGCCACACTCACCGCGTGGCGCGACTCCACGATCGCGCCGCGTCTCACCTCTACCCGCGCGACACCCACCCGCCGGCCTCCTTCGGTGAAAGCAACACTGCTCCGTCCGTCGCGGCCATCGCCGGATCGGCCAATCTCATGCTCAGACGGGAATCGGCGCGCGGCGCCGTGCGCGCGTGGCACCGATCGCGATCCCGACGAGCAGCACCGCACCACCCAGCACGGTCTGCCGACCGGGCACCTCGCCAATCGACGGCAGTGCCCAGGCGATCAGGGTCGCCCCGATCGGCTCGCCCAGGATCGCGAGGTTCGCAACATACGCCGGCAGATAGCGGAGCGCGTAGTTGACGCCCGTGTGGCCGAGCAGCATCGGGCCGATCGCGAGTGCGGCGAATACCAGCCAGTCGGTGCGCTCGTGACCGAACAGCGCTACCCCCGGATGGACAACCACGACCAGCACGAGCAGCGCTGCGGCGATGCCGTAGATCACGAATGCGTAGTTCCAGATGTCGAGGTGCTGGCGCAGCCGTCGGCCGATCACGTAGTACGCGGCGACGAAAACCGCTCCGGCCAGTGCGAGCGCATCCCCGAGCAGGGCGGTGCCGCCGAGCGCGAAGTCGCCCCAGCCGATCACCGCTGCACCGGCTACGGCGAGGGCGATCCCGAGCGCCTGGCGTGGGGCGGGCCGCTCGGCGAGAAAAACCGCCGAGAGCGCCACGACGAACACCGGCTGCATGTTCACGAGCACCACGGAACTGGCCACGGTGGTGAGCGCGAGCGATGCGATCCACGTCCAGAAGTGCGCGGCCAGGCATGCGCCCCCGAGTACGGCCAGCAGCCGGTCGCGGCGGCTCAGCGCGCGGATCTCGTGGGTACGGCCGCGCGCGCCGACGATCAGCGCGAGCAGCACCACTGACAGGATGAGTCGCCAGGCCGAGATCGCGAGCGCCGGCGCCGTCGTGAACCGAACGAGTGGTCCTGCCCAGCTCACGGCGAGTACGGCGACGAACAGCACGGCGCCGGGCGCAATCGCCCCGCGTTCAGCACGCTCCGCCGTCGGCGGCGTCCCGCTCACATCAGGCGCGCTCTGCTTCGCCGCTGCGTCCGTGTCTCGCATTCGCTGACCAGGCGGATGAAGATGCGGCCGCTTTGCCGCGCCCGCAAACGAATGGGGCGCCCCGTTGCCGGGACGCCCCTCCTGCTGTGTGCGGCTCCTGTGCGTCTACTGACTGCCCGAAGGGCTGGCGACGCGCGGTGCATCCGATCCGCGCTGGGCGGCCAGCTCGAAGAGCGACGCGGGCGAGCGGGCCTGCCGCAGCAACTCCGCGGCCGTCTCGATCTGGCGATCCCCCTCGTTGAGATGGCGACGCGCCTCGGCCTGCCCCCACTTCGCGTACGCGATCTCGTACCCCAGCTCCCGGTCGATCAGGCGCTCGGAGTCCGCGAAGACGTCGGCGGCCACGTCCACACCGGCGCGGGCGAGAGCCTCCCGGAAGCCCTGTCGCATCTCCGCGGTGACCTCGAAATCGCGCGCCAGGTTCGGATTGCTGCGGGCAACGTTCACCGCGTACGCAAAGCGCGTCTCGTAGTACTTCGAGCCGTGTGACTCGAGTGCCTGCAGATACAGCTGCTCGCGTGAGGACAGTGTATCCGGATTCACGATCAGGTCCGGCGTGATCCCGCCCCCGCCGTAGACCGTGCGCCCGCTGTCCGTGCTGTACTCGGGCCGGTCACCGATGCTGTCCTGCGACATCGTGTCCTGCTCGACGGCATGCTCCTGCGCATCGATGCCGTACGGCCCCTGAATGCTGCGGCCGACCGGTGTGTACCAGCGGGCAGTCGTCAGCTTCAGCCAGTTCTCATCCGGCAGCTGATAGAGCGACTGCACCGATCCCTTGCCGTACGTGGTCCGGCCGAGGACGAGGGCGCGATCGTGATCCTGCAGTGCACCCGCGACGATCTCCGTCGCCGACGCACTGCTCGGACCGACCAGCACGACGAGCGGCAGATTCGGGTAGGCGTCCGCCGTGGACGCGTACGCCTTCTGTGACTGGCGCGGGTCACGGCCCTTCGTCTCCGCAATCAGCTGGCCTCGCTCCAGGAACAGATCCGTCACGGCGATGCCGGCATCCAGCAGGCCGCCCGGATTCGCGCGCATGTCGAGAATGACGCCCCGCGCACCGGCCCCCTGCAGACTGTCGAGCGCGGAGCGCAGCTCCTCCTCGGAGCTCTCGCTGAATACGCCCAGCGACACGTAGCCCACGGCACCGGGCATCATGTACGACGTCGTCACCGACTGGATATGGATCTCTTCACGCGTGATCGTGAACGGAATCGGGTCATCGACACCGACGCGGGCGATGCGCAGGTTGACCTTCGAGCCGCGCGGCCCGCGCAGCCGGCTCACCGCCTCGTCCTCCGTCCACTCGCGCGTCGACTCGCCCTCGACCTCGATGATCGCATCGCCGGCCCGCAGCCCCGCCCGCTCGCCGGGCGTGCCCGGCAGCGGCGAGAGCACCGTGATCCAGCCGTTCCGCTCCGCGATCTGAATCCCGATCCCGCCATACTCGCCCTGCGTCTGAACCCGCAGATCCTCGTAATCCTCAGCCGTCATGAAGACGCTGTGCGGATCGCCCAGCTCCTCCAGCATCCCGTCGATCGCGAGGCGGTACAGCTCCGACGGCTGCTTCTCATCGACGAAGCGCGCCGACACATGCCGCAGCACGTCCTCGAACAGCTGGGCCGTCGCGTAAATGTTGCGTTCGCTGCTCACACCCTGCTGCAGCAGCCAGCCGCCTGTCGCAAAGGCGATCAGCGCCACGACGAGTGGGGCCAGGATCGACCGCTTGATTCTCATCCGTCCTCCCGATGCCTGCTTCCACCGACGCCGGCCCGGCGCCGTCGTCTGTCTAACCCTCGGCACGAGCGAAAGTTTCTGGAAAGCGTGCTCCCAGCAGCGATACCACGGCCGCATGCACCGCAGCCGCCGGCTCGTGCCCGGCGATCCGGACCACGTCCGGCTCCGTGGAGGAAAGCAAGCGGTATGCCTCGCCCACGCGCGCGTGGAACGCCGCTCCCGCCCGCTCGATCCGATCGGCCGCGCTCCGCCCCCGCCGACGCTCCTCGCCTGCGGCCGGATCGATGTCGAGCACGATCGTCAGGTCCGGCGCCAGACCGCCTGTCGCGAAGCCATTGAGCCTGCGTACGTCCTCGAGCGCCAGACCACGACCGTACCCCTGGTAGGCCAGCGTCGAAAGCTCGAAGCGGTCCGCGATCACCGTTCGTCCCTGCTGCAGCGCGGGCGCAACGATCTGCTCCACGAACGTCGCACGCGCCGCCAGCATGAGGAGCAGCTCGGTGCGCGCGTTCACTTCCCCGCCGTGCAGCACGATCTCCCGGATCGCCTCCCCGACCGCGGTTCCGCCCGGTTCGCGCGTGACGAGATGGGCGACACCCCGCTCCGCCAGAAGCTCGCCCAGCAGCCGTGCCTGCGTGGACTTGCCGCTGCCTTCCGTGCCTTCGAACACGATGAAGCGTGCGGAATGTGGGATGGCTGTCATGGATCATTGGTGAATTGGTGAATTGGTGGATTGGCGAATTGGTGAATTTGCGCAGGGGACGCTCTCGTCCCGCGGGGCTGATTCACCAATTCACCAATTCACCAATTCATCATTCGTAGTAATCCATCCCCAGGTGCGTTACGACCTGCTCGCCGGCGAGATGGCGGAGTGTGTTCTTCAGCTTCATGTGCTGGATGAACAGGTCGTGCTCGGGGTAGAGGCCGACGGGTGTCATGGGGCTCTTGTAGTAGAACGAGAGCCATTCCTGGATGCCGCTCAGGCCGGCGCGTTGTGCGAGGTCGCTGAAGAGCGCGAGGTCGAGCACGATCGGCGCTGCCAGGATCGAGTCGCGGCACAGGAAATCGACCTTGATCTGCATCGGATAGCCGAGCCATCCGAAGATGTCGAGGTTGTCCCAGCCTTCCTTGTTGTCGCCGCGCGGCGGGTAGTACTCGATGCGCACCTTGTGGTAGATGTCGCCGTACAGCTCCGGGTAGAGAGCCGGCTGCAGCGTGTACTGGAGCACGCCCAGCTTCGACTCCTCCTTCGTCTTGAACGACTCCGGATCGTCGAGGACGGCGCCGTCGCGGTTGCCCAGGATGTTCGTGCTGAACCAGCCGCTCAGCCCGAGCATGCGCGCCTTGAGGCCGGGCGAGAGGATGGTCTTCATCATCGTCTGGCCGGTCTTGAAGTCCTTGCCGGAGATCGGCAGGTTCTTCGCCTTCGCAAGCTCCTGGATCGCCGGCAGGTCCACCGTGAGGTTGGGCGCGCCATTCGCGAACGGCACACCTTCCTGCAATGCTGCCCACGCGTAGATCATCGACGGCGCAATCGCGTCGTCGTTCGCTTCCATGGCGGCCTCGAACGATTCCAGGCTCGCGTGCTGCGGTCCGGGCTGCAGGAAGATCTCCGTGGAGCCGCACCACACCATGACGAGCCGGTCGCAGCCATTGTCCTTCTTGAAGCGGCGGATGTCCTCACGCAGCTGCTCGCCCAGGTCCCGCTTGTTCTTGCCCTGCTTCACGTTCGTGCCGTCGAGCCGCTTCACGTACTTGCGGTCGAACACGGCCGGCATCGGCTCGATCGCCTTCAGGAAATCCGCGATCGGCTCGTAGTGCCGGGCATCGAGCACGCCCGCCTTCACCACGGTCTCGTACACGTTGTCCGGAATCGGATCCCATCCGCCGAACACGAGGTCATCCAGGCCCGCGAGCGACAGCAGCTCGCGGATCAGCGGATTGCGGTCCTCCGTGCGCTTGCCCAGCCGGATATGCGAAAGCTGCGTCAACGAGCCGACCGGCTGCGCCATCCCGCGCCGGACTGCCTCGACACCCGCAATGAACGTCGTCGCAACCGCACCCATCCCCGGCAGAAGTACGCCGAGGCGGCCGGTGGCGGGAGGGATCTTGTTCGTCTTGGCCATGCTGTTGTCGTCCTCGATTCTTGTGCGCCTGTCGGTTGGCGAATTGATGAATCAGGAATTGGTGAATTGGTGAATTTCCACCGGGACGTCCCGCGGCCGATTCACCAATTTACCAATTCACCAATTCACCAATGTCCTATTCGTCCAACGGCACCCCCCGCGCGTTCTGGTAGACCCAGACGATGCGCTGGAAGGCGGTCAGGTTCGTGAGCACGGCGAGCACCAGGATGACACCCTTGAGGATGATGCCGTTCCAGGCCTCGCCGAAGAAGAGCGCGGCGGCGCCGAGCAGCACGACGCGCTCGGCGCGGGGCATCAGGCCGACACGACAGTCGAGCCCCATGGCCTCTGCTCGCGCGCGAGTATAGCTGATCATCAGGGACCCCGCCATTGCGAGCGTGATCAGGTAGATCATGCCGACGTCGCCGAGCTCGAGGCGGTAATCGTTGTAGAGCGAGAGCAGCCCCAGGAAGACGGCGATCTCGCTGATGCGGTCGAGTGTCGAGTCGTAGAACGCGCCGAATTTGCTGCCCAGGCCGGTGAGCCGGGCGACGCGCCCGTCGAGGATGTCGAAGAAGCCGCCCAGCAGGATCAGGAACCCGGCGGTTCGAACGTGGTGGCTGTGGAAGGCGAAAGCCGAGCTGACGGTCACGAAGAAGCCGATGGTCGTGAGCGCATTCGGATGGACGCGGCGTCGCGTCAGCCAGTCCGTGAGCGGATCGATGATGCCATATACGCCGCTGCGCAGACTCTCGAGTCTCGGCATCGTCGTGTCCCTCAGGAGAGAATGATCCGGGACTGCGCTCCTGCTTCGATTCCCTTGCCGATCTCGTCGTTCACGCGGCCGAGCAGCTTGTCGAAGTTGCTCTGCGCAGCGACCAGCGCCTGATAGATGGAGGAGCTCTGCAGCGTGCCGAACGACGCCTCGTACGCCTGCTGCGACTCCGGCGACGGCTCCTCGCCGCGACGCAGTGCGCCCGCGATCTCGGCCTCCAGCTCGGCGAGCTTGTTGAGCGCCGTGACCGCATCGCGGTCGCCGTCCAGATTCTGCCGTGCGCGCGTCAGTGCCTTGTACTCCTCGCTCTGCCCGAGCATTCGGCCCAGGTCGCGTGCCTTTTCGATCATGCCTTCATTCATGTCAACATTCCTGCTTCAGTGACGACGTGCGACCGCGCTGACGATGCGCGGCCGGTCGGTCAGGTCGCGGGTGACGCGCGGCGTCTCGAATGCGCCGGTTGCGCCGATCCCCGCGGCGATCGTGTCGGCCTGGCCGAGTCCGAGCTCGAGGGCGAGCAGTCCACCCGGCGCGAGGTGTGCCGCCGCGCGGGCGACGATCCGCTCGAGCACCGCCAGCCCGCCGCGCGCCGCGAACAGTGCGTCGGCCGGCTCCCACTCGCGGACTTCCGGCGCCAGCGTCGGCGCCTCGGCGGCATCGACGTAGGGCGGGTTCGAGACGATGGCGTCGAACCGCTCGTCCGCGCGGATGCACGCCCACAGGTCGCCGTGCCGCAGCTCGAGCCGGTCCGCGACGCCGAGCGCGTCTGCATTCTCGCGCGCGAGCGCGAGTGCGTCCAGCGACGCGTCGGTTGCGACGGCACACGTCGCATCGGCCTCGGCCAGCAGTGCGAGCGCGATGGCACCGCTGCCGGTGCCGAGATCGAGGACCCGAATGCCCTGCGTCGCGGCGTCGCGCTGCCGGGCCGAACGCAGGTGCTCGAGCACCACGCCGACCAGGACTTCCGTCTCCGGCCGCGGGATGAGCGCACGCCGGTCGACGCCCAGCCGCAGGCCGCGGAACTGGACGTCGCCCGTGATGTACTGCAGCGGCTCGTGCTTCAGGCGTCGGCGCACGAATGCGCGGAACCGCGCCAGCTCCTCCGCTGCGACCGGCCGATCGAACTGCGTGTACAGCTCGAGCCGGCGGATGCCGAGCACATCAGCGAGCAGCAGCTCCGCGTCCAGCCGCGCGTTCTCGAAGCCGCGCTCGGCCAGGAGCTGCGCGGCCTTCTGCGCGAGTGCGAGTGCGGTCTCCGTCAACTGCTACGCGACGGCGCCTTCGAGCCGCTCCGCTTCGCGCGCCATCTTCAGTGCGCCGACGAGCTCGTCGAGGTCCCCGTTCAGAACGTCCGGCAGCCGGTGCAGCGTCAGACCGATGCGGTGATCCGTCACGCGACCCTGCGGATAGTTGTACGTGCGGATCTTCGCCGAGCGATCACCCGTGCCGACCTGCGTCTTGCGTGCGCGCGAGCGCTCCGCCTCCTGCTCCGCGATCTTCGCATCGAGCAGCCGGCTGCGCAGCACGCCCAGTGCCTTCGCCTTGTTCTTGTGCTGCGACTTCTCATCCTGACAGGTCACGACGACCCCGGTCGGGACGTGGGTGATGCGCACTGCGGAGTCCGTCGTGTTCACCGACTGGCCGCCCGGCCCCGAGCTGCGGTACACGTCGATGCGCAGGTCCTCGTCGCGGATGTCGACATCGACGTCCTCCGCCTCCGGCAGCACGGCGACGGTCGCGGCCGACGTGTGGATCCGTCCCTGGCTCTCCGTCGCCGGCACGCGCTGCACACGGTGCACGCCCGACTCGTTGCGCAGGTCGCCGTACGCGCCACTGCCACGCACCACGAAGACGACTTCCTTGTACGCGCCGCGCTCGCCTTCCGACAGGTCGATCAGCTCCAGCTTCCAGTTCCGGCCATCGGCATAGCGACTGTACATGCGGTACAGGTCCGCCGCGAACAGGCCGGCCTCGTCGCCGCCCGTGCCGGCCCGGATCTCGACGACGGCCGCCCGGTCCGCCAGCGGGTCCTTCGGC
>CAYSGF010000338.1:0-2324 GCA_964430275.1 uncultured Gemmatimonadaceae bacterium
CGGCACGCCGTCGAACCGGTTCTCGAGGCGGATGCCGTGCCAGTGGACGGCGGTCGGCAGATCCGTACCGTTCACGAAGTTCACGTGCACGGTGCCGCCCTGGCGCACGTGCACGAGCGGGCCCGGATGCTGCCCGTTGAACGCGTACATGAGCAGGTCGCGGCCGCGCAGACGGCGACGCACGAGACCCGCCTGGAGCCGGATCGTGTCGCCCTCCTCCGGCTCGAGGTAGCTGCGCGGCACGACGAGCGGCACGGCGGCCGGATCGACACCGTCGCCCGGCAGGTACGGCGTCGTGTTCGGCATCATGCCCGCGAGACCGGGCATGTACATCATGGACGCAACCGGGTGCGGCGGCGGCATCGTCCAGCCGCCGTCGTCCATGTGATGCGCGTGCTCGTTCTCCGTCGACGACGCCTGCACCATGTGCGCAGCACCCATGCGCATGCTCGGCGACAGCCCGCGCAGCACGTACTCGCCACTCGGATCCGTCACGTCGCTGCGCGCTTCCGCAGTCACGAACACCGTGAAGCGGTTGAGCGCGATCTCGGCCGGCAGCACGAGGTCCGCAGCAGCGTTGTGTGTCGTGAAGGGCAGCTCGCCGAGACGGACCATCGGCCGCAGCGTCGGCGGCGCCGCCCATACGACGTACGTCGTGAAATTGCCGAGCGTGCGCGGATCCGGCAGCGAGTCCATCGTCACGTGCACGCGCCACCGGTGCTCACCCGCCGGCGTGACCGGCGCCGTGAACGGCGACTCCGGCGGCACGAGCTCGATCTCACCGGAGAAGCGGCGCAGGTCGGGGGTGCCGATCAGCTCGAGCGTGTGGAGGTCGGGAGCAGGCTGCGCCGTTGTCGTTGCGCGTATTGCCTGCTGATCCCCACTCACCTGGCCGTACGCGTCTGACGGCGCCAGCATGGCGACGATGGCGAGCCACGCGCGAAGCACGAACGATGCGCGCCACGGTCTCCGCCGGATGCGTGATCGCGATCCGACGCCACCTACACGTCCCGCGAGCAGAACCGGACGCCGTTCGACCGATGATCGCGCTCCCATCGTCCTTCGCAGGCGGAGGGATTGCGCAGCAAGCCGCGCGAAGCGGTCGTACCAGCGCCACATCATGAGAAAGCCATCAACGTTGGTTGGGATGTACGGGAACGAAACTGTCGACTATCGTGAATGATAGTAACATGGAACGGTCTGCACGACGACTTGACGCCCAAACACGCCGACGTCACGCCAGAAAAGGTGCGCAATGATGCGACCCCCCCGGATCGATGCCGGTCGAGACACGGCTTCGAGGCGAGGGGTTGCATGCGTCTCGCGCTCTTTGCGCTCTCGATGCTGCTCGGCGCTCCGCGCGACCTGTGGGCCCAGGAGGTTGGCGATGAGCGGCTCTCACCGGCTCGTCTCGAGAGCTCCACCGAGAAGCATCCAGTGCCGCGTGCTCTCCTGCGCGGGTCACCCGCGGCGCACGCGACTGCGCGCCGGGCTGCGAGCGACGGATGCCCCGTGAATGGAAACTCGACGACGCTGGGCCGTCGCATTCCGGTCCGAAAAGCGCACGACCCACTGTGGGATGGCACGTTGGGCGGTGCATTCGCTGGCGCGGTAGTTGTCTCGGCGCTCTACGGTGTCGGCGGTGACCAGGATGGCGAAGACGCTGGTCGCCTCAGCGTCGCCTACGGTGCGCTGCTGGGCGGCATCATCGGTTTCATGGCCGATGCCGCGTTTGCTGGAGGCGGCGAGCCGTGACGATCTCGATCATTGGCCGATCCGGGACGTCCTTTCCGGGCTGGCCGGCCGCGACAACGTCAGATTGTACCCAGGCACCTCGATCCGGGGCCCGGTATGCGCTTGCCGGCGCTGAGCGCCGTCCGGGATTGCCCACCCACCTGTGCGTCACCAGCCGGGACAATGGGGACGTTGCCGGGAGCCGTCAGGTGTGCCCCACCCCCCGAAAACACACGCGTGGTGTCACGTTCACGCCGCAGCACCTGAGACCAACGCGGACCGTGACCTTCACCAATTCACCAATTCACCAATTCTTTCACCCCGCCCGCGCCGCCCGCAGATACCGCTTCGCCACCTGTATGAAGCGCCGGTTCTGGTCCTCTTCCGGCCGCCCGCGCTCCTGCTCGAGCAGCCGTTCGACGTGCCCGGCGAGGTGCGGATCGCCCCAGCGGTAGCCGGTCGCCTCCTCGGCGAGCGACGTCTCGCCGTCCGCCGCGGCCTCGAGCATTGCGAGCGCCGCCGCCGCCGGATACGACGGATCGCGGCGCGGCGGCAGGGCAAAGCGTCGCGGCGGCTCGGCGCCATCCTCC
>CAYSGF010000339.1:0-8696 GCA_964430275.1 uncultured Gemmatimonadaceae bacterium
CGAAACACCGGCGGACACGATCGCGCGCGCCGCCGGCGCCATCGGCCCCGACACGGAAACCGATCCGCTGCGCCTCATGCAGTACGACGACCGCCCCGGTCAGAGCGACGGCCGGCGGTAGGCGCGACCTCGCGGAGTTGCGGAGTGCGGAGTGCGGAGTGCGGAGTGCGGAGTGCGGAGTGCGGAGGCTGGGCTTGACGCGTTGCGCTTCGATCAAGGCGGAACAGCATCAGGCTGATTCGCAGACGGCGGCAACCGGCAATTTCGGAGGCTGATTCGAGCCCCGAGGTGCTCGACGCACGCGGGGGGCCTGCGGATTCCCAGCGGAGCGCCATCCGGCAAGACCGCACCTCTCGCCGCGGCTCAGCTCCGACGCTCCCTCGCCCAATTGGAGTACCATCGAGCTCCCGACCGTACCGCTTGGCTTCGTAACTGCTCGTCGCTACGCCGAGCTCTTACTGTAATCCCGCCACGAGCGGGAGTCTGGTCGCCCCCAGCCGACGGTGCGGGAAGGCGGGGCCGGGATCGGATCCTGGTCCATACGATGACCACGGGTCGGCTGCGGGATCAGGTGGATCGGGGAAGCGGCCAGCACGTCCGCCCTCCGAATTCCGCACTCCGCACTCCGCACCCTACGGCACCCCCATCTCCCCCCCGAAGAACACCGCATTCAGGAACAGCCGGTTCATGCCGTACCAGTACCCGCGGAAGTTCGGGTTGTCGACCAGCAGCACGACCGCGCCGTTGCCGAGCTGATCGACGAGTGCGGATGGCGAGCCGCGCAGCCGCTCCAGATTCGGTGCGGAGATGTAGCCGCTCAGGTGCGGCTCGTCCGTCAGCTGTGCGACGGTGCTGTACGGGTTCTCGCTCGGCTCGAAGAAGATCGTGTGATCGCGCCAGACGGGCAGCGTGCGCTCGTGGTAGCCGAACGCGAGCGGGTGCGTGATGTCGAGGTCCGCCTCCCAGATCGAGCCGCCGATCTCCTGCGCGCCCGCGATCTCGTCGGCATCGGCGTAGTCGCGGCGCACCGGCAGCGAGTCGGCGTCCTCCTCCTCAACCAGCGAAATATTCGGTGTCAGTCCGTTCCGTGCTGCCCAGCGCGTTGCCGTGCGGGTGGTGATCAGCGTGCCGCCCGCGCGCACCCAGCGCTCGAGGTCTGCCAGCTCGTCGTCGTCGATGTAGTCGAGGTTGCCGGACACGAGCACGACGACGTCGTACTCCGACAGCGCGACGCGTCCCCAGTCGTTCACGTCGACCTTCGTCACGGGCATTGCGATCTTCGTGTCCAGCAGGTGCCACAGCTGACCGGCCTCGTACGACGAGACGCCCTCGCCGATCGGCATCAGCACACGCGGCACCGTGAGTGGGCGGAAGCTGCGGCTGCCGAGGTCCGGCCCGCCGATCGAGTAGCCGGTCGCCACGCTCTGAAAGCGTACGCCCGCATCCCGTGCGGCGGCGCGCACCGCCTCGTGCAGTGCCACGGCGTCCATGGACTGGCGCGTGACCGGGATGACGATCGAGCCGCGCGGGTACGCGCGCTGTCCCTCGTTCGTCTGTGCGGTGAACGGTTCGAATGCGACGTCCGCGCGCACGTCCTGCGCGAGCAGTGCGTACAGGGCGCGCGGTGCGTAGTAGTCGCTCCAGTCGAGCAGGTACGCATAGCCGCTTCGTGGCACGGTGCCACTGGCGACCGGTGCAGGCACCTCCGTGACGCGCGCGCCCAGCCGGTAGTCACCGCGGACTTCGCCGTCGGGCATGCCGTACGCCAGGCTGACGGTCCAGGTCGATGCATCGTAGAACGCACTGTCCGCATACTCGTTCGTGCGCTCGAAGATCGAGCGGACCATGCGGTAGAGCCGCTGCCGGGTCGGCACGATCCACGACGTCCCCGGCGCAAAGGTCCGGCCGCTCGCGCGCAGCTCGCCCGACAGTGCATACACCTCGATGCGATGGCGCAGTAGCAGGTCGAGGAACGCGCGGTTGAGGCCGGCATCCTGTGCATCACCGAAGACATACGCCTTCACGGGGAAGTCATCCGCGTCTTCGAGCGCCGACTCGAAGAACTCGCGCTGTAGTCGAGCATCGTCGTGCGCTGGTCGACCGCAGCGCGCACCGTCGCCATTGCAGTGCGCAGGTGGTTGCGGATGCCGAACGCAAAGGTCAGCAGCCCGTGGTGGGCGCTCTCCTGCAGGTGCCCGCGCGAGCTCGCCTGCTCGAACACGAGCCCGAGACCGCCCAGAAAGTTCGGATACGTCGAGCCGTAGCCCGGGTACACGTTGTCGTAGACTTCCTTCGTGAAATAGAAGGAGCCGATCTCGTCGAGCGAGGCAGCCCAGTAGCGTGCGAAGTCGAGTGTGATGTCCGTGTACAGCCGCTCCGGCAGCAGCGGGTTCCAGGAGCCGTACGGCTTGCTCGGCTCGAAGAAGTAGCTGCTGTTCGTGCCCATTTCGTGGTAGTCCGTGACGACGTTCGGCTGCCATGCGTGGTGGAACTCGATGCGTGCGCGACTCTCCGGGTTCTCGAGCGGCAGCCAGTCGCGGTTCAGGTCGAACCAGTAGTGGTTCGTGCGGCCGCCCGGCCACACCTCGTTGTGCTCGCGATCGAGCGGATCCGCAACCAGCGGTGACGCGCGGTGCATGTTCGCCCAGTGCGTATGCCGGTCCCGCCCGTCCGGGTTCAGCGACGGCTCGATATGGTAGACGCCGGCAGCCAGGTAGCGCGCGACGTCGGGGGACTGGCCGGCCACCAGCCAGTACGCGGTGAGGAGCGCCGCCTCCGCCGAGGACGGCTCGTTGCCGTGCACGTTGTAGCCGAGATGTACGACGATCGGGCGGTCCGCCGCCGGCTGCGCAGGCTGCGACGGGTCGGCCGCACGCAGGTGCGCCTGCCGGATCGCCTCCAGGCGCGCGTGATTCTGCGGTGCCGTCACGGTCAGTACCGGCATCGCGCGCTGCTCGTACGTCGTGCCGACCTCCTGATAGGCCGCCCGCGGCGAGAGCCGCGCCAGCTCCTGCATGTATGCAACGATGCGGTCATGGCGCGTGTGGTACTCGCCGATGCCGTAGCCGAGAAACTCCGCGGGACTCGGGATCGCCGGATCGAACTGCTCGCCGGCAGGGAAGAAGTAGTCGTTCTGCGCCTGTGCCTGTGGGGCTCCGCTCAGCAGGGCCACTGCCAGCAGTGCGCGCACGCTCCAGTGCTTCCGCGTCATCGCCGCTTCGCTCCTGTCGGGTTTCCGGTGGACCGGTATCATGGCGCTGCCCGGCGCGCCGCACAACGCAACCACACGGAGGCAGCCGGCACGTGCGGTGAACGATGTCCCGCCGCGGCAATCCGTGCCGCCGGGCTCAGCCCTCCCGCCGCACCGTCGCCTTCTTCCCGCGGATCGTCGTTGCGCGCAGTGCTGCGATCACCTGCGCCGCCGAACTCTCCGGCACCTCGACGACAGAGCCGTTTTCGGTGATCTCGATCGCGCCGATCTCGCCGCCGCGCAGTCCCGCCTCGTTCGCAATCGCCCCGACCAGGTCCTGCGGGCGGATCCCCGCGCGCCGGCCGATGCCGATGAAGATGCGCGCGTTCGGCCCACCGCGTTCGCCGCGCCGGCCCGCCCCACGGCCACCAGCGCCGCCGCCGCCCGGGCGCTGACGCTCGCGCCCCTTCGGCGTGTCGCGCGGCAGTGCGACGTCGCGAATCTCCGCCTCCTCCTCCGCGCCGCCCGCCGTCACCTGGTGCGCGAGCTGCACAGCCGCGAGCGCCACCGCCATGACATCGAACTCGTCGGCCAGCGACTCGACGACGACGCGCACGGAATCGAGATCGTCGTTCAGGATCAGCTCCCGCAGCGATGCCCGCGTCAGCTCCAGCCGGCGCGTCTGCAGGTCCGCGACGGTCGGCACCCGCTCGATCGTGATGCGCTGCTTCGTCGCACGCTCGATGTTGCGCAGCATGCGATGCTCACGCGGTTCCGCCAGCGTGATCGCGACACCCTCGCGACCGGCGCGCCCGATCCGGCCGATGCGGTGAACGTACGCATCCGGCGCCGAGGGGACGTCGTAGTTGATCACATGCGTGAGCTGCTCGATGTCGAGCCCGCGCGCCGCCACGTCCGTCGCCACGAGCAGGTCCGCCGTGCCCGTGCGCAGCCGCCCCATCGCCCGGTCCCGCTGCTCCTGCGCCATGCCGCCGTGCAGCGCTTCCGCACGGTAACCGCGCGCGTTCAGTGCATCCGTGACTTCATCGACTTCATTGCGCGTACGGCAGAACACGATGCCCGCAGTCGGCGCCTCGACGTCGAGCACGCGACCGAGCGCGGCCAGCTTCTGGGCGCGCGTGACGACATACGCAGTCTGCCGCACCTTCGGCGCTTCGCTCGCCGGCCCGGTCTCGCGCGCGATCTCGAGACGGACCGGATCGCGCAGGTGGCGCCGCGCGAGCGCGGCGATGCGCGCCGGCATCGTCGCCGAGAACAGCACCGTCTGCCGACTCGCCGGCGTGTCGGCAAGAATCGCATCGATGTCTTCCGCGAAGCCCATGTCGAGCATCTCGTCCGCCTCGTCGAGCACGACCACGGCGAGCGAACCGAGTTCGAGCGTGCCGCGCCGGATGTGATCGAGCGCGCGCCCCGGTGTCGCGACGACCACGTCGACACCGCGCTTCAGTGAGCCGAGCTGCCGGCCGATCGGCTGCCCGCCGTAAATCGGCAGCACGCGCGCGCCCAGGCCGCGGCCGTACCGGTGCAGCGCCTCCGAGACCTGGACCGCCAGCTCACGCGTCGGCACGAGCACGAGCGCGCGCGGCTGCGTGCCGCTCAGGTTCGTCTCGGACAGGCGCTGGAGCAGCGGCAGCGCGAACGCGGCAGTCTTGCCCGTGCCCGTTGCCGCCTGGCCGAGCAGGTCGCGCCCCTCCAGCAACGGCGGGAGCGCCTCGCGCTGGATCGGCGTCGGTTCCTCGTAACCGAGGCCGACAAGGGCGGACAACAGCTCCGGACGCAGGCCGAATGCGTCGAATGATGCAGAAGTCTCCATGGACGCCATGGGTTTTCCCTTTCCGGACCATGATTGATTTTTAACTTTTGGCCGTTCCGCGCATGGACGCGTTGCTGACCTCGCGCAAGGAAAGCGCCGAAGAACGGGCATGCTCGAACCGGCCAAAAGCTAAAAATCAATCATGGTCCGGAGGGGTCTGCCCGCAGCACGTAGCCGTTCACACCGTCGATCCGCGCCGGCAGCGCGTTCCGGTCGACCGGTGCCACACGCCGGCCACTGTCCACGCGGTACGTCCGGTCCACGATCTCGCCGGACGCATGCAGCTCGAGCAGCGTGATCGATTTGTAAGGGGGCATACTGCTGTCGAGCAGCGGTCGCGGCCCCTGCCCGAGCGCTCCCGTCGACAGCAGCAGCAGGCTGCCGCGGTATCCCGGATAGTAGGCGTGGTGGTGCCCCGCGATGTACATCGCGACCCCGCCGCGCTCGAGGACCGCGCGCACCGAATCCGGCTCCGCCTGCACCTCGCCGACCCGGTTGCGTCCTTCCGCTACGGCGTACAGCGGCACGTGACCGAGGGCGATGCGGACGCGCGCGCTGCGCGCCGCCTCACTCGCGAGCGTGCGTCGCACCCACGCGAGCTGCGCACTGTCCGCGGCGACGGCGCCGGTCGAAGCGTCCAGCACGAGGACGAACGCATCGCCGATGCTGAATGCGTAGGAGAACGGGAAGTGCCCGTCGTCGACCATCTCGAGAGAGAGCGCATGTGCCGGTTGTGTCCAGTACGCGCGCGCGAGGCGCCGGTCTCGTCCGTGCGCAGGGTGCCCCGAGGCGTCGTGGTTGCCCAGCGTGAATGCAAACGGAATGTCGGCAGCCCGCAGCGGCGCGGCGACGACGGAATCGAATGCCGCCCACATCGCGCGCACCTGCTCGTCGCCGAGCGACGGCCGCTGCCCCGCGATCATGTCCCCGGCGATCAGCACGACATCGGGCTGCCACTCTTCCGTCACGAGGGTCACGGCCGCGCTCACCTCGGGCTCGTACTCCGTCGAGCCGTAGGCGGAGTTCAGGTCGCTCAGCACCACGATGCGCAGCGGCGCGTCGTCGCCGGCGGGCCGCCCCGCGCACGCGAGCAGCGCGGTCACGAGGATGCAGGCCGCAAACCGGATGACGGCGCCGCGGGCGGGCACAGGGCGTCGCATGGCGGAGGTAACGTGTACCGGTCGTCGCATGGTGTGAATCATCCCCGCATCATAGACTGCGGCTGACGCGCACGCGAACCCGAGTGGACCGAGGAGCAGGCTCGATGAGAGAATCCCTGACGACCCGTGCGCCGGCGAGGACCCGTGCGGCGGCGTGGACCTGTGCGTCGGCCACCGGTGAGCGCAGGCCGGTGGAGATACCCATGCGATCCGGCGCGTTGCGATCCGGCGCGTTGCGATCCCGCGCGTTGCGATCCCGTGCGTTGCGATCCCGCGCGTTGCGTGCGTTGCGACCCCGTGCGTTGCGATCCGGCGCGTTCATCCGGACGACGCTCGCGCTCGTCCTGTCCGCGCACGCTGTGGCTCTGCCAGCCGCAGCGCAGGACCGCCCCAACATCATCTTCCTGTTCGCCGACGATCACGCCGCGCATGCGCTCTCCGCCTACCGCGAGCACCTGCCATACGGTGCTCGTCTGCCGGACACGCCGCACCTCGACCGCCTGGCGGAGTCGGGGATGCTGTTCGTGAATGCGTTCGTCACGAACTCGATCTGCGGGCCCAGCCGCGCGACGGTCCTGACCGGACAGTACGGTCACCTGAACGGCGTGATGACGAATGCGGAGGCGCTCCACCCGACGCACATCACGTTTCCGCGGCTGTTGCAGGATGGCGGCTACGAGACCGCACTGTTCGGGAAGTGGCACCTGAAGACGGCGCCCGCCGGCTTCGATCACTACGAGGTGCTGACCGGACAGGGTCCCTACTACAACCCGGTGCTGCACAGCGCCGGCGACAGCACGCGCTACACGGGCGCGACGCAGGAGATCATCACGGACCGTGCGCTCGCCTGGCTCGACACCCGCGAGGGCGACGAGCCGTTCCTGCTCACCGTGAACTTCAATGCCTCGCATCGCTTCTGGGATCCCGGTCCGGACGAGCTGCCGCTCTACCGCGATACCGTGCTGGCCGAGCCCGCCACATTCCGCGACACGGGCGCCGGCCGTGCATCGCCCTTCCGCCTGCAGGAGATGGAGATCGGCCGCGACCTGTTCGCGCGCGACCTCAAGCTGGAAGCGCCATTCGGCCTGACACCCGAACAGCAGGCGGCGTGGGACACCTTCTACGGACCGGAGAACGCCGCCGCCGCCGGACTTACGGGCGATGCACTGCTGCGCTGGAAGTACCAGCGCTTCATCCAGGACTACATGCGCGCCGTCGCGGCACTCGACCGCAGCGTCGGTCGCATCCTCGATGTCGTGGACGCCTCGGAGCTGCGCGAGAATACCGTCATCGTCTACGCCTCCGACCAGGGCTTCTTCCTCGGCGATCACGGCTGGTTCGACAAGCGCTGGATGTACGAGGAGTCGCTCCGTACGCCGTTGCTCGTGCAGTGGCCGGGCGTCGTCGAGCCCGGCAGCGTGAATCACGACCTCGTCATGAACCTCGATTTCGCCGAGACCCTGCTCGACATCGGCGGCATCGACGCGCCCGCGCAGATGCAGGGGCGCAGCCTCGTGCCCCTGCTGCGCGGCACCACGCCCGCCGACTGGCGCGACGCGATCTACTACCAGTACTTCGCCTACCCCGACTGGCACATGGTCCACCGCCAGTACGGCATCCGCACACACCGCTACAAGCTGATCCACTACTATGAGCTGGGCGAATGGGAGCTCTTCGACCTCGCGCGCGATCCCAATGAGCTGAACAGCGTCTACGACCATCCGCAGTACACCGAAATCCTGCGTACGCTCGAGCGGCGGCTCGCGGGGTTGCGGCAGGAATACGACGTCCCCGCCCAGGATCCCGTGCCGCATGTGCCGTTCGCGGCACCCGAGGGGCTGCGGCGGCCGGCGGCGGAGAGGCATCGGTGACCTTTACGGAATACGGAATCCGGAGTGCGGAATCCGGAGTGCGGAATACGGAATCCCGGTTGTACGTGATCAACGCTGGCCGCATCCCGCATGTTCGTGCCCCGCAGAAGGGTCCATGCTGCTGGTATGGATCAACATCCCATTCCGGAGCGGGCCTTCCCGCACGAGCGGCTGGAGGTCTACCAGCTGGCGGAGCAGACGCTTCCGCTCGTGGCGGCGATTACGCGGAGAGTCCCGCATCGAGATGAGCACCTGCGAAGCCAGGCGGTTCGATCCGCGAGCTCGATGGTGCTCAACACGGCCGAGGGAGCATCGGAGCTGAGTCGCGGCGAGAAAGCGCGGTTCTACCGGATGGCCCGGCGCTCGGCCGGGGAGCTCGCCAGCACGCTGCGCGTCCTCGAGCAGCTCGGGATCGTATCAGCCGCCGAAATTGCAGAGTGCCGTGCATTGCTCCAGCGGATCAGCTTGATGCTGTTCCGCCTGATCGAAGCCCAAGCGCGCAGAAAATAAAGCCGCACTCCGAATTCCGCATTCCGCATTCCGCATTCCGCATTCCGCATTCCGCATTCCGCATTCCGCATTCCGCATTCCGCATTCCGCATTCCGCATTCCGCATTCCGCATTCCGCATTCCGCATTCCG
>CAYSGF010000340.1:0-9454 GCA_964430275.1 uncultured Gemmatimonadaceae bacterium
CATCTCCTGCTGCAATGTCACGATCTGCGCCGTCGACTGCCCCTCATGATCGGCCGGCACTTCCAGCGTCAGCGTATTCTCCAGCACCACGCCGGTGTCCACCGAGTTCAGCACCATGAGTGTGCGCGCGAGCAGCCCCGCCGCGGTCAGCACGGTCACACTCGCCGCGACCTGCGCGACGATCAGCCCCCGCTGCAGCCGCTGCCGGCTCCCGGTCAGGCGTGAGCCCGAGCGCGTCAGCATTGCGCCCGACAACTCCTGCGAGCGCAGTCCCGGAGCGAACGCGAATACCAGAGCCGCAGCACTCGCGACCGCAATCGCGAACAGGAGCACGCCACCATCCATGCGGATCTCGCTCGCACGCGCCGTGAACCGACCCGCAAAGCCGACCAGCAGGTCGAGACCGACCCATGCGAATACGACACCGAGCAGCGCGCCCAGCGCTGCCAGCACCCCGGTCTCCGCCAGGAGGATGCGACGCAGCGCGCCGCGATCCGCACCCATCGCCCAGCGCACCGCGAACTCACGATCCCGCCGGATGCTGCGCGTGAGCACCAGGTTCGCTACGTTCGCGCAGGTCGTCAGCAGCACCATCCCCGCCGCTGCCATGAGCAGCCACAGGGTCAGCCGCGCCTGTGACGTGAGCGCCTCTCGCAACGGCATGACATCGACGGAGTAGCCGGCCGCTGCATCGTAGTTCTGTGGATAGTCGCCGTACATGCGCGCGGCGATACGATCGACCTCCGCCTGCGCCTGCTCCACCGTCGTGCCGGGCGCAATGCGCGCAAACACATCCGTCATGCGGTGCGAGCGACCGTGTACCATCGTCGCATCCAGGTGATGCGGACTCGTCACCAGGTTGACGAAGACGTCCGTCTGACCCGGGAACGGCGGCGCCGGCTCGAGCACGCCGACCACCGTCACCGAGCGCCCATTCATCCGGAACACCTTCCCGATCGCGGCGGGATCCGCGCCGAATGCGCGCTGCCAGTACTCGTACGTCAGCATCATCACCGGCACCGCGCCCGCGCCGTCGTCCGTGGGGCCGAACGTGCGCCCCAGAACCGCGCTCAGCCCCATCACGTCGAAGTAGTTCCCGCTGACGATCCCCGCCTGCACCTGCACCGGCGTGCCCGTGCCGAGCATCGTGAACGGCATCGCCGAGAACTCCGCAAACCCGCTCAGCGACCGGGCCGACTCGCGCAGGTCCACGATCTCGGGCACCGAGAACTTCACGTCCTCCATGCCCGCCTGCGCCGCCGACTGCCGCAGATACATCAGCTCCTCGCCGCGCTCATGCGGCAGCGGCCGCAGCAGGACGCCCCGAAACACGCTGAAAATCGCCGTGTTCGCACCGATGCCCAGCGCAAGCGTGAGAATCACGATGAAGGAGAAGCCGGGCGCCTTTGTCAGGGAGCGGATCGCGTAGCGCATGAGCCGAATCAGTTCGTGGTGAGTGGAATGTGCCGGTACCGGCGCTACATACCGACGGGTCGGTATATAGACGGCTGCCGCGGCCCAGGCAAGAGTCACGTTTTGCATGCAGCATTAGATGGAACGGATAGCCAGGACCGGAAGGCAACAGGGCGGGTGGCAATCCCGCGCAACATCGCGGCGCCGCCGAGCTTGCCATCCCTTCGTGCGCTCCAGACAATTCTGTTCATGCCCGCCCACGATGACGGTCCTGTCCCGGTCCGACGCTACGATGACGCCGAGGTGCGCACGCTTCTCGAGCGAGCGGCACGCCTGCAGGGCACCACGCCGGCCGCTGCGCGCACGACTGGCCTGACGCTGGGTGAGCTCGAGGAGATCGCTGCCGAATCCCATATCGACGTCTCCCGTTTGCGCCAGGCCGCGCATGAGTTGGACATGGAGCAGTCGATGCGTCCGGCGGGCTTCGGCGCGCGGCTGGCCGGTGCGCCCATCCGCATTCATGTCGAGCGGACGCTGCCGTTCGAGGTCGACGAGAAGGCGTTGGGCCGGCTCGTCGCCACGCTCGGCGCTGCCACGGATGAGTCGGGCGAGTCGAATCTCGTGGGTCGCACATTCACGTGGCAGGCGAAGGCCACGTCCGGGCGACGCATGGACGCCCAGGTGACGGTCCATCGTGGCACGACGCACGTCCGCATCGAGGAGCGCTATGGCGAGCTGGCGAGTGGACTCTTCGCCGGCGTGATCGGCGGCGTGGGTGGCGGGGGCGGATTGGGTGCCGGTACGGCGGTCGCTACCGCACTCGGCTCGATCGGCCTCGCGATCGCGATCCCGGCGGCCCTGATCGGGGGCAGTTACGCGGCGTGCCGTGTCGGTTATGGAGCCTACGTGCGTCACCGCGGCCGACGACTCGGCGAGATCTGTGACCGGATTGCGCAGGAGCTCGAGGCGCTGCGCGACGCGCCGGACTAGGCGACTGCGGCACCCGCACCTGCACACGATGGCCGATCCTCCCGTCCGCATCACCCACAGGAGTGGCCAACGCGACCGCGAGGCACGCAATGACGGTGACCGGAGCTAGCGCGCCGACGCTCCGGCGAGCGCCGCGACAAACCCGTCGGGGTCCGCCGGGCTGAGCAGAACGCTGTATCCCGCGCTCGTGCCGACGTACACCGCGTGAGTGCGGTCTGTGAGGTATACGAGCGCTTTCTCGCCGTTGGCGAGGCGGAACCAGCCGGCGCTGTATCCGGGCAGGCCGGTGCCCAGCCTGCGGGCGGTGGGCCGCAGACCGGGGGTCGCGGCGAAGTCGACCCGCCGTGCGGTTTCTGGCAGCAGCTCACCTGCCGGGATGTGCCGGCCGTACACGTCGCCGCGAATCCGCAGTCCCTGCGCGGTTACCTCGAAGCGCGCGTTGCGGGCGGAGAGGGCAGCAAGGAGCAGGACGCCCAGCACGACGCCGACGACGAGGGACGTCCCGCCAAGCATCACCCACATTGCCTTCGTTGGCGCCGGCTCGATGACAAAGACCTGCATCAGTCTGCCTCCCCTGGTAGGCGCTGCACGCGGCGACAACTATGCGGACCCGCGCGGAAGGAATCAACGCGTTTCCCTGCACGCAGCGCGTCGATGCGGAGGCGAATCGGCCCGTGCTCCGCGGATCAGGCGTGGGTGATTCGTCCTGCGGCACCCGCCGGTCCCCATGATCTTGCTGCGGCTGAGCGCGTGCGAGATGTTGGTTCCGCCCTGAAATTCCCGCCCTCGATTGGAGCGAACTCATGCGTACCAGTACCACGTTCGGCGTGCTCGCTGCCGCCGCTCTCGTTTCCGCCGCGGTACTGCCCCGCGAGGTGGTCGCCCAGGCCGCAGGCGACGCCGATGCCACGCCGCCCGTCGTCGAGGCGCTGCTGCGTGACATCGAAACAGTAGAAGAGAAGATGATCGCGCTGGCAGAAGCGATCCCCGAAGCGCAGTTCGACTGGCGCCCGGCGGAGGGTGTCCGCTCCGTCGCCGAAGTGATCACGCACGTCGCCGCGGACAACTACTTCCTGCCCACGGCCGCAGGCGTCGCGGCTCCTGCGGCAACCGGGATCCAGAGCGGCGATTACGCGAGCGTGCAGGCGTACGAGGGACGCACCATGAGCAAGGCCGAGGCGATCGCGGCGATGCGCGACTCCTTCGCGCACCTGCGCGCCGCAATGGAAAAGACGGACGACGCCTTCCTCGGCAGCACGCTCGACCTCTTCGGCAGTCAGATGAGCGGACTCTACCTCTGGGTGCTCACGACGACGCACCTGCACGAGCATCTAGGCCAGTCGATCGCATACGCGCGCTCGAACGGCGTCGTGCCCCCCTGGAGCCAGTAGACCGGCCGGCCTCGAGCGCTCCTGGCTGTGACAGCGGGATCGGGGCAGTGATGTAGCTGCCCGGTCGCGCCGCCTGGTCGCAGGTCGCCATTGCTCGCTCGACTCGACCCCACCCACTTGATTGATTGCTCAAGCCAGCCTACCTTGCGGCCGTCCGACGCCACCATTCGGCGGGCCGCGAACACGCCGCCGGCGGGCCGCGAACACGCCGCAACCGACGCTGGAGCTCCGTATGAGGCGCGCAACGACA
This sequence comes from uncultured Gemmatimonadaceae bacterium, assembly GCA_964430275.1. Lineage (GTDB taxonomy): Bacteria > Gemmatimonadota > Gemmatimonadetes > Longimicrobiales > RSA9 > DASTYK01. Next base: position 4,045 of record CAYSGF010000340.1, read on the forward strand.
TGTCTACTCGCCTGCACCGTGGTCTCGTTCGCTGGCGTGCAGGGGCAGGACGTATCCCACGATTCCTGGCGGGCTGTCGACGGCTCGACGGTGCTGGTACACAGTCTGGAGGTGCCGGCGTCCGTGGACGAAGCGTGGGCGGCATTCACGACGGCGGAGGGCCTGACGAGCTGGGCGGTACCGTTCGCCGTGGTCGATTTCCGGGTGGGCGGCGTGTGGGAATCGAGCTATGCGCCGGACGCGCGGCCCGGCGATCCTGGCAACATCCGCAGTCGCTACCTGAGCTTCGTTCCGCGCCGCATGATCTCGCTCCAGGCAGTGGACGCGCCGCCTGACTTTCCGCACCCGGAGGTCCTGCCGGATCTGTTCTCGGTCATCGAACTCGACTCGGTGGCTGCGGACCGCACGCGGGTCACGATGTACGGTGTCGGTTACGCGGATACACCGGCACACGATGCGGTGCGCGCGATGTTCCGGGATGCGAACGCCTGGTCGTTGCGGATGCTGCACCGGCGCTTCGTCGAGGGGCCTGTCGACTGGGAGTCCGCCCCCTCGTTCGGCAGCAGCAGATGAGCGTCGAGCTCGGCGTTCCGACCCGCGAGCGGCTGCTTGCCGTTGCGATGCGCCTTTTCTGGGAGAAGGGTTATCAGTCGACGAGCATTGCCGACATCCTGCGCGAGTCGCAGACGAACAGCGGCAGCCTGTACCACTTTTTCGCGACGAAGCAGGATCTCCTGATCGGCGTGCTGGAGCGGTACCGTGACGGTATCGAGCCGATGCTGCTGATGCCGGTGTGGGCGGATCTGGACGATCCGCTGGAGCGCGTGTTCGCATTGCTGGCGGGGTATCGGCGGCTGCTGCTCGAAAGCGAGTACCGACTGGGCTGTCCCATTGGCAACATTGCGCTCGAGATTGCGGAGCCGGATCCAGTGGTACGCGAGCGTCTCGTCGAGAACTTCGATGCGTGGACGGATGCGGTCGAGCGGTGCCTGAGCGATGCCGGCGACCGGGTGCGGGAGGATGTGGACCGGCGGGCGCTCGCGCGCTTCGCGCTCACGACGATGGAGGGTGGCGTGATGCTCTCGCGAGCGTATCGCGATATCGCGCCGTTCGACGCGGCCGTCGATCGCTTTCGGGATTACCTGAGCCATCTTGCAACCGGCGAGGACGAGTGGATACAGCCACGGAATCGATGATCCGCAATCTCGAGCAGAAGAGCGGCCGGACGCTGGATGACTGGATCGCGGCCGTGCGCGCGAGCGGTCTGGCGAAGCATGGCGAGATCGTGAAGATGCTGAAGTCCGACCATGCGCTGACGCACGGCTATGCGAACCTCGTCGCCATCGCGGCGCGCGGTGGTCTGGCCGGCAGCGACGCGTCCACGGACGATCTCGAGAGTGCGGTCTTTGGCGGGCGCAAGAGCGCGCTGAAGCCGGTATACGACGTCCTGCGGAATGCGCTCGTTGCGTTCGGCGGGGACGTCGAGGTCGCACCGAAGAAATCGTACGTGAGCTTCCGTCGGCGCAGGCAGTTCGCGCTCGCGCAACCATCGACGGCGACACGGCTGGACGTCGGGCTGAACCTCAAGGGGGTCGATGCGGCTGGCCGTCTCGAATCCGCCGGCGGCTTCAATGCCATGTGCACGCATCGCGTGCGCGTCGAGTCCGCAGCACAGGTCGATGCGGAGCTGCTCGGCTGGCTGCGGCAGGCGTACGAGTCCGCGCTGTGAGTGCTGCGCGTCGGTGCACGGCGCTGCTGCTGTTCACCGGCACGCTCGTCGCGTCGTCGTGCAGGGTTGTGCCAGCCGTCGGCGAGGAAGAGTTCTCGGTCACGCTGGAGCGCGACGGCCGCGCTGTGGACGAGGTCGTTCTGCCGACCGAGCAGTGCGGCGGGTTCTTCGTCGCGGATGCGCTCGTGAACGGACGTGGACCCTTCCGCCTGCTGCTGGACACGGGCTTTCCGCGCACGCAGCTCGCCGAGCGTACTGCGCGATCACTGGGCGTTCGGCAAAGCGTGGATTCGATCGAGGTTGGCGGTCTGCGCATTCGTGGTCGTGTTCCGGTCGGCGTGCGCGATCTCGATGTCGTGAGCCACGCGATGGGCAGTGACATCGACGGCATCCTCGGCTATACGACTCACGGCTCCCTGCTGATCACGTATGACTTTGCGCGCGCGCGGGTGAGCGTCCGCCGCGGACGGCTCCCGGACGGACCGGGGGTAATGGCACTCAGCCGTGGCGAGCGGCCATTCGTGCACGGTCGACTGGACGGCGACACCGTTGCCCTCGTGCTGGACACGGGATTCAACGGCGCAATCGCGCTGCGCGAATTCGACGACCTCGAGCTCGCGGGTCCGCCCCGGGTGGTCGGTGCGCGCGTCCGGGTCGGCGGTGTGGAGGAGCGCTTTGCCGGCCGGCTCAGCGACGACCTGGTGTTCGATGCGTTCGTCCTGCGCAGGCCGGTCGTCACCGATGCGGGCGAGCGCAGTCTCCTGGGTCTGGATGTGTTGCGCGACTTTGTGGTAACCCTGGATCGCAGTACGGGGCGCGTACGCTTCGCTGCGGCCACACCCGAAGATCGGGTGATCACGGCGCCGGCGCTTCGCGGTACGGGTCTCGTCCTGGCGCCGTCCGCCTCCCATTTCGACGTCATGGCTGTCGTCGACGGCTCGACCGGCGAGGCGGCCGGCATCGCGGCCGGCGACCGGATCGTTGCCATCAACGGCGTGCCGGTCGGCGAGCGTGGGTGCCCGGACGTGCGTGACCCTGCGCGCACGCGCGTGCTGACCGTAGACCGCAATGGTGCGCGCTTCGATGTCGGTGTCGCTGATGGCGTGCTCGTTCCCTGATGCACGGCGGATGCGAGGCGGCGCAGCAGCGCACCGCCGGCGCCGTCGAACCCGTGGAGCAATCAGATGACGAGATTTGCAGGTCTCATGCTGGCAGCGTGCGCATGCGCGGCTCCGCTCGGCGCCGCAGCACAGGTGCCCGCGCCCTCCTCACTCGAGGGTCTTGCCTTCATGGCCGGCTGCTGGCGCGGTGAATTCGATGGAGGCGGTGCGCTGGAGGAGTACTACACGGCGCCGTCCGCGAACCTGATGCTGGGCACCTCGCGTTACCTGCAAGGCGATCGTGCCGTGCAGTTCGAGTTCAGCCGGATCGCGGCCGACTCTGCCGGCGTCGTGCTCCTGCCCTTTCCCGGCGGAACGCCGTCCGAGCACGGCTTCCGGCTGACGGAGGTCACAGCGGGCAGTGCCCTGTTCGAAGCGCCCGAGCACGATTTCCCGAAGCGCATTCGCTACACGGCGGAGAGCGGCTCACTGACGGCGCGCATCGATGGCGGCGCCGGAGACCCGCGCGTGCAGGAGTGGACGATGCAGCCGGCGTCGTGCCGACCATGAGGCGCATGCGCACGTGGATGGTGCTCCTCGCGGCGCTGTTGATGCTGCTCCCGGGCTGCGCCGCCGCGCAGGCTGCCTCGGAGCGTGCCCCGTCACAGCCCCTCGGCGAGCTCGACGTCCTCGTCGGGACCTGGCATGCGGAAGGCAGCGGGTTCAGCACGACGCTGACGTACCGCTGGCTCCTTCCCGGCCGCATGCTCGAGGCCGTCAACGACGTCCATGGCGCAGATGGGAACGTGGTCGCCCGGTACCGGGGGGCATATGCGTGGGACGCGGGCCGTGAAGAGGTCGTCTTCTGGACGGCGGCGGAGAGCGGCGAGGTGCATCGAGGTCGTGCCTGGTGGCAGGACGGTGCGCTGTGGCACGAGGCGGACGTCTCAGGCGGCAGTATCGAGAGCTACGCGTCCGTTGTCCGGCGCACGCAGGACCGCCTCGAGTACTTCGCCGACTACGGAGCGCCGCACGCGACGCCGGCATTGCTCGCGACGGAGCCGCTGCGCTACCGCCGTGGGAGCGAGCCGTAGCCCGCGGCCGCATCCAGTTCCATGTCCAGTTTCCGGTCGACCCGGCGCGCCGGCCCTGCTATCGTTCGACAGGTTGTTACATGACCGGCAAGGCCACTGGCACGGATGGACACAATGACGGAACACACGCTGCCTCCGGCGGATGAAATGTACGCTGCCGTCGTCGCACGGGATACGCGCTATGACGGCATCTTCTACACGGGCGTGAAGACGACCGGCATCTTCTGCCGGCCGTCGTGTCCGGCGCGCAAGCCGGATCGGCGCAATGTCGACTTTTTCCCTTCCGCACGCGACGCGCTCGCGCACGGGTTCCGCCCCTGTCTGCGCTGCCGCCCGCTCGAGCGGCCGGGGCAGACGCCGGAGCCGATCCGGGCGCTGCTCGCAGAGATCGATCGCAATCCGCTGGGCCGCCTGCGCGACCAGGACCTGCGCGGGCGCGGCCTCGATCCCGTGACGGTGCGTCGCTGGTTCAAGACCCATCACGGCATGACGTTCCAGGCGTACCAGCGGGCGCGCCGGCTGGCGCGCGCGATCGGCCAGCTCGCCGACGGCGCGGAAATCACACGCACCGCGTTCGACAACGGCTACGACTCATTGAGCGGCTTCCAGGACGCACTCCGGCAGATCACCGGGCGCTCGGCGTCACGCAGTCGCGATGCGACTGTCGTACATCTCTCGCGCGTCCTGACCCCGCTCGGGCCGATGCTGCTCGGCGCTACCGACGCACACGTATGCCTGCTCGAGTTCACGGACCGACGCATGCTCGAGACGCAGCTCGAGCGGGTGAGCCGTCGCCTGCGATGTGCGTTCGTGCCGGGGAGCAACGACGTCAGCCAACAGATGGAGGCGGAGCTCGAGGCGTACTTCGCCGGCACACTGCAGGAATTCACGACGCCGCTCGAAACCCCTGGCAGTGAGTTCCAGCAGCGCGTCTGGCGCGCACTGCGCGAGATCCCCTATGGCGCGGTGCGCAGCTACGCGGAGCAGGCGCGCATGATCGGCGAGCCCCAGGCCGTGCGCGCCGTCGCACGGGCGAACGGCGACAACCGCATTGCGATCGTCATTCCCTGTCATCGCGTGGTAGGCTCGGACGGCACACTGACCGGCTACGGCGGCGGACTCTGGCGCAAGCGCTGGCTGCTGCATCGCGAGGCACAGGTGCTCGCCGCTTCCGGGCAGCTGACGATGGCCGCGCTCGCTTGACATCGTGAGCGCGCGGGGCGTTCTTCCCTTCATGGCTCCAGAACGACCCGTCGCCCGGCTCCTCGTCGCACTGCTGCTGCTCACGCAGGCGACGCTGCCCGCCGCTGCCGCCCTCGCCGAGGAGCCGCCGACCGCCGCCCACCAGCCGCACGTCTCGGAAAAGCCAGGCACGGGCTGCGAGCCGCTCCACGACGAGCTCGCATGTCTGCTGTGCCGGGTGCTCTCCGCACATCCGCTCGTTCCTGCAACGCAGCTTCCGCCGAGAGCCGACGCACCCGAGCTCC
>CAYSGF010000341.1:0-17347 GCA_964430275.1 uncultured Gemmatimonadaceae bacterium
GAGCTCCGTCACATCGCGGGCCGCGGCGAATACACCCTGCAGTACGCGGTCGCGGTCGTGGAACGTCGTGGCATTGTACGATACGACCGTCAGCTTGCCGTCGCGGGCGCGCGCCGTCAGCTCGTAGTCCGTGACCTTGCCCTCCAGCAGCACGCGGTTGATACCGGCTTCTGCCCGCACCGGGTCGGTGAAGCAGCTCTTGAACGGCGCGCCGATCAGCTCGTCGCGTGTCCGGCCCGTCAGCGCCTCCGTCTGCTTGTTCACATCCGTGATGATGCCGCGCGGGTCCGTCGTCATGAGTGCGTCGATGTTCGATTCGATGAGCGAGCGCGTGTAGAAGTGCTGGTCGCGCAGGCGCTGATCCAGCTTCATGCGCTCCTCTTCCACGCGCTGACGTGCCGTGTTGTCCGTGCCGATCAGCAGGTAGCCGATGATGGCCTCCTGCGCGTCGCGCAGTGCCGTCACGGATACCACAGCGGGGAAGCGGCTGCCGTCCTTGCGGAAATAGGTCAGCTCGTAGATGTCCTCGATCCCCCGCGACGCCTTGAAGACGAGCGCCTCGAAACCGGGCGCAATCGGCATGCTGAACTCGAGGCTCAACGAGGTCGCCCGCGCGACCACCTCGTCGGGGTCCGATATGTCGGCCGGCGTCACCGTGTTCACGACCTCCGCAGCCGAATAGCCGAGCATCCGCTCCGCACCGACATTGAAGATCTGGATCACGCCCTCCGCGTCGGTCGCAATGCTCGAGAAGTTGGCGCTGTTGAAGATCGCGCTCTGCAGGGCGCCCGCCTTGCGCAACGCTTCCTCGGCCCGCTTGCGCGCCGTGTTGTCCATGCCGATCAGGAGATAGCCGATGATCCCATCGTCCGCGTCGCGCAGCGCAGTGACCGAGACCACAGCGGGAAAGCGGCTGCCATCCTTCCGGATGTATGTCAGCTCGTAGATGTCCTCGATGCCCCGCGATGCCTTGAACACCAGTGCCTCGAACCCGGGCGTGATCGGCGTCTCGAGCTCCGCGCTCAGCGCCTCCGCACGCCGGATCAGCTCCTGCGGGTCAGAGATGTCCGCCGGCGTGATCTTGTTCGTCACGTCGGCCGACGCATAGCCCAGCATGCGCTCCGCACCCGTATTGAAGATCTGTATGACCCCCGCCGCATCCGTCGCGATGCTCGAGAAATTGGCACTGTTCAGAATCGCGCTCTGGAGCGCTCCCGCCTTCAGCAGGGCCTCCGCTCGCGTCATCGCCCGATCGCTGCCATCGCGTGGACCCTTCCGTCGTGTGTGGAGCCGCATAATTCCCCCAGGTGCTGCCGAATGCTTCCGACGACCCGCCAACGCGGCGCCGCTCTTCCTGCTCTCAGGCCAGACGGCCAATCATGCTCCGCACCGCCGTCAGGTACTCGTCCGTGTCGAAATGCTCCGGGTCGATCATCGCCTGCACCGCGCAACCGTGGATCCAGCTCACCGCCACAGCAGCCAGCCCGTCCGCCGTTGCACCCGCGAACGCGGCCGGCTCCTTCACCAGCATCTCCTCCATCAGCGCGCGGAACGCCGAGCGGTACCGCTCCAGCTCCGCGCTGATGTGCGTGCGGATCTCCTCCTCACGCGCGCCCATCGCCCAGAACTCCAGGAACAGCCGCGTCTGCTGCGGCTCGCGTGACAGCCGCAGCATCTCCTGCTGCAGCAGCGCGTGCAGCCGGTCGCGCGCGTACGGAAACCGGGCAACATCCTCCGAGATATCCAGCACCGCCGTGCCGCCGATCACCGCATCGAGCAGCGCCCGCACCAGCCGCTCCTTGCGGCCGAAGTGAAACAGCACCAGCGCGTGGCTGATCCCCGCCTCCGCCGCCACCCCCCGCACCGTCAGTCTGCCGATCCCCTCACGGCTGGCCACCGCGAACGCCGCTCGCACGATCTGCTCACGCCGCACCGCTTCCAGTTTCCGCTTCGTGCGCATCGCCCATCCCCGGATCACTTTCCATCCCTATTGACCAATCGGTAAGGGGAACGTAGCTTGAGCTAACCATTTGGTCAACACTGTGCTCTCGTCCGCGTCCCCCGATGGAGGGCACCATGACGACGTCCCATCTGCACCACGCTCCTGCCGCCGTCCCGAACGCCGTCCTTGGCGTAGTCGGCATCGGTGCGTCCGCCGGCGGTCTGCGGGCGCTCCAGCAGTTCGTGGAGTCGGTGCCCGCGGACAGCGGCCTGGCGTTCGTGGTGATCATGCATCTGGATCCAGAGCGTGAGAGCCGGATGAGCGAGCTGCTGCAGGACCGGGCGGCGATTCCGGTGACGCAGGTGAGCGATGCCGTGGCGCTGGCGCCGGATCACATCTACATGATCCCGCCGGGACAGGACCTGACGATGCGCGGGGGCGGGTTGGAGCTGCGGAAGCGTGGTGAGCGTGCGGATCACGCGCCGGTCGACCTTTTCTTTCGGACTTTGGCGGAGGCCTGCGGCGCGGACGCAATGGGTGTGGTCCTGTCGGGCACGGGGTCGGACGGCACGGCTGGCATCCGCTACATCCGCGAGGCGGGTGGCATTACTGCAGCGCAGTCCCCGGAGGAGGCGGACTACGAGGGCATGCCGGCGAGTGCGATTTCAACGGGGCTGATCGACGTGGTGCTTCCGTCGGGGCGGATTCCGGGCGAGCTGATCCGCCTGCGCCGGCGACCGGAAGAAGCCGGGAACGGGGCAGCATCGTCGGAGGGATCTGAAGAGGAGCTGGCAGGGGTGTTCGCCCTGCTGCGGAGCAGGACGGGGCACGACTTCAGCATGTACCGGCGCTCGATGGTGTTGCGCCGGCTGGAGCGGCGGCTGCGCTTCAACGACGTGGCCACGCTGGAGCAGTACCAGCCGCTGCTGGAGAAGAGCGCCACCGAGTCGCAGGCGCTGCTGCGTGATCTGCTCATCTCCGTGAGCAGCTTCTTCCGGGACCCGGATGCATTCGCTGCGCTGTCTTCGCAGGTGCCGTCCCTGTTCGAGGGCAAGGATGCGAGCGACACGGTGCGGGTGTGGGTGGTCGGCTGCGCCACGGGCGAGGAAGTTTACTCGATCGCGATGGTGCTGGCGGAGCATGCGTCCACGCTTTCGGATCCGCCTCGGCTGCAGCTGTTTGCCACGGACATCGACGAACAGGGCTATGCGTGGGCGCGCGCGGGGATCTACTCGACCGCGGCGGTAGCGGGGATCGAGCCGGCACTGCTGGAGAAGTACTTCACGCGCGAGACGAACGGCTACCGCATCGCGAAATCGTTGCGCGAGCTGGTGCTGTTCGCGGGCCACAATGTGCTGCACGACCCGCCGTTCTCGCGCATGGACATGGTCAGCTGCAGGAACTTCTTCATCTACCTGCGGCCGGAGGCGCAGGAGCGTGTACTCGAAACCTTCCACTTCGCGACGAATCCGGGCGGACTGTTGTTTCTGGGCGCCGCCGAATCCGTGGGTGACAGCGGCCTGTTCACGCCGATCGGCGACGGGACGCAGCGGCTGTTTCGCCGCAATGCCGCGCCCTACCGCGTGCCGCGGCTGTCGGCCGCGGATCCTACCGGTGTGCCGGGTGCTGTGCCGGCGACTGTCCCGGCCGAGCGGCCGCGGACGCAATTCTCATACGGCTCGCTGCACGTGCGCATGCTGGAGCAGTACGCCCCGGCGAGCGTGATCGTGAATGACCGTCTGGATACGGTTCACCTCTCGGCGAGTGCCGGCCGATTCCTGCGTCCCGGTGGCGGCGACCCGAGCCACAATGTGCTGCTGATGGCGAGCGGTGAGATGCGCAATGTGCTGCGCACCGCGCTGCACCATGCCTTCGAGCGCGGATCCGCCACGACGCGAGATGTGCGCACGGACGTGGACGGCGTACGCCGCAACGTGCGGGTCCAGGTGCGTCCGACGACGGACGACGGCAGCGATGGTCACTTCGCGCTGATCATCTTCGAAACGCCCGACGAGGCCGTTCCTCCCGGAAACGGCGGTCAGCCCGATAATGACGGGCCGAAGCCCGCCGAAGCCGACCTCGAGACCGAGCTGCGTCGTACGCGTGAACTGCTGGAGTCCACGAATGAAGCGCATGACCGTGCGGTAGCGGAGCTGCAGACGGTGAACGAGGAGCTCCAGTCGATCAACGAGGAGCAGAAGGCAGCAACGGAGGAGCTGGAGACCGGGCGCGAGGAGATCCAGTCGATCAATGAGGAGCTGACGACGATCAACCAGGAGCACCAGAGCACGATCGAGGAGCTGAAGCGCACGAACGAGGACCTGCAGAACCTCATCGAGTCCACGGAGATCGGCACCATCTTCCTCGATCGCACCATGCGCGTCCGCCGGTTCACTCCAGCGGCGAGCGCTCTTTTCAACTTCGTCGCGGCGGACCAGGGGCGTCCGCTCGCCCACATCACGCACCGCCTCAGGTATACGTCACTGATCGCGGATGTGGCGAGTGTCCTCTCGTCGCTCGAGCGCTTCGAGCGCGAGGTGGAGAGCGACACGGGCGAGCATTACATCATGCGCATCAATCCGTACCGCTCCCTGGACGGCACGAATGAGGGTGCCGTGCTCACGTTCTTCGATAACACCGCGCAGCATCAGGCACGCGAAGACCTGCGCGAGGCGAAGCTCATCGCAGAGAAGGCGAACCTCGCCAAGGACACGTTCCTGTCCACACTGTCCCACGAGTTCCGGACGCCGCTGAACGGCATCCTTGGGTATGCCGACCTGCTGCAGCTCGAGCCACTCTCGCCGACGCAGGAGCAGAAGGTGGGGCGGATCAAGGCCGGCGGATGGCACCTGGCCGCGATGATCGACGAGATTCTGCGCTTCGCCAAGCTGGACGGCGGTCACGAGATCGTGGAGCCCGAGCCGATGGATGCGCGTCTGATCGCGCGAGAGGCCGCATCGCTCATTCAGCCGGTGGCGGATGCCAAGGCACTCGGCGTCGTGATCGACGTGCCGAAGGACGCGGTGAGCATCCGCACCGATCCGGGCAAGGTCCGCCAGATCCTCGTAAACCTGTGCGGCAACGCCGTGAAGTACACGGAGCACGGCGAGGTGCGTGTGCGCGTGCGCGCCGACGCAGGCGGCGTCGATTTCGAGGTCAGCGACACCGGCATTGGTATCGCCCCCGAGCACCTGACACGCATCTTCGAGCGATTCTGGCAGGTGGACGGTGGCGCCACCCGCGCCGCGGGCGGTCTGGGCATCGGGCTGGCGGCGGCGCGCGAGTACGCACAGCTGCTCGGCGGGGACGTGCAGGTGGTGAGCACTCTCGGCGCCGGAACGACGTTCAGGCTATGGCTGCCCGCGGAATACGAGCGCAACTAGCGCCGAGCCTGCGGACGTCGCAAGCAACGTCGCCGAGCGCATGCGCGTCTTCCGGTTGTCTGCTCGGAGCTGGCGGTGAACCACTCAGAAGTTCCAGCGGACGCCGCCGTTGAACGAGCGTCCCTCGAGCGGTGCCCACACGTCCGTCAGCCAGCGGCCGTCCGGCGCGCGCGCGGCACGCGTCAGCGGGTCGTGTTGCGTCTGCCGGGTATCGAAGATGTTCTCCGCATTCAGGAACAGTCGCGCGGGGCCGAAGCACCGCTCGACGAGGAACCCCACGATCGTGTACGGCTCCGATTCCGCCCGATACGGATTCTCCTCGAGCTCCTGGCGGCCCGTGAAGTAGAGCTCCACGCCGATGCGCCCGCGGCCCTCCTGCTCCCAGGCACCGACGACTCCTGCCGTATGCCGTGGCGTGAGCGGTACGAGCCGTCTGCCCGTTCCCGAGGGGTCCGGCTCCGTGGAGCGGAGGTAGACGTGCGTCGCCGTCACGTGAATGCCTTCACGATGAAAGCGCGCGAGCAGCTCGGTGCCGGCCGTGTGGACGTCGCCATCCGCGTTGAACATCTCGATGCGCGAGGGATCCGTCGGAGCGGTGCGCGCCTGGACGGCGTCCTCGATGCGCGATGCGAAGAGCGTCGCGTTCAGCTCGAGCGGTCCGATTGTGCGCGACACGTCGAAGGAGGCGCTGCGCGCACGCTCGGCATCGAGCGAGGAGGGCAGCAGACGGCGGAGTCCAATCGCCTCCGTTTCCTCGGTCCACGGCGTGGGTGCGTAAAAGCCGCTGCCGGCAGACGCGCGGACCGTCCAGTGCGCTGCCGGACGCAGCAACGCGGACACGCGCGGGTTCAGGAACGTGCCGTACTCGCTGTGATGATCGAGCCGGCCGCTCAGCGCGAGCGTGAGCCAGGATGCGGGCGAGAACTCGTCCTGCGCGAAGATGCCGGGCACGGTGTACGTATAGTCGAACGTGGGAACGGAATCGGCCGAGTACTGCTCGTGTTGCACGGCTGCACCGAGCACCCACGTATGAGCGCCGTCTGTCCCCGAGATCGCCGCCTCGCCGAACACAGTGACGTGTTCGTCCGGCTCCTGCACCGCACCGAAGTGGTGCTCATGCGTCTGCAGTGAAGCCGAGCCGCGCACGGTCAGCAGACGACGTCCGCCGAGCAGGACGCGCGCACTCGTACCGGCGTCCGCCCGTCGCGTCTCGATCGCTTCGATGAAGGGTGCGCCGTCGGGCATGGTCGCACCCGCAACCGTGCCGCCCTCGCGCTCCTCCAACATGCCGCCGACCGTGAAGAGCAGGGAGCTGCCCGCGCCGTCGTTCCAGAACACGCGTGGCCGTGCCACGATGCGCCGGTACGATGGCAGGTCGGCCCAGCCGTCGTCGTCCACATCCGCCTGCGATTGACGATGGCCGCTCGCCAGGAGGGTGTACCCCCAGCGCTCGCTCACCTCGTGGGATGCCCAGCCGATGACGTCGGTGCCGCCGAGTGTGGACTGGTTCAGGAGCAGCTCGCGTTCGGCTTCCTCCGCCGGCCGTCGCGAGAGCAGGTTCACGACCCCGCCGAGCGCGGACGCGCCGTACAACGCGGACGCGACGCCCTTGATCACCTCCACCTGGCCGAGGTCCATGGGCGGGATCTGGAGTGCGCCGAGCGCACCCGTCTGGCCGCCGTAGAGCGGCAGGCCATCCGAGAGGATCTGCGTATAGCGGCCGCGCAACCCCTGGATGCGCACGCTCGCGCCGCCGAGCGACGGCGCCGTCGGCTGCACGCGCAGCCCGGCCGTCTCGTTCAGCAGCATGGCAATGTCGCCGGGCGTCATCAGCAGCTTCTCTTCGATCTCTTCGCGGCCGATGACCTCCACACGCAGCGGCTCATCCTCGATGCGACGCCCGGTGCGCGTCGAGCTTACGATGATCGCCTCGTGCTCGATCGCTTCCTCGTGCAGCGTGACGGTGAACGTTGTGTCGCCGCCCACCTCGACGTCGAGCTCGACACGCGCCATGCCGAGCTTTTCGATGCGCACGTGGTGCACGGCCGGACCGAGGCGAAGGCGCGCGATGCCAGTGCGGTCCGTGACCTCGACCGCCTCGCTCGTGGCGACCCGTGCGCCTTCCACCGGTCCTTCATCGGATACGACACGGATCGTCACCGTGACCGGTGCGGCCTGCGCCGTCAGCAGGTCGGCCGTCGCCGCCGACAGCAGGAGCGTCGCCAGCAGGGCGAGCGAGGTATGGGCCAGGCGACTGGATCCTGCTCTCATATCGTGTCGGAATCGGGCAGGCGCGTCACCCGGAAGCCTCCGAGGGCGTCCCGGGCGCACCGCGCAGGCGAATGCAGCGCCGTCGAACGTAACATCTCCGGTGCTTTCGCCGCAGACGGCGGAAGCGGCACTACGTAACCGCGACCCGGCGGCTACGTACTCGGACGGATGGGTGCGGACACGCGCAACGGGTAGCGTGCAAGGGTCAGGAGAACGACCGCTCACTCCGTCCGGAGGTCGTCATGCGCCCGCCCACCCCGATTGCCGCCATCCTCCTCGCGCTCGTCATGCCGATCGCCGTGACCGCACAGGTCGCCGGAACCGCAGATCCCGGAACCCCCCCGGCGCCGGTCTGGCTGAATGCCGGACTCGCCATCGACGCCGAGGGCGATTTCCTGGGGTTCGGTGCCGCCGTCGCCGTTCCGCACCGCGAGCACCGGCTCGTCACCGGGCGGATCGCCTACCTGGAGGAGTTCCAGCTCTGCCTCTTCGGGCCGTGCAGCACCGAGCCGGAGAAGCGCATCGAAGCCGGCCTGCTGTACGGGCTCGCCGGCCAGTCGGGATGGCTGTTTGCAGCGGGCTCAGCCGGTCTGGGATTCTACGGCGGCCGGCGGACCATCGGCGAGCGCGAGCAGGAGAACTTCGCAACGATCGGCGTGCCCGCGGAGATCCAGCTCTACCTGCGACCGTCGTCCATCTTCGGGTTCGGCGTGACGGGCATCGCGAACCTCAACGGTGTGGACGCCCTTGCGGGCGTCCTGGTCGGCGTACAGATCGGGCGATTTCACCGGGCGACCCTGAGTGGTCGCCGGTGAGCGGAGCGTAGACCGGGGGGAAGCGGTTCGGGCATGCGCAGCGCAACGAGCGCACCCGAAGCAACCGTCAGCGCAGCGATGATCAGGATCGCCGCGGCCATGCCGAATCGGTCGGCGACGGCTCCGGCGAGCAGCGCACCGACGACATAGCCGGCGTCGCGCCACAGCCGGTACACGCCGATCGCCGAGCCTCGCCAGCTCGGGTGCGCAACGTCGCCGATGCTGGCGAGCAGCGTCGGATACACCATCGCCGTGCCGGCACCGAGCAGCACGGACGCGGCGATCCATGCACCGAAATCGTGAGCGAGTGCGATGGCACCAAGTGCGACGCCCTGAACTGCCATCCCTGCGGCGATCAGCCACTTGCGACCCCAGCGATCCGACAGCGGACCACTGACGAGCTGCAGGGCGCCCCACACCGCCGGATACACGAACGCGAGCGTGCCGATCTCACCGACGCCAAGGCCGGCTCGCGCAAAGAACAGCGGGAACAGTCCCCACGCCAGTCCGTCATTGAGGTTGTTCACGAGTCCCGCCTGACTCACGCTCGACAGCGCCGGATCACGCCAGCTCGTCTGCGCGAAAATGGCAGGTGTGCCTGATGGCTGGTCGGAAGATCCGGGATCGACACCGGGAGCGGACGCGGAGGATTCGAGGGTCGCGTGCGGCTTCGTCTCGCGCACGAACGCAACCACCAGTGCGAGGCCGACCGCCGCGATCGCGATGCCGACGTAGAAGGGCTCGGGCCGCAGACCGAAACGTGCCGCGATGAAGCCGGTCGCGAGTGCCGCAAGCGCCACCGCGAGGTAGCCGGCGAACTCGTTCAGCCCCATCGCAAGCCCACGCGGGCGCGAGCCCGCCAGATCGATCTTCATGATGACCGTCGTCGACCACGCGAGTCCCTGGTTGACCCCGAGCAGCACGTTTGCGAAGAGGATCCAGCCCCATGGAAGGCAGGACGCAGACGATTTTCGAGCGGGCGGCCGCGGGGAATATGACGGGTCGATCAGCGCTTGCGCTGAACCACGCTCGCCACGTTTCGCGCGGTCGTGCACCCGTCCTCTTCGAGGGCGTCGAGTGCGGCGGCCGTCGTGCCTTCGGCCGGGTCGACGAGGCCGGCACTGCCGGCGGCGCCCGTGCCCCGTGTGCGACCCGATGTGTCCTTCGAGGCTGGCTGAAGATCACCCACGCCGCGGTCGCCGTAGAGCCTCCGCAGGAAGAACAGGCTGACGTGAACGAGGCCGATCAGGACCGGCACCTCCACGAGCGGGCCGACGACCGTGGCGAAGGCAACCGGCGATGTGATGCCGAACACCGCGATCGCCACGGCGATTGCGAGCTCGAAGTTGTTGCCGGACGCGGTGAAGGCGAGCGTCGCACTCCGACCGTAGTCGGCACCGAGGCGGTACGCCATGAAGAAGCTGACCAGGAACATGATCACGAAATAGAACGAGAGCGGGATGGCGATCCACAGCACGTCGAGCGGCTGCTGGATCATCCGCTCGCCCTGGAGGCTGAACAT
Source organism: uncultured Gemmatimonadaceae bacterium (assembly GCA_964430275.1). Taxonomy (GTDB): domain Bacteria; phylum Gemmatimonadota; class Gemmatimonadetes; order Longimicrobiales; family RSA9; genus DASTYK01. Next base: position 9,934 of record CAYSGF010000341.1, read on the forward strand.
GACGACGATCGTGAAGAGCAGGGCGACCAGCGTGATCGGCGAGATCCTCGGAACGAAGACGCGCTCGTACCAGTCGTGCCCCTTGATCGGGAGGAGGATCACCCTGCTCAGGATACCGGCGGCGAACGGGATGCCCAGGTAGATCATGACGCTCGAGAAGATCTGCCCGATGCGCACGTCGACGACCATGCCCTGCAGGCCGAACAGCGGCGGCAGGACCGTAACGAAGATCCAGGCATAGAAGCCGAACGTGACGATCTGAAAGACACTGTTCAATGCAACGAGACCGGCAGCGTACTCGCTGTTGCCACGCGCGAGCTGGTTCCAGACGAGCACCATCGCAATGCAGCGCGCGATGCCGACCAGGATGAGCCCGACCATGTAATAGCCCCACCGCGGATCGGGGCCGAAGAGTGCCGGCGCGAGAAAACCGAAGAAGACGAGGGCCAGCAGGAACATCAGGATCGGACCCACGATCCAGTTCTGCACCAGGGACAGGCCGAGGATCCGCGTGTCCGCAAAGACCTTCGGCATCAGCTCGTACTTCACCTTCGCGAGCGGCGGGTACATCATGAGGATGAGGCCGACGGCGATCAGCAGGTTCGTGTGCCGGCCGACGGTGAGCCGCTCGTTGAATGCCTCTACCGACGGCTGGAAGAAGTAGCCGAGCGCAACACCCAGCGCCATTGCGGCAAAGATCCAGACCGTCAGATACCGGTCGAGGAACGACAGCTTGCGCGTCAGCGATTCAGGCATGACTCGGCCTTGCGTGTGCAGGTGTGTCGACTCTCATCTACGCCTTCGTTCCTGCCGATTCCGGCAGCGTGCCGCCGGTGCGCAGATACTCCGCGAACTCGTCGGGCAGCGCGCTCGCCCGGATGCCCTCCATGGCACGCGCCACATCGTACTCGACCCGCACGAACTCGACGGCGACGGCTCCGCCGTCCATCGTCACGAGAGCGTAGCCCGCGCGAGGATCACCATCCTTGGGCCGGCCGACGGACCCGGTGTTCACGAAATGAATGCCGTCGATCGTGCGATGCCACGGCTTGTGTGTGTGCCCGAATGCGATCAGATCGCCCGATCGCGCGCTCACGCTCTCCGCCATCTGCAGGCAGAACCTGTCCGAACGATCCTCCGTCCAGTAGACCGTGTTCAGCACCGGGTTGCCGTGCAGCAGGATGAGGCGCGGCCCCGCCACATGCCCGCCGAGCGGACGAACGTCGATGCGGAACGGCAGCGAGCCGAGGTACGTCTTCGTCGCCACCGAGACATTCGCCCGCGTCCACTCGTACGACAGGTGCGACAGCTCCTCCTGTCGCGCGTCCTCGTACCTGCAGCCGCAATGCTTGTAGTCGCTGGCCGTCGTACTGTCGTAGTTGCCCGCGACGCCCGGGATCGCACGCTCCCGCAGCACACTCACCACCTCGTCCGGCCACGGCGCATACCCGACGAGATCGCCGAGGTGATACGTGGCGCCGATATCGGGTCGCGCATCGACGTCCGCCAGCACCGCTTCGAGCGCCGGCAGGTTCGCATGGACGTCGCTGATCAACGCGTACTTCATGAATCACCTCCCCGTGGCAGTACCCGCCTCCGTCCCGGACGGATACATCAATGGAGGTTGATGTGTCAAGGGCCCGTGAGCGCCTCTGATACGCGCAGCACATCATCCTCCAGGCGTGCGCACATCAGATCGCAGAGCTGAAACACGTCCTCGCCGCGCAGGGAGTAGTACACGAACAGCTTCTCCTTGCGGCGCTGCACGAACCCGTGCTCGTGCAACACGCGCAGGTGACGCGACACGTTCGCCTGACGCAGTCCCGTCAGCTCCATGATCTCACTCACCGTGCGCTCTCCATCGCGCAGCACGTGCAGGATGTGCAGACGGGCGGGCTCGCCCAGCGACTTGAAGCGCTCGGCGATCGTGGGGAGGAGCGCCGTCGAGAACCGGGACTCGGCCATGCTAGGCAACCTCCGCTGGTTCCGCTGAGAGTCCGACGGTGATCTGCGGAGAGTGCGTCAGCGTAGCATGCGCAGGACAGCTCACCGCCACCCGCTCGATCAGCGCATGCATCGACGGCGGCACGTCCGCCGGCAGGTGCACCGTGACGTCGTAACGGCCGATCCGCTTGGGCCGTTCGGTGGCCGCCGTCGCGACGACCTCGATCCGCAACCCTTCCGTCGGGAGCAATCGCACGGCGAGAAACTGGTGGACATACAGCGCGATGCACGTGCCGAGCGCTGCGCTCAGGAGCTCGAGCGGCATCGCCGCGCTGTCAGCTCCGCGCCCGTACTCGGGTTGGTCCGTGACGACCTGATGGCCGCGAATCTCCGCGACGAACCGCATCCCTCCGTCATGCCGGGCCGTTAGCACCGGATCGATCCGTGTATCCTGCATACGACCTCCAGGTCATTGCCGCGCTCGCCAACCGATGCCCGGCTGGCGAGCCCTTCGCCGCGAGCATTCGCGTTCTCCATCCCCGAACCGCCCCCGAGCTTGTATCGGAGCGGCCCTTGCGTCCAAGTATATAATCATATAATCATATACGCAAGACGGCTGGCGGCGCCGGACCAGGCACCGGACTACAGCTCGCCGCCACAACGGCCCGAACAGAGGCAGGAGAGCAGCATGACGGGGAAGGCCGCACTCGCAGCCGCGGTGATCGTGTTGTTGGCGGGGGAAGCGCAGGGCCAGCAGAGCGCGCCAGCAGGTGATTCGCGCGCGCCGATGACGCTTGCGGACGCGATGCGGCGCGCCGATGAGACTGGCTATGCGAACCGGATCGCTGCGGGCGAGGTGCGCGCCGGGGCGGGGGAGGGTCTGGCCGCGTTCCAGGGCATTCTGCCGACGCTCCGGGTCGAGTCCGGCTATCAGCGGACGACGGATCCGATCGGCGCATTCGGCACGAAGCTGCGCCAGCGGTCGATCACGCAGGAGGACTTCGATCCCGCACTGCTGAACTCCCCGGACCCCATCACGAACTGGACGGGTGGTCTCGTGCTCGAGCAACCGCTCGTGAATGTCGATGCGTGGCTCGCGCGGCGTGCGTCGTCTCACGCGACGGCGGCGCGGGAAGCCGCAGCCGTGTGGACTGCGGTGGACATGCGGGTCGATGTCGCCCGCGCGTATTACGGCGCGGTGCTGGCGGCAGAGCGGGCCGCGACGCTGAGGGCCGGACTCGACGCCGCACGCGCGCACGTCCGTCAGGCTCAGTCGATGGTTGAGCAGGGGGTCGTGACGCGCTCCGACGCTCTGCTTGCGCAGGTGCGTGCGGGCGAGGTCGAGACGCAGCTCATCGAGGCGCAGGGTGCCGCCGCCCTGACGAAGCGTCAGCTCGCGACGCTGCTCGGCTCGCCGGGAGACACTGCCTTCTCGCTGCCGGTGCAGTTCCCGCCGAACGAAGGGATTGCGGCACTCGACGTACTCTCCGGTGCACTGGCGGATGAGCGGGCGGGCGCGCTCGCCGCAGAACGCGCGGACGTGCGCGCGGCGGAGGCCGGCCTGGCCGCGGCGCGCACGGACGTGAAGCGTGCGCGCTCGTTGTGGCTGCCGCGGCTGAACGGCATGGCACGCTACGACTGGAACTCCCCCGACAATCCGTACGCAGGCGACGAGAACTGGAGCGTCGGGATCGTCGCGTCGTGGACGCCGTTTGCGGGCGCTTCGCAGCTCGCGCAGCTGCGTGCGACGGCGGGTCGTGAGCAGATCGCGCGCGCGCAGGCCGAGGCGGCGCGGGCGCAGGCGGAGCTCGACGTCGCGCAGCAGGAGAACGCGTGGCGTGTCGCGCTCGAGCGCATGCGTATCGCGGCAGAAGCGGTCGAGCAGAGCGTGGAGGCGCACCGCATCGTTTCGCGCAAGTACGAAGGTGGACTCGCCGGGGTGGTCGAGCTGCTCGGCGCACAGGCGGCGGAGACGGAGGCGCGGCTGCGCCACACGCACGCCCGCTACGACGCGATCGTGCGCGCTGCCCAGCGTCTGCGCTCGCTCGGACTGGATCCGGCGCTTCTCGCCGGTTCGGCCGTGGAATCCTGATGATCAGGCAGGGGAGATTCATGAGAAAGAACGCGAGAGCAGGGATGCTCGCTGCAGCGGCCGGTGCCGTGTTCCTGACGGCGTGCGGCGCCGACCACGACGCTGCGCCCGCAGCAACGGTGGCGAGCGTGCCAGCGGGCGAAACGATCACGCTCACGGCCTCACCGCGCGTCGCGTATCTGCATGCGGCGGGCGTCGTGCGGCCGATCGCGGAGGCGACGCTCAGCACGAAGCTGATGGGCAGCGTCACCGAAGTGCTCGTGCAGGAAGGCGACGGCGTGCGCCGCGGCCAACCCCTGCTGCGCATCGATGCCCGTGAGCTGGGCGCACAGCGCGAGCAGGTGGAGGCGAGCCTGGCGAGCGCGCAGGCCGTGCTGGCAGAGGCCGACCTGCACGTGCAGCGCATGCGTGCGCTGTACGCCGAGGAGGCCGCTCCGCGTGCGCAGCTGGATGCTGCCGAGACCGGCTACACGCGGGCCGTTGCGGGGGTGGCAACCGCACGCGCAAGCGCCGCGGAGCTCGCTGCGATGACATCGTACGCGGTGATCCGCGCACCCTTCGACGGTGTCGTCGTCCGGCGGATGGTGGACCCGGGCAGCTTCGCCGCGCCGGGTGCGCCACTGCTCACGGTGCAGGACGCAAGCAGTCTGCGGGTGATCGTAACCGCCTCACCGGATGTCGTGCGGGCGCTGGACCGGGGGGCAGAGGTAATGGCCTTCGTCGAAGGCACGGTCGTGCCCGCGCGCATCGAAGGTGTGGTGCCCGGCGCCGCAGGGCTCTTCACGATCAACGCAATCGTGGACAATGCCGACGGCGCGTTGCCCGGCACGGGCGCGGCCGAGCTCGCCCTGCCGCAGGGCATGCGCACGTCGATCGTGGTGCCGATCCGTGCGATCCGTCGCCAGGGCGATCTGACCGGCGTGTACCTGCGCCGGGGTGACACGGTGTTGACCCGATGGGTGCGGCTCGGCCCGGTGAGCGGTGACTCGGTCGAGGTCGTGAGTGGGCTCGATGACGGCGACGCGATCGTGGTTCCGGCGTCTGCCGCGACATCCGCCGTGATGGCGAGGTGAGCATGGGCATCGCCGGACGTGTGGCGCAGGCATTCCTGCGCTCCAAGCTGACACCGCTGGTCACGCTCGCGTCGCTCGCAGTCGGTGCGTTTGCAGTCGTCGCTACGCCGCGCGAAGAGGAGCCGCAGATCTCGGTGCCGATGATCGACGTGATCGTCGCGCTGCCCGGCGCGACGCCGCGCGAAACCGAGAACCTGCTGGCTCGCCCGATCGAGCAGCGCATGTGGGAGATCCCCGGCGTCGAGTACGTCTACGGAATGGCAGGCGACGGCTTCTCGATGACGACCGTGCGCTTCACGGTGGGCGAGGACCAGGAGGAGAGCGTGCTGAAGGTGCACGCGAAGCTCGCCTCCGTGATGGACGAGGCGCCCGCAGGCGCCATGGCGCCCATCGTGAAGCCGCATACGATCGACGACGTTCCGATCCTCACGCTCACGCTCCACTCCCACGCCTACAGCTCGGACGCATTGCGCCAGGTCGCAGCGCACCTCCAGGACGAGATCCGCACGCTGGCCGACGTCGCGCAGACGGAGGTCACGGGCGGCCGCGCGCGGCAGATCTCCGTCGAGCTCGACCCGGCTCGCCTGGCCGCGCATGGCGTAACCCCCGGCGAGGTTGCAATGGCGCTGGAGGGCGCGAACGCGCGCCTCCAGGCGGGTGAGATCGCCGTCGGCAATGAAGTGCTGCGCATCGATGTGGGTGCGCCCCTGGAGACCGCGATCGACGTCGGCAACGTGATGGTCACCGCGCGTGCGGGCGCGCCCGTATACGTGCGTGACGTCGCACAGGTGAGCGCAGACTACGGCGAGCACGACAGCTACGTCACGCACACCGGCCGCGACAATGTCGCGGAGAAGGCGGTCACGATCAGCGTCGCGAAGCGGCCGGGCGCGAACGCGACGAAGGTTGCAGACGCTGTGCTCGCGCGTGTGGAGCAGGCCCGGCATCGGCTGGTCCCGGGCGACGTGGAGGTCACGGTGACACGCAACTACGGCGAAACCGCCGCCGAGAAGGCAGGTGAGCTGATCCTTCACCTCGCCATCGCGACGATCTCGGTCACACTGCTGATCTGGCTCTTCCTCGGATGGCGCGAGGCGCTGATCGTGCTCGTCGCCGTGCCCGTCACGCTCGGCCTGACACTGTTCGCGTACTATGCCATGGGCTATACGCTCAACCGCATTACGCTCTTCGCACTGATTTTCTCGATCGGGATCCTCGTCGATGACGCCATCGTCGTGGTCGAAAACATCTACCGCCACATGAAGATGGGGGACCGCTCGCCGGAAATGGCAGCGGTCGAGGGCGTCGAGGAGGTCGGCAACCCGACCATCCTGGCGACGTTCACCGTCATTGCCGCAATCCTGCCGATGGCGCTCGTGTCCGGGATGATGGGGCCGTACATGCGCCCCATCCCGGTCGGCTCCTCCGTGGCGATGCTCGCATCGCTCGCGGTCGCCTTCATCGTCACGCCGTACCTCGCGTTGCGCCTGCTGCGCGGCCATCTGCATACGACGGCACCTGCAGATGGCGTGGCAGCGAGACACGACGGCGGCGAGGCCGCGAGCGTCGCGACCCATGCGAGGGAGGACGCAACCCGGTTCGGCCGCTTCTACGCCCGCATCATGTCCGGGCTCATGGATCGCGGACGGCGCCGCAACCTGTTCTACGCAGGCGTCGTCGCGCTGCTCCTGGCATCGGTCGGTCTGCTCTTCGTGCGCGTCGTGCAGGTGAAGATGCTCCCGTTCGACAACAAGAGCGAGTTCCAGGTCATCCTCGATCTGCCGGAGGGCACGACACTGGAGACCACGCAGGCGGCGGCGCAGGACATCGCGACGTATCTGCACACGGTCACGGAAGTCGACAACACGCAGGTGTACGCCGGTGTCGCGGCGCCCTTCAATTTCAACGGCCTCGTACGGCACTACTTCATGCGAAAGGGTGCGAACGTCGCTGACATCCAGGTGAACCTGGTAGCCAGGCATCACCGGGACCGGCAGAGCCACGCGATCGCGGTCGACGTGCGCCCCCGCATCACGGCGATCGCCGCGGGCTACGGCGCACGCGCGAAGATCGCGGAGATTCCGCCCGGCCCGCCCGTGCTGTCCACGCTCGTTGCCGAGGTCTATGCACCCGACGACGCGACCCGCATCGCCGCAGCACAGGAAGTGCTCGCGGTCTTCGAGAGCACGCCCGGCGTCGTGGACATCGACTGGACGATCGAGGCGCCGCAGCACACGCGTAGCTTCGCAGTCGATCGCGCGGTCGCTGCGCGGGCAGGCGCGAGCGTCGAGCAGATCACGCGAAC
>CAYSGF010000342.1:0-6750 GCA_964430275.1 uncultured Gemmatimonadaceae bacterium
TTGCGCCCTGGCCGGTCGCGCTATTCCGCAATAAGCGGCTCGAATCCCCTGGGGCCCACCATCTCGAGCCATGGCACACCTTTGCTCGCGCCCGGAGACGTCGGATCTGCACACTCCCAGGACTCGATCGGCCAACGCGCAAAGATCAATCATGGTCCGGATGTGTGTCTAACCTGTGTTTACATGTTGACAGGTTAGGGAACGCCGAGCAATTTCCCGCGAGTCACTTCGAGGGAAGGGCACAAGTGGAATCACTGGCGAAGGATGCGCCGAGGAGCGCACGTCGTCCCATCGCCGTGCTCGGCGCGCCATCCAGCATCGGGATTCGGCCGTACGACGACGGGGGGATGCGTCGCCTGGATCTGGCGCCCCGCACGCTGCGGGAGCTCGGCATCGTCGAGCGGCTCGGGGCAGAGGATCGCGGTGATGTTCTGCCCCCACCCTATGTCGATTTCGTGCGGCCGGACGGCGGTGTACGCAATCAGGCGGGGGTCGCAAAGTACAGCATGGAGCTCGCGACGGCGGTTGCTGGCGGGTTGCGCGACGACCGGTTCGTCGTGGTGCTGGGCGGCGACTGCAGCATCGTGCTGGGGACGTTGCTTGGGGCGCGTGCGCTGGGCCGCGTTGGCCTCGCCTATGTCGATGGGCATGCCGACTTCGCGACCCCTGCGGAGTCCACGACCGGCTCGGCGGCGAGCATGTGTCTGGCGCTGGCGGTCGGTCGCGGCGACTCTGTGCTCGCTCGCCTGGGCGGGGATGCGCTCGTGCGCGGCGAGGACGTGGTCCTGGTCGGCCGGCGCGACGAGGGCGATCCATTCGATCACGCAGCGCTCAGCGCTTACGGCATCCTCGATGTGCCGGATGCGGAGCGGAGCGCCCGTACTGCTGCGGAGATCGCGGCCTCGGCGCTCGAGCGGCTGGCGCGTGCGGAGCTGGACGGATTCTGGGTTCACCTCGACGCGGACGTCATCGACCCGGTCCTGATGCCGGCCGTGGACTCGCCGGAGCCGGGGGGACCGGAACCGGCGTGGCTGAGCGAGCTGTTGGAGCCGCTTGTCACCCATCCATACGCGCTCGGGCTTCAGGTAACGATCTACGATCCGGCGCTGGACCCGGCGCGCACGGCGGGCAGGCGCCTCGTCGGTCTGCTCGAGGGCCTGCTCGCGGCGCGCGGCTCCGTGGTCGACTCGTGAGGCCGGGGTGCATGCCCGACGGCGCGCAGGATCGCGCGCATCGGCAGGCTGCTACATGGACGTCGTACGGAGAACACGAATTCGACAAATGCCCTGGCAGGCGCTACGCGGCAGCCCGTTCTGCTAGCTGCCGCAGCTCTTCGTCACTGAAGTTGTAGGCTTCGAGGCAGAACTCGCACTTCAGCTCGGCGCCCTCGTCCGGGCTTTCGCGCAGCTCCTGGATCTGCTCGGGTCCGAGCAGCAGGAGTGCCCGCTCGGCGCGCGCCTTCGTGCAGGGGCAGTGGAAGCTCACCGGTCTGCGGTCGAGCACCGTGAAGCCGTCGGGGCCGAAGATGCGCGCGAGCATGTCTTCGGGCGTTTCGTTCTGCCGGAGCATGGTCGTGGGGTGCGGCAGTGCGCGCACGGCTTCCTCGATCTCGCTCGCGGTTCGATCCGCGACGCCCGGCATGAGCTGAACGATGTAGCCGCCGGCCGCTTCGATGGACTCGTCGGGCTGGACGAACACGCCGATCCCGACCGCGGAGGGGACCTGCTCGCTCGTGGCCAGATAGTGTGCGAGGTCCTCGCCGATTTCACCGCTGACAATCCGGACCGTACCGCTGTAGGGCTGGCGCATGCCCAGGTCGCGAGTGACGGTGAGTCGGCCGTCGGTGCCCACGGCGCCGCGCACGTTGAGCTTCCCGTCGCGCACCTGATCCACGCCCGGTCGCGGGCTGCCGACGAGCCCGCGCACCTCGCCGCGACCATTCGCAGTGGCGAGGAGGGTGCCGGCGGGACCATCGCCCTGCACGCGAATGGTGACGAGCTGATCGTCCTCCTTCAGCATCGCGCCGAAGAGCAGTGCTCCGGTCGAGAGACGGCCGAGCGCGGCACTGACTGCCGGCTCCGTTTGGTGGCGCCGGGTGAGCTCGCCGACGACCATCGTCGCATCGATGGCGAAGGCACGCACGAGGCCGTCGTGCGCCGACGCGCGGACGAGGTAGTTTCGATTCTGGTTCCGCATGAGGATCCTCTATACACGAAGCGGCCCCGATACGCGGGGCCGCCAGGGCCAATCATTCGCCGCCTCGTTCACCACTGGTCTTCGGGAGGCGGCTCGCGAACGAGTCCGAGAATCGCCGCTTGGGGCACGACCAGGAACTTCTTGCCCTCGAACGTGATCTCGACCGCCGCACGGCGAAAGAAGATCGCGTAATCGCCGACCTGTGCCTGAACGGGCAGGAAGCGGGCTTCGCCCCCCGTGATCCGCCACGGCTCGTCGCCGAGATCGGTCGGAGCGGAGATGGGCGTGCCCGGACCGACGGCAACGACGGTCCCGGTCTGCACTGCCTGCGCGTCGACGGCGCTTGCCGGCAGGTACAACCCGACGCGCGTGCGCTCTTCGCCTTCCTCCGGCGAAACGAGGACGCGGTCGCCCACCACGATCAGGCGCTTCGGTGCGGATTTCTTCCGTTCGTCAGGCATCATTGCGTATCTGGTAACCCGGCCGCGGCTGACAAGTTTCGAGAGTGCCTGCTGCGTTGTCCGGAGCCCCGATTTCCGGCCCGATCCGCCATCGGCGCGCACCGGTGCGCTTCACAGCGTGCCCGTGCGCGGCGCAAGCCGCCGAACCCGGAGGCGTGAACATGCAGCAGGACCTGGATGACCGTCGCGCATACACGTTCCTGCTCGACCCGGCCCTGGTCGAGCGTGCGCGGCAGGAGGTGGGCGAACTGGACGTCGTGCGCAGCATCGAAGCGGCGCTGGCCGCCGCAATCGACTATCACATGTGGGTGCGTGAAGTCGCAGCGGGCCAGCGCGACGTCCTCTCGTAACGTCATCGCGCGAGGCGGCTAGCGCGTCCAGCGGAGGCCGATCCGGTGCACCGCCCCGAACGCCTCGAAGTCCTGGTACGCGTAGTCGAGGTCCACGCCGTAGAGGCCGACGCCGGCGCCGATGCGGAACGCTCCGAGCGCGCTCTCCTCCTGGGCGGCATCGAAGCCGACGCGCGCAACGGCCGAGAGCCCGGCGTCGTGAGGCAGAATTCCGCCCTCGACGCCGAGCAGCAGGCCGGTGCGCTCTTCCTCGAGGTAGGCGACGACGTCCGCGATGAGGCTCCCGCCCCAGCCGTCCACCCGCTGCCAGGACGCGGCTGCACCCAGGCGCGCCTCGGTGGGTAGCGGCGCATCCGCGAGACCGGAGCCGGACATCGTCGGCCCGAGGTTCCGGAGCGACGCTGCGAGCGTGACCAGCGGGAGCGCGTACTGCGCACCAACGTCGAAGACCACGCCGGTGCGCCGGGATTCGGCGAGCGTCACGGCAACGAGGCCCGCCGCGGCCCCGACCGTCAGGCGCTCGCCGATCAGCGGAACGGCAGCTGCGACGCGGGCGGCGACTTCGCTCGCGCCCACGGTCTGACCGGTCTCGATGCCGGTCTGGCCGCCATAGAGTGGGTCCGGCTCCACGACGGCGATGTCACCGACATCCAGGAAGGCGAGCCCGATACCGAGCGTAACGGGTCCTACGCGCGCTGCGCCGCCCAGCGACGCGGCACCGATATCCTCGACGTGGCGCTGATAGGAGAGCGACGCAGCGGCCCGAAAGCCGTGCAGGCCTGCAGGGTTGTAGAAGATCGCGTCGGCATCGCCGCGCACGGCGCTGTAGGCACCGGACAGACCGGCAGCGCGAGCCCCGGCCGGCAGCTGGAGCACGACCGCGCCCGTGACGCCTGCACCGCCCTGTGCGATCACGGGCGGAGCGGCTGCAAGACACGCCACGAGGGCGATCGAGCACCGGCCGGCCATCGTCATCGTTCCTCCCGTCACGGTCTGCCCGCGCGCAGTACCATCAGTTTCTCACGGAAGATACGGCCGTCGACGTCGAACAGCACGAGATACACGCCCGGTGCGATCGAGCCGCCGTCGTCGTTCGTCAGATCCCACTCCGCGTTGCCGCCACTTTCGCCGCAGACCAGCAGCGGCCGCAGGTCGCGCACGCGTGTGCCGGTCAGAGCATGCACGGTCGCCTGCGTCGGGCAGCCACGGAAGTTGAAGTACACGAGCTCGCGCCGGACCGGGTTCTCGCTGAAGCGGAGCGCCTGCTCATCCGTGAGCAGTGTCGACTCGACTGTCACGTTCCCGATCCCGCTGATCGCGATGCGGTCGCGTGCACCGGAGCGCGCTGCCAGACTCGCCGTCGCACTCGTCGCCACGCCTGCGGTAAAGCGCGAGCCGTTCGGCACGGCACCGCTCGTCTGCAGCAGCACGACGAAGTAGGCGCTATCGCGTGCACCCACCCGGATCGGCGCATCCGGCCGGAGCTCGACCACGTGCGCGCCATGCAGCGGCAGCTGGGACGCGGCGAGGAAGGGTGGGGCAGCGTCATAGTTGCCGGCCGAATCGGCGGCTGCCAGGACGATCCACGCCGACTCGTCACTGCCCTCGATCGCAACGCCGAGCTGCTCGAGATCGACGCTCTCGACGCCCTCGCTGACGACAGTCAGGCCGAGCAGCGGAATCCGGGCGTCCTGCCGCGTCAGCACGACATCACCGGTGTTCGCCGCGTGCACGCTGATCGCCAGGGTCGAAGGTGCAACGACTGTGAGCGTGGCCGTATCCGCAGCCGTGCCGTCACTCGCAATCACGAAAGCAGCACCCTCATCCAGCGCGCGCGCGATACCCTGTGCATCGATGCTGACGATGGTCGGCGCCGTCGAATGCCACGCGATGTCGGCGCCATTGTCGCGCGCGCACACCTTGAGCGGCAGTGTCGCGCCGCGCGGCATCGAATCGGCCGCGGGCGCGACCCAGACGCTGGCGCCGCCACTCGCGGCGACCGAGACGACTGCCGCGCATGCATCCAGCTTGCCGTGTCCCCACCAGTCCGCACCGATCGCGTCCGGTGAGCCGTCGTAGCGCATGACCGTGAAGGCGTCGGCCGCCGCCGTGCCGGCCAGAACCGCGCGCGCGCCTTCCGGATCGAGCGTCGGCTCGTATTGCAGCAGCAGTGCGATTGCGCCCGTCACGTGCGGTGCAGCCATGCTCGTGCCTTCGAAGACGGCGTGCCGGCCGTCACCAAAGACCCGCTGAAATGGAATACTGGCGTGGCGCGATCGTGCGGACACGATGCCGAGGCCGGGCGCGGTGATCTCCGGCTTGATCCTGCCATCGCGCGTGGGGCCGGCGGAGGAGAAGCGCGCCAGGTCACCGAGAGACTCGCGCTGCGTGTAGCACACGTCCTCACCGAACGCCGTGGACCAGCACAGGCGCGAGACGAAGGCACCAACGGCGATCGCCCGTTGCGCCGTTGCCGGAGAGCCGACGACGAACCGGTTGTCGAACCCGTCGCGTCCGAAGACGGCACCGGTCCCGAGAAAGGGCGTGTGAAGCCACAGGTCGATCGGGGCACCGCTTGCGAACGTCGCGTGCGGCTCTGCCTCGATCGTCCAGCTCCCCGGCGACGGCAGACCGCTGCCCTCACAGGAGTCCACGAGAATGAGGACCTCGGCATCGCCATTCGCCGGGCTCGGTCCGGCAACGGCATTGTGAATCACGATGCGCCCATTCGCGCTCGAGTCGATCACCTCCGTTCCCGCGGCGGAGGTCGCGCGTGTGCCGTCGGGTCTGACGACGCTCACCGTTACGCTGTCGGCCGCCTCGTACCAGAGTTCCATGAAGAGACTGTTGAACTGGCACTCGAAGAACGGCGTATACGCATCGGCGTCGAGTGTGAACCGCGTCAGGTCGGCGGTTGCAGTACCGCGTGCATGGAAGTACTGGGGTGGCCCGGCGGCCGGCACCGTGTTCACGTTCTGACCGTCATTGCCCGCTGCCGCGACGACGACGAACCCCGGTCCTGACAGATTGTCGATGGCGCGCTCGAACAGGCGCGTCCCATCGTGCGGGCCGGCCTGTCCGCCGAGCGAAAGGTTGACGACGATCGGCCGGCCGAGCGCCTGTGCGCGCTCGCGCAGCCACACGAGACCGTCGATGATCAGACTCTCCGAGAACGTGCCGTCCCCGCCCTTCACGACGAGCAGGTCGGCTTCCGGTGCAACACCCGCCAGGTCGAACCCGCCGTTCGCCGCACCGTTGCCCGCGGCCGTGCCGGTGACATGCGTGCCATGGCCCACCCGGTCACGCATCGGACAGCCGAGTGCGCCGCGGCTCGTGACCGTCTGCTGCACATCGTCCCGCTCGCACACGACGCCGTACGCGACACCCGCAGCGCCGCCTGCCGGTATGGTCTGGTCCCACGCCGCGATCACACGCGTGACGCCGTCGTCATCAAGGAAATCGCCATGCCGAACGTCGAGTCCCGTATCGTACACACCGATCAGTGTGCCGCGTCCCGTCGCTCCGCTCCAGCGCTCGCCGGCATGGCTGCGCAGCGCATCGGCGCGAATGACGATGGTGCTCGTGTCCACCTGCGGTTCGACCGTCAGAAGGCGTGCGGCCTCCGCCGAATGGACGCCGGGCGTGCGGCCCAGCGCGTCCACTGCTCCGACCGGCAGCCGTATGCTGACGACGTCACCTGCGCTGGCGCCGATGCTCGCCCCCAGCGCGCGCAGCTCGTCGAG
>CAYSGF010000343.1:0-2159 GCA_964430275.1 uncultured Gemmatimonadaceae bacterium
GCGCAGGGTGGTGGAACACGCGCAGCGGCACGTCCCGCCAGCGCGACTCACGCACTGCGTACCGCCCCGATATGAAGGGGCTCGCAAAGGGCATCGGCGGGTCAGTGCGATAATGCACGTAGCGACGCCCGTTCTCGCGCCACTCGCGCACCAGCCTGCCGACGGTGAACGCGGTCTGCGTGCTGTCGGTGCCGATGATCGCATTTACCAGCACCGGTTCCGCGCCGCGCATGCCCGATGCGGCGTCCCGCGCGACAGCGGTGTCGTACGGCGACGCCGCACCGGACTTCGTCGGCAGGCCATGCTGCTCGCGCGCGACCGGGTCGTCCAGTTCCCGCGACACACGATAGCCGATGAAGGGCAGCCAGAGCCGGTCGAAGTACGTGCCATTCTCCACCATCGCGGTGGGCTGCTCGTTATTCCGGAAGCCGCGTTTGCGGAAGCGGATGTCGAACGACATCCCGATCGAGTCGCCGGGCTGCAGCGGCTGCTCGAGCCGGTAGATGTCGTAGTGCAGCGCCGCGTCGTGCAGCACGCGCTGCGCCGGCCGGTCGAACTCGACCAGGCGCGTCTCCACATCCGGACTGAGCGCCACGTGCACGGAATCGATCGGTCGTTCCTGATCGTTCAGCAGCGTGAATGTGCCGCGCAGGTCGACGGCAGACACGGCAGGGTACAGCTCCACACGGAGCTCCGCCCGCGTGATGCGCGGCTGCGGCGCCTCCTGGTGACGCTTGTACCTGCGCTCGTACTCCGCGAGCAGCGCGTCCTGCTCGCGCGGCGTGCGGTAGTCATTCAGCACGTTCGTGTTGTAGAAGATGAATCCACCCAGGCCGACGATGAGCAGTGCCGCCAGGCCGCCCGCGCGCAGGAGCGGACCGGTGAGGCGGGCACGCGCGAAGGCGAGCGTACCACGCACTTCGCGGTCGCGGCCACGCACCCAGAACGCGCGCGCGATGACCGCAAGCAGCAGCGCCCACGCCGCCCAGTACAGTCGGAACCACACGACAGGCGCGGTGAACGGGCCGAAGCCATTCATGTCCGAGTACACCCAGCCGGGATCGGTGCCGTAGATGAGTAGGCGGTGATGGACGCCCAATTGCGGCGCCATCGTCGTGAACAGGTAGATGAGCACGACCACCAGATGCGCGATGTACTTCTGGTCGACGATCACGTGCACCGCCATTGCGAGTGCGGCGATCAGGATGAAATCCGGCAGCCTGATGCCGAACAGGATGCGCAGATACACTGACGGCTCGAACTGCTGCCACCCCTGCATCGCCTGCAGCGCCATGCCGGACAGCATCAGCACCAGGAGCAGCGCGGCGAGCATCATCACGAGGGCGAGGAAGCGGCCGAGCATCAGCACCCAGTCGGGCACCGGCGCGGCGTCACTGATCGCGCTCAGCCGCAGCTCGCGCTCCTTCCAGACCAGCTCTCCCACGAACATCGCGATCAGGAGAACGAGCACGGGCGACAGCGCCTGCCCTGCTATCGCGGTCGCCACCAGGTGTGTCACCGGCCAGATCGATGTCCCGAACGCCTGCGAACCCACATTCCACGCCACCAGGAAGGTGATTGCAACCGCGCCGGCGAGTAGGACCACGAACGCACGATTGGACGCGATGTCTTCGAGTGAGCGGCGCGTCACGGCGAGGGTCTGACGCATGCGCGGTCCGGCACCGAATGCTGTCGGCACGAGAGGCACGCCCGCCGGCTGCGCACGCGCGGGCTGTGGATCGCTCACAACGGGTCGACTGCGGCGCCGCACCGCCGCTGCAGGATGCGCGAAGCGGAAGCGGCGGAACAGCACCAGCAGGATCAGGGCAGCGATCGACAACCAGAACAGGCGATTCAGCACGAGCACCGTCGGGAAGCCGACGGCCTCCGTGTTCTGCTGCACCAGCGTCCAGTACTGCGTGTAGTCTTCCAGCACCAGCTGTCCGAACGGGTCGGCCAGCATCCGCAAGGTGGGGTGGTGGATGCTTCCGCGGACGATTCTTGCAACCACGAAGACGATGAAGAGACCGATGCCGCCGAGAAATGCGGGGAGCATCTGCCGTTTCAGCGATGCGACGGTGAACAGTATCGCGGCCGTGAGCAGCAGGTTCGGCAGCAGGAACAGCAGGAACGCCTGCACGTGTGCGTCGAATCGGAAC
>CAYSGF010000344.1:0-7207 GCA_964430275.1 uncultured Gemmatimonadaceae bacterium
CGATCGGCAATGCGCTCGAGGTCGAGGAGGCCGTCGCCGCGCTGAACGGCGGTGGCCCGGACGATCTGCGGGTGGTCACCGTCGCGCTCGCCGCGGAGATGCTCGTGCTGGGCGGCGTCGCGTCTGACCTGGACGAGGCAGCTGCGAGCGCGCATGCGGCCCTCGACGACGGTCGCGCACTCGCGCGCATGCGTGCGATCGTCGAGGCGCAGGGCGGCAACGCATCCGTGCTCGACGATCCGGCGATCCTGCCGCAGGCGCCGTTGCGGCGCATGCTGGCCGCGGATGAGGTCGGGCGCATCGTGCGGATGGACACACGCGCCATCGGCGCCGCGGCCGTCGAGCTCGGCGCCGGCCGCGCCTCGCTCGAGGATCGCATCGATCCCGCCGTCGGCTTCTACATCACGGCGAAGCCCGGCGACAAGGTGATCCCCGGCGAGCCACTCGCGACCGTGCACGCGCGCGACGAGCGCAGTGTCACGCGGGCACTCGACCGGCTGCGCGCGGCGATCACGATTGCCGACCGCGACGATCAGGAATCCGCGCCGCTGCCACTCGTCGGCGAACGCATTACATGACCCGCGTGCTGGTCTTCGACACCACGCATCATGCGCTGTGGGCGGAGGAGGTCGCGCTCGCCCGGGGGCTCGGCGTCGATGTCGTGCCGGCACCCGCGTCCGCGCAGGCGAAGTGCGACCTCGCGCTCGCGTTCCTGCCGGAGGACGAGACGAAGCTCGTGGCGGTGCTCGATGGGGAGGGAGTGCCGTTCCGGTTGTACGAGGAGTAGAGCGCTGGCGCCGAAAGGGCAGAGCTTCGGACAGGGAACAGCAACTTCACCACAGAGCCCGCAGAGCTCACAGAGTACGGCGGAGAGCCTGGGTTGGCGACGCGCATCCCACGCGACCGGCGTGAAGGACCACCGCATCGAGCGCCGCGTGTGGTGCCGCCGACAGTCGTGATCTCTGCTCACGGTCAACCGTCCGCACGCTTCGGCGTTGGCAGGGTCAGGCGCTCTCAGGCACCCTTGTTCCTGTCATCCCACAGCTTCGGCTCCCACAGCTCGACCTTGTGGCCGTCCGGGTCCATGATCCACGCGAACTTCCCGTTCTCGTGCGATTCGGGTCCCTGGAGGATGTCCACACCCCCGGCACGCAGCTGCTCCAGCATCTCACCGAGGTCGTCGACACGGTAGTTGATCATGAAGGCGGATCGACTCGGGCTGAACCATTCGCTGTCGTTCGCCGCGACATGCCACACCGTCAGGCCCTGATCGTCCGCCTTGTCGGCCGGCCACTCGAGAATTGCCCCGCCAAAATCTTCCAGCGGCATGCCCAGGTGCTTCTGATACCACGCTGCCAGTGCAGCGCTGTCGCCCGTGCTCTTGAAGAAGACACCGCCGATTCCGGTCACCCTCGCCATCGGTCCCCTCTTGTGAATTAGCGGCATTGGGTCGAGATCGTATCGTTCGCGGATTCCCGAAGCTCCACCGCGACGCATGCCGACGCCGTGAGTTCAACAAAAAATGATCACGGAACTGCGCCCCGCGCCGGATTCACGCCACGACCGCCTCCGTGCGCTCCGCGTGCTCGTGGTAAAAACATGTTGTTCCCAGGTCGCTACCACAATTCATGGTACACACCTCCGCCACTCACCTCCCCGGTGGCGGCCATCCTTCCGGGACCCGCGCCGCGCCGGTGTCCGGCGGCACGGCGCCCGTGCTGTCGGGCAGGGGTGGGAACCCGCGAATCGGCGCACCGAAGAGCCCCGCGGGCTCGCATGCTTCGGTCGGTTCCGTGCCCGGGATGTAGTACTCGACGTACGCGTTCGCCTCGCACCATTCGTTCGCGAGCTTGCCGGTCGTCCGGTCCACGCGGCGGGTGGTGACGGCGGCGGGCATGGTCCAGGCCGGCGGGACCTCGAGCTCCTGCGCGTCGCCGTAATAGAGCGCGCGCATGAACTGCCCGAACACGGGGGCACCGTACGTGCCGCCGGTCGCGTTCGCCACGATGCGCTGAGGGCGATCGAAGCCGAACCAGGTGACGGCGACGAGGTCAGGGGTGAAGCCGGCGAACCACACGTCGGTGTTGTCGTTCGTCGTGCCCGTCTTGCCTGCGGCCGGTACCTCGTACGGAAGATTGCCGAGCTGCGGGTTCCGCGCATTGTAGCCGGTGCCATTGTCGACGACCGTGCGCATCATGTCGCGCATGATGCTGGTCGCGAGGGAATCGACGACGGGCTCGGGGGAAGGGCGACGCGGCTCCCAGAGGACGCGGCCGTCCGCATCGGTGACGCGCTCGATCGCCCATGGCTGCACGTGTACGCCGGCGTTCGCGATCGTGGCATACGCTTCCGCGAGCTGGAGCGGCACGACGCCGGCGGCGCCGATCGCAGTCGACGGATAGGGCGGGATGTCCGTGCTGATGCCGGCCCGGCGCGCCGTCTGTGCGACAGTCTCCATCCCGACCTCGAGGCCGAGCTTGACTGCAATCGTATTGACGGACCACTTGAGCGCGTCGCGCAGCGTGAGCGGGCCCCGGAACTCGGGATCGTAGTTGCTCGGCGAGTAGATCGAGCTGTCCGGCATCTCGAGCATGAGCGGTGCGTCGTACATCACGTGGGACGCGGGGATGCCGCTCTCGAGCGCGGCCAGGTACACGAACGGCTTGAATGTCGAGCCGGGCTGCCGCACCGCCTGCGTCGCACGGTTGAACTTGGAATCGCCGAAATCGCGACCGCCGACGAGTGCGCGGATCGCGCCCGTCGCCTGCTCGATCGAGACGAATGCGCCCTGGATGTACTGCGTTTCACTGGACGCGTCCGTGCTGCCCTCGTCCATGACCGTGGCGAATGTCGGGCCGCGCGCACCGGCCGCCTCGATGCGCGCCCAGCCGGCCTCCATCGCTTCGCGGGCCGCGTGCTGGACATCGAGGTCGAGCGTCGTGTGCACGCGCAGGCCACCGGAGTACAGGCGTGGGCCGAAGCGGTCATCGAGCATCTCGCGCACCCACTCCACGAAGTACGGCGCGTTCACCCCGACGACCGTGCCTTTGCGCTCCTCCGGGAGTGGTGCGTTCTTCCACTGCTCGACATCCGCCTCCGACAGGTAGCCCTGATCCGCCATCAACGAGAGCACGAGGTTGCGGCGGCTGCGTGCGCCCTCCGGGTTCTTGAGCGGATTGTAGTGCGCCGGCCTGTTTACGATCGCGGCCAGGAGCGCGCCCTCGGCGGGATCGATCTGCGTGGCGGGCTTGCCGAAATAGTTCTGCGATGCCGTCTCGATGCCGCGCCAGCCGTGGTCGTAGTTGACCTGGTTCATGTAGGCCTCGAGGATCTGGTCCTTCGTGTAGACCTCCTCGAGCTCCATGGCGACCTTCGCCTCCTTGAGCTTGCGGGTGTACGCTCGCTCGAAGCCGATCTGCTCCTCGAACATGTTGCGCGCAAGCTGCTGCGTGATCGTGCTGCCGCCGCCGCGCCCGGTGATCGCCGCGCGCGCGATGCCGCGCAGGTCGAGCGGACCGTGGTTGTAGAAGCGCTTGTCCTCGATCGCAATGAACGCCTGGGGCACGTGCGGCGGCAGGTCTCCGATGTCGACCGGCGTGCGTCGCTCCTGGAAGAGCTCATCGATCAGCTCACCGTCGCGGTCCAGAATCTTCGTCGACTGTTTCGGCTCCCATGCGTAGATCTCGGCAATGGAGGGGCAGTCACGGCAGACGTACTGCCAGGCGCCGACGCTGACGCCGGCCGCGAGAGACATGAACGCGAGGGCGCCGATGACGAGCGTCGTGATCAGGCGCGGGTGGCGCGCCATCCACGAGCGCATGCGGGCCACGCGACCCGGTCCCGTACGCTCAGCCACGAGGCACCTCCACGGGTGCGAGCAGCGCCATCAGCTCGCCGTGAATCGCGGGATTGCCGGCGACGACGGAGCCGTGCGCCGCGACATCGAGCTCGCCGTCGAGGCGCGACACCCTGCCGCCCGCTTCCTGTACGATGAGTGCGCCGGCGGCCACGTCCCAGGGCGCAAGCGAGAGCTCCCAGAAGCCGTCGAAGTAGCCGCTCGCGACGTGGCAGAGGTCGAGCGCGGCGGAGCCGGCGCGGCGCACGCCGGCCGTGCTCGTCAGCACCTGACGAAACTGTGTCGTATACTCGTCCATCCGCTCCAGCACCTTGAAGGGGAAACCCGTACCGATGAGGGCGCGCGGCAGGGCGTCGATCCGGGAGACGTGCGCAGGGTGACCGTCATGAAACGCGCCACCGCCCGCGCTCGCGTACCACCACTCGTTCGTCGCAGTTCCATGGACGACGCCGGCAAGCAGCCGTCCGCGATGCGCGACCGCGATCGAAACGGCGTACATCGGATACCCGTGCAGGAAGTTCGTCGTGCCATCCAGCGGGTCGACGATCCACAGGAACTCCGCGTCGGGATCCGGCGCAGGCGCATCCGTGTTGCCGGCTGCCTCCTCGGCCAGCACGGCGTGGTCCGGGAAACGGTTGCGGATGCATGCGACGATCTCTGCCTCCGCCTCACGATCCACGTGCGTCACGAAGTCCGCCACACCCTTTTCCGTCCAGGACGCGACGGCCACGCGGCCGAGATGGCGGCGGTGAACGGCGGCTGCGGCCTCGGCAGCTGTCCGCGCGACGGCGAGCAGATCCTCGTGCATGGGCCTCCCTGTCGTGGCTTCCCGATCCGGCGCCGGCTAATTTACGGGTACCGGCGCACGCGGCCCAGTCGCGGCAGCCCGGCAGCATTCTTGCCGTCATCGAGGCGACGATTTTCCCCCCAGATCGAGAGGCGCAATGGCCGGGAGCGAACGCCATGTGAAGGAGATCCTGGTACAGGTCTGCCTCGAATGCGGCACCGAGTACCTGATCGAGGAGGGTGAGCAGGCGCGCGAGGCGCCGTGCGAGAAGTGCGGCAATGCCGTGTACCGGTCCTTCCGCGCGAAGGCCGGTGCTGACGAGGTGGACGGCGACTTCCACGCCACGACGGATCGTGATACCGCGACGGAGGATGGCCCGACCGATGTGACGAGCGGCGACCTCAGGGACCTCGAGCGCTTCTAGATGGCCGATCCGCGCTTCACCGGCTCCGGCGTCGCGCTCGTCACACCGTTCGACGGGCGCGGCGTGAACGAAGCGACGCTGCGCGCCCTGGTCCGGTTCCACCATGCCGAAGGAACGGATGCCCTCGTCGTGTGCGGCTCCACGGGCGAAGCCGCGACGATGAGCGCCGAGGAGCAGCGACGTGCCACGGAGATCGTGGTCGACGAGAATCGCGGGCACCTGCCGGTGATCGTCGGCTGCGGCGGGAGTGACACGGCTGCCGTCGCGCAGCTCGCGCGCCAGGCCCGCGACGCGGGCGCCGACGCGCTGCTGCTGAGTGCACCGCCGTACAACAAGCCGAGCCAGAAAGGGCTGGTCGCGCATTTCCGCCACGTGATCGGCGAGGCGGACCTGCCCGCCGTCATCTACAACGTGCCCAGCCGCAGCGCCGTGAACATCCTGCCTGCGACCCTCGTCGAGCTGGCCGAGGACGAGCGCGTCATCGCCGTGAAGGAGGCGAGCGGCGACATCAGCCAGATCGCCGAGGTCGCGCGCCTGGTCGGTCACCGTATTGCCCTGTGGAGCGGCAACGATGACCAGATCGTGCCAGTTCTCTCGCTGGGCGGCACCGGCGTGATCAGTGTGCTCGCGAACGTGGCGCCGCGTGCGACCAGCCGCATCGTGAAGGCGTATCTCGACGGCAACCTCGACGAGGCGCGCATGCTTCAGCTCCGCCATCTGCCCCTGGTCCACGCACTCTTCGCGGAGCCGAATCCGATTCCCGTAAAGACCGCCGTCGGCTGGCTCGGCTTCGACGTGGGGCCGCTGCGCCTGCCGCTGGTCGAAGCGGATCCGGTGCGCCGCTCCGCGCTGCTCGCCACGCTCGAGGATCTCGGCATCGCGCCGGCCACGGCGACATGACACGCATCGCACTGTGCGGCGTCGGTGGCCGGATGGGGCAGACGATCGTCCGCCTCGCGCGCGAGGATGGAGACATCGACGTGTTCGCCGGTATCGACCGCAACGTCGCGAGCGGCGAGGCGGCCCGGGCACTCGGGGTCGAGCAGGTCGTTGCCCTCGACGAGGCAGCACCGGTCATCGAGAAGGCGGACGTGGTCCTCGACTTCTCCGCGCCGGACGGTACGCGTGCACTCGTGGAAACGCACGCGGAGGCACTCGTCGGACGCGCCCTCGCCGTCGGTACCACCGGGCTGGACGACGATGCGCAGCGCGCGCTCGATGATCTCGCCCACGGGAGCGCCGTGCTCGTGGCGGCGAACTTCAGTGTAGGCGTGAATCTGTTGCTCGGCCTGGTCGAGGAGGCCGCGCGGGTGCTGGACGCAGCGGCGTACGATGCGGAGATCGTGGAAACGCACCACGGCCGCAAGGCCGACGCGCCCAGCGGGACGGCGCTTGCGCTCGGAGCTGCCCTGGCGCGCGGCCGGGGTGTGACGCTCGAGGAGGTGCGGCGGGACGGTCGCACCGGCATGACGGGCGAGCGGCCGCAGGGCGAGATCGGATTTCATGCCCTGCGCGGCGGCACTGTCGCCGGGGAGCACCGCGTCCATTTCCTCGGGCAGCGGGAGCGGCTCGAGCTCGTGCACCAGGCGGCGGACAGGGCGCTGTTCGCTGAGGGCGCGCTCGTCGCTGCGCGCTGGCTGGCCGGCAGAGCGCCCGGCCGCTATACCATGAAAGACGTGCTCGGACTCGAATGACATTCAGAATTCAGAAGACAGAAGACAGAATTCAGAAGAGGAATTCAGAACCGTGGCGATGCGCGAACTCAGTATGGCATTCTGTCTTCTAACTTCTGTCTTCTGACAGGCCGAAGGTCCGAGAACAAACCGGAGGGTCCTCATGCGCACTCGCTTTACCGGATGCGGCACTGCGCTCGTGACGCCATTTACCAGGAGCGGCGCGATCGACGAGGCTGCCGTTCGACGGCTTGCCAGGCGTCAGATCGACAACGGCATTCATTTTCTGGTGCCGTGCGGGACGACCGGCGAGAACCCGACCCTGACCCGTGCGGAACACCGACGCGTGGCGGAGCTGGTCGTTGAGGAGGTGAACGGTCGTGTGCCGGTCCTTGCCGGCGCGGGCGGGTACAACACGCACGAGGTGATCGAGCTCGCCGCCGAAATGCAACAGGTGGGCGCCGACG
>CAYSGF010000345.1:0-45022 GCA_964430275.1 uncultured Gemmatimonadaceae bacterium
GATGCGCCGTGCAGCAGGGCGGCCGCGATGACGTTGACAACGAGGCCTGCGGCGGCGACCGCGAGCATCAGCCCGCCCTCGACCGGCTCCGGCGTGCGCAGTCGTGCCCAGGCCTGCCAGATGATGAGCACGGCGAGCACGGCGAGGGTGGTGCCGTTGACGAACGCGGCGAGGATCTCCATGCGCAGATAGCCGTAGCTGCGACGCGCAGTGGCAGGGCGCCGCGCAAACCATAGCGCGAACAAGGACAGCGCGAGCGCACCGACGTCGCTGAGCATGTGCGCCGCGTCGGCCAGGAGCGCCAGGGAGTTCGCGAGCAGGCCGCCGATGAGCTCGACGACCATGAAGAGGGCGGTGATGCCGAGGACGAAGGCGAGTCGCCGCCGCCCCAGCTCGCGCAGGTCATGCGAATGGTCGTGCGCATGGTTTTCATGCCCGTGGCCAGGCTGCTGTCCCGGTCGCGTCACGACGCGGGCGGAGCAAAGACGGCGTCGGGCAGGATGCGCCAGACGAAGGTGCTGTCGATCTCGAGCGACTGCGGGGGCATGCGCAGAACGGCGCCGATGCTGTCGCGCGCGAAGAGGACGATCGGCTCGCGGGCCGGGACCGGCGGCAGTGTATCTGTCGTTGCGGGCAGCACCCGGCCGACGACGACGGTGCCGCCGCCCGACTCGAGGTATTCGTAGCCGATGGCGAGCGCACGACCGGAGCGGTTGTCGACGACGAGGGTGGCGAGGGCCGCGCGCGATGTCGCTGCATCGCGCGGTGCCTCGGGCAGACTGGCCGGCGCGACGTGACAGCCGCCGGTGAGCAGCATGCTCAGACAGACGCACAGCCCATCGCGCATGCCGCTCCACGCCATCCGTGGGTGCCGTCGCGACGTCGCCATCACTCCTGCGCGAGGTGAGCGATCAGAATTGCCACCTCCTCGGGCGAGCGTACCCAGGCGCTCGCGTGCGAGCTCGCTCCGGAATCGTCAGTGACCAGCACGCCCTCACCCTGTCCGTCCAGTGCGCGAAACGCGTCCTCGTCCGTGCGGTCGTCGCCGATGTAGACGACCGGTGCCTGCGACATGCTTCCGGTGAGCAGTGTGTCCATGAGAAAGCGTGTCGCGCGTCCCTTGTGCCAGTCCACGTCGGGCCGGACCTCGACCACCTTCTTCCCTTCCGTGAGCCGCAGGCCGGGTAGGCGGCTGCAGCGTTTCTCCACGCGCGCCCGGATCGCGTGCTCGAGCGCTGGATCCGTGACCTGCCGGAAGTGCACGGAGAGCGTCACGCGCTTGTCCTCGACGAGGACGCCGTCGTCGTACTCGAACTCGTCGCGCAGCAGGTCGACGCATGCGCGGATGGTATCACTGGCGGCTTCGGCTTCGGCGTGCATGCGATGCACCCCCGGACCGTCGATCTCCAGGCCATGGTTGCCGGCGTAGTGGATCTGGTCGAAGGCGACGCGCGCGCGCACGTCATCGAGCCCGCGCCCGCTGACGACGGCAACCGTGGTGTCCGCTCGTTGCAGCAGCTGCGAAAGCGCCGCACGGGCCGCTGGCAGCAACTGGGCCTCCGCCGGCACCGGCACGATCGGCGCGAGCGTCCCGTCATAGTCGAGCGCGAGCAGCATGTGCCCGGTACGCGCGCGTCCGGCGCGCCAGTCATCGACTCGCTCAAATGCATGCACCATTCGTAACCCCTTTGCAGAACCGCAGCTTAGCGACGCTGTGTCGGCCGGGCAAACGCTCCGCCGCCAGGTGCGCCGCGGCGTTGCAGCCACTACCGCCCGCCGCTACCTTTCGTCCTTCGAGACGACGCGACGATCCAACTACAGAAATGCGAATGAAATACGCTCGGCTGACCTCCGTGGCCCTGGCGTGTGCTGCCGCGCTCGGGTGCAATATCGACAGCACGCGTTCCGCCTTCGGTGAGCCGACGACGATCGTCGTGCTCGCCGTCGACTCGCTGTGGGTGGAGGTCGCCGACAGCGTGCTGCGCGCGCTCGAGCCGCGGGTTTTCACCACGCGCAGTGAGCGCACGTTCCAGGTGGAGCAGATCTCGCCGCTCGATGATCGCTGGAATCAGCTTCGTCAGTTCGTGCAGGTGCTGGCGATTGGCGTCCCGGGCGACGGGTGGATGGAGCCGCTGCTGGACGAACCGCCGTCGCAGTTGCCGGCGATCGTGCAGGCGGAGGATGTGTGGGCGCGTGGCCAGGTCGTGACCGGCCTGGTCGTCGCGCACGACCGTGCGGCCCAGGGCGTGTACGCCCTCGCCGACTCCCTCGGCCGCCGCTACGACGCGCGTTTCCGCGAGTATACCACGCAGCGGATGTTCGCGTCGGGGCAGGCCGTCGCGCTGCGCGACAGCCTGCGCGCGGGCGCCGGCTTCGGCATCACCCTGCCGAACGTCTACCACCCGA
Source organism: uncultured Gemmatimonadaceae bacterium (assembly GCA_964430275.1). Classification (GTDB taxonomy): domain Bacteria; phylum Gemmatimonadota; class Gemmatimonadetes; order Longimicrobiales; family RSA9; genus DASTYK01. Next base: position 2,407 of record CAYSGF010000345.1, read on the forward strand.
TCGAGCAGACCGATTCCGTGCGCATCTTCCGGAGCGAGACGCAGGTCGGCGGCTCGATGTTCCGCTCGATTGCCATCGCGAGCCGGGCGGGCGCGGCGGCGCCGGATGTGCAACGCGTCGTCGCATGGCGCGACGAGATCGCCGCGCGCCACTACAGGAGACCCGAGCAGGTCTCGGAGCACGAGACGCTGCTGGTCGACACGCTGGCGGGTGGTGCGTTGCAGGTGCAGGGCGTGTGGCGCAGTACGGACGCCTCGTTCCCGGAGGCAGGTGTCTTCATCAGCCGTGTGGTTCCGTGTCCGGCGCAGAATCGCACCTACCTGCTGGACGCGTGGCTGCTCGCTCCGGGCCGCAACAAGTACGAGTACCTGATCCAGTTCCAGACGATTCTCGATTCCTTCGAGTGCGCAGGTGCGCAGTGACCCGGAGGCGGTAGCAGCAGCATGTCCTTCGTTCACCTGCATACGCACAGTGAGTATTCGCTGCTCGACGGCGCGAATCGTCTCGACGACCTGGTCCGTCGCGCGGTCGACCTCGAGATGCCCGCGCTCGCGCTCACGGACCACGGCTGCATGTTCGGTGCGTGGACGTTTCAGCAGCTCGCGGCAAAGCATGGGATCAAGCCGCTGCTCGGCATGGAGGCGTACGTCGCGCCCGGCGACCGGCGCATCAAGAGCGGGGGTGCGGGTGAGGACAAGTACTACCACCTCGTGCTGCTCGCACGCGATGAGGTCGGCTACCGCAATATCGTGCGGCTCACCTCGATCGGGTATCTGGAGGGCTTCTACCATCGGCCGCGCATCGACCGTGAGGTACTGGAGCGGCACTCCGAGGGCGTGATCGTCACGTCCGCGTGCATGGCCGGCGAAGTGGCCCGCCACCTGACGGCCGGCAGGCGCGAGCAGGCGCGCGAGGCTGCCGCGTGGTATGCCGACGTCTTCCGCGATCGCTATTACCTCGAGGTGCAGGCGCACGACTCCGAGGGGCAGCTTCAGCTCAACAGCCAGGTCATTGCGCTGGCTGACGAGATGGGCCTGCCGCTCGTTGCGACGAACGATGCGCACTTCCTGCGCGCACAGGACCACGACGCGCACGACGTCCTGCTGTGCATCGGCCTCGGCAAGGACCGCAGCGACGACAACCGCATGAAGTACGACCGGGGCCTGTACTTCAAGCCGGCATCCGAGATCGCTGCGCGGTTTCCGGACCGTCCCGACGTCGTCGAGAACACGCTGCGCATCGCCGACAGCGTGGACGTCCGCTTGCGGAAGCAGTACCACGTCCCGCAGTTCCCCTTGCCGGAGGACGTCGCGGATGAGCCCTCGCTGCTGCGTCGGCTCGTATACGAGAAGGCGCCGCAGCGGCTGGGTGAGCTGACGCCCGAGCTGCGCCAGCGGCTCGAGTACGAGCTGGGCGTCATCACGAACCCGAAGGCGGACTACGCGGGCTACTTCCTGATCACGCAGGACTTCATCAACTGGGCGAAGGAGCACGACATCCCGGTCGGCCCGGGACGCGGCTCGGCGGCCGGCTCGCTCGTCGCCTATGTCCTGGGGATCACCGACGTCGACCCGATCCGCTTCGACCTGCTGTTCGAGCGCTTCCTGAATCCCGACCGTGTCTCGATGCCTGACATCGACGTCGACTTCTGCTACGAGCGGCGCGGCCAGGTGATCGAGTACGTGCGCGCGAAGTACGGCAAGGACTCGGTCGGTCAGATCATCACGTTCGGCACCATGAAGTCACGCGCGGTGATCCGCGATGTCGGTCGCGTCCTCGGGTTCGAGCCATCCGAGACGGACCGCCTGGCGAAGCTGATCCCGAACGCGCCGAACAGTTCGATGACGGTCGGCGAGGCGGCCTCTCAGATTCCGGAGCTGCGTGAGCTCGTGGCCGGCGACGCTCGTGTGCGCCAGCTCGTCGAGTATGCGCAGGTGCTCGAGGGCCTGTCGCGGCACGCGAGCGTGCACGCCGCCGGCATCGTGATCGCGCCCGGCCCCCTGCTCGAGTACGTCCCCGTCTGCACGCAGCCGACGCGCGGCTCGGGCGGTGCCGCGGAAGCCGCCGACGAGGGCGTGCTCGTCACGCAGTGGGACATGATCGCGCTCGAGCAGGCCGGCATGCTGAAGATGGATTTTCTCGGCCTGAAGACGCTGACCGTCATCCATGACGCGGTCACCGCGATCCGGCAGCGGCACGGTGCACTGCGCCATCCCGATACGGGCGCCGAGTACGCGCGCATCGAGGACGTGCCCCTCGACGATCCCGCGGTCTATGACATGCTGGCGCGCGGTGGCACGACGGGTGTGTTCCAGTTCGAGTCGCAGCTCGCGACCGACAAGCTGCGCGCGATGCGGTGCGACAACTTCGAAGACCTGGTCGCGACGAACGCGCTCATCCGGCCGGGTCCGCTCGACAGCGGCATGACGGACGTCTACATCCGGCGGAAGCTGGGCAAGGAGAAGGTGCGCTATCCGCACCCGCTGCTGGAGGAAGTACTCCGACCGACGCACGGCGTCATCACCTACCAGGAGCAGGTGATGCGCATGGCGCAGGTGCTGGCCGACTTCACCCTCGCGGAAGCGGATGTACTGCGGAAGGCGGTCGGCAAGAAGGACATGGAGCTGACGCAGAAGGAGGTCGGCAAGTTCAAGGAGCGTGCGCTCGCGAAGGGCGTCGCGCAGCGCGTCGTCGACGAGATCGCGGAGCAGGTCGTCACCTTCGGCCGCTACGGATTCAACCGTTCGCACTCCGTGGCGTATGCACTGCTCAGCTATCAGACGGCGTGGCTGAAGCGCCACTACCCGGCCGAGTTCATGGCTGCACTCCTCTCGTCCGTGGTCGACAAGACGGATGACGTGGTGCACTACATCGCCGAATGTCGCGACCTGATGCGGTATGTGCCGACGCGCCCAGCCGGCATTCAGGTACTGCCCCCGGACGTGAACGAGTCCGGCTGGAAGTTCACGCCCGTGGCCGATGACCAGATCCGCTTCGGCCTCGGTGCACTCCGCGGGCTCGGCGCGGCCGCCGTCGCATCGATCCTGGACAACCGCGTCAGCGGGCCGTACACCTCACTCTTCGAGCTTGCCGAACGGATCGATCTGCGGGTCGCGGGCAAGCGCTCGCTCGAGGCACTCATTCTGTCCGGCGCCTGCGACGCCCTCGGCGCGAGCCTGCCGGGCGGCGCCGGACATCGCGCCCAGATGCTGGAAGGCCTCGAGCTGATCGTGCGCGAGGCGCAGCTGCGGCAGGAGGAGAAGGCGAGTGGCCAGGCGTCGCTCTTCGACTTCGGAGGAGAAGCTGCGGCTGCCGTGGAACGGCCGGAGCCGTCCCTGCCGGACGTGCCGCGCTGGTCGGAGTCGGAACGGCTGGCGCGCGAGAAGGAGATCCTCGGCTTCTTCATCAGCGGCCACCCGCTCGACCGCTACCGTGACGAGGTGCGCGTTTTCGAGCACGTAAATACGGCCGCGCTCAAGCAGTTCCGCGACCAGAAGGTCGAGCTTGCGTGCGTAGTCACGCAGGTGTCGCGGCAGATCTCGCGCCGCAATGGGGCCGAGTGGGGGCGCATCCAGGTCGAGGACTTCCGCGGCACGGCCACGGTGCTCGCGTTCGGCGACGTCTGGGACCAGTATCATGACCTGCTCGCGCAGGACGCGCCCGTCCTGATCCGCGGCCAGGTGAGCGGCCGTGACCGCGATGAGGAGGATCCGCCCATCTTCCTCGACACCGTGGTTCCGCTCGCGCAGCTGCGCGACAGCGGCGGCCTGGCGGTCGAGATTGCCCTGAACGGCGGCAGCAATGAGGCCGCGATCGAGGCGGCGACCCGGGTGCTGCGCGGGCATCCCGGTCACGCCGCAGTGATCGTCGTGGCCGAGCAGCGGCGCAACGGCGATGGCGCTGTGGAAACCGTGCGGCTGCGGCTCCGGTCACGCACCCTTCAGGTGCAGCCGAACGAGCTGCTGCTCGCGTCACTGCGGGATGTCTTCGGAGGCGACCAGGTGCGCCTGGTGAAAGCGTGAGGGCCAGATGACGGAGCGACCGCTGGACTTCGAGCAGGGCATTCGCGAGCTGGAGGAGCAGATCGAGCGACTCCAGTCACTCGCACAGCAGAGCGGTCTCGAAGTCGGCGACGAGGTGCGTCTGCTGGAGGAGAAGCTTGCGCGCCTCCGGCAGCATACCTACGAGAACCTGACAGCCGTCGAGCGCGTACAGCTCGCGCGCCACCCCAAGCGTCCGTACACGCTCGACTATGCGGTGAGCGTCTTCACGGACTTCGTCGAGCTGCACGGGGACCGCAGCTTTCGCGATGACGAGGCGATCGTGGGCGGCTGGGCGCGCCTGAACGGCGAGTCCGTCATGCTCATCGGCCAGCAGAAGGGCCGGGACATGAAGGAGAACCTGCGCCGCAACTTCGGGATGCCCCACCCCGAAGGGTATCGCAAGGCGCTCCGGCTCATGCAGCTCGCCGAGAAGTTCGGACGCCCCGTAGTCACCCTGATCGACACCCCCGGTGCCTATCCCGGGATCGGTGCAGAGGAGCGCGGCCAGGCGGAAGCGATCGCGCGCAATCTGCGCGAGATGGCGCGGCTCCAGGTGCCGATCGTCGCCGTGGTCATCGGGGAAGGTGGCAGCGGCGGCGCACTCGCGCTGGGCGTGGCCGACTGCGTGCTCATGCTCGAGAATGCGATCTACAGCGTGATCTCACCGGAAGGGTGCGCCGCGATCCTGTGGAAGAGCGCAGGCGCGAAGGACCAGGCGGCAGAGGCACTCAAGCTGACCGCGTCGGACCTGACGAGCCTCGGCGTCGTCGACGAGATCGTTCCGGAACCCGTCGGCGGTGCGCACATGGACTGGGACGCGACGGCAGCCGCACTCCGCTCTGCCCTCGTCCGCAACGTACAGGCGCTGGGTGCCCTCGACGCCACGGCGCTGCGGACCGGGCGGTGGTCGAAATACGAAGCACTCGGCGCGTGGCGTGAAGTCGCCCCCGGCCAGAGCGCATAGAAGGGATTCATGGCAACCATTGTAGAAGTCAGTTTCAAGGGTAACCGGCGCGACTACTATGTCGCCGAGTTGGACGTTGCGCTGAGCGACTACGTGATCGTGGAGGCGGACCGAGGCGAGGACCTCGGGCGGGTCACGGCGGCGGGTGCCGTCGCCGAGCGCAAGTGCTCGGGCTGCTCGACCGGCTGCTCCGCGCCCGTACCGGAGCGTCGTGTCGTCCGCTCGGCACGCGAGGACGAAGTGAAGAGTGCCGTCGCGCTGCGCAGCGATGAGCCACGCGTACGTCGCATCACCCGTGAGAAAGTCCTGCAGTACGGTCTGAAGATGAAGGTCAGTGAAGCGGAATGGCAGCATGACCGCAACAAGCTGACGATCTACTTCACGGCCGAGCGGCGTGTGGATTTCCGCGAGCTGGTCCGTGACCTCGCCCGCACGTTCCGCACGCGCATCGAGCTGAAACAGATCGGTGTCCGCGACGAGGCAGCACTGCTTGGCGGCGTCGGCCGCTGCGGCCGCGAGCTCTGCTGCTCGACATGGCTGCGTGAGCTGAAGCCGGTCAGCCTGCAGCTCGCCAAGGATCAACGCCTCTCCCTGAACCCGGCACAGATTTCGGGCTGCTGTGGCCGCCTCATGTGCTGTCTCACGTACGAGCACGACTCCTACGTTGCGGCGCGCAAGCGGTTCCCGCGCGAGGGGAAGACACTGCAGACGACGCGCGGCACCGAGAAGGTGATCGCCGTCGATATCTGGCGTGAACGTGTCACGCTGCGTGACAGTGACGGCAGCCGCCGCGTACTGACGCTGGCCGAGCTGAAGCAGGAGGTCACGGGTGAGCCGACCGAGGCGCGCGCCGGCGAGAGCGCGCCTGCCGGCGGCGCCGGCGGCCAGGACCGGAGCGGTGCGGGCAACGGCAAGTCGCATTCGAACCGTCGCCGCGGCGGCGGCAACGGCGCTGGCGGAGGGGACCGCCGCTCGTGAGCGACCGGGACACCTGGTACATCACGACTGCGATCGACTACGCCAACGGCCCGCCCCACATGGGGCACGCCGTCGAGAAGATCGGTGCGGATGCCATGGCGCGCTACCGGCGGCTCAAGGGCGAGCGCGTGCATTTCGTGATCGGCACGGACGAGCATGGCGTCAAGGTGCTGCAGAGCGCCCAGGCGGCGCGCGTCTCGCCGCAGGAGTGGGTGGACGGTGTTGCGGCCGGGTTCCGCGAGACCTGGGACCGGCTGGCGATCTCCTACGACGACTTCATCCGCACGACACAGCCGCGCCACACACGTGCCGCACAGGAGATCGTGCGGCGGATGCGCGCGAACGGCGATCTCTATCCAGGCCGCTACGAGGGCTACTACTGTGTCGGCTGCGAGGCCTTCAAGCGCGACGACGAGCTCGTCACCGACGCTGCGGATACGATCCGCTGCCCGCTGCACCCCACCCGCACGATCGAATGGACGGAGGAGGAGAACTGGTTCTTCCGCCTGTCCGTCTATCAGGACCGGCTGCTCAAGCTCTACGACGAGCATCCCGGATTCCTCCAGCCCGACAGCCGGATGAACGAAGTACGCCGGCTCGTCGAAGGCGGGCTGGAAGACATCTCGATCTCACGCGCGCACCTGGCGTGGGGCGTGCCATGGCCGGGTGAGTCGGGCGACGCGGATGACGCGGTCGTGTACGTCTGGGTCGAGGCGCTCATCAACTATCTGTCGGCGACCGGATTTCCGGAGGACGGCTGGGAGCGGCTCTGGCCGGCCGACGTGCACGTGATCGGCAAGGACATCACCCGCTTTCACGCGGTCTACTGGCCGGCCATGCTGCTGAGCGCGGGGATCGCTCTGCCGCGCAGCGTGTGGGCGCATGGCTTCGTGACGTTCGGCGGCGGCAAGCTCTCCAAGTCGGAGGGCGTGCAGGTCCAGCTCGAGGACGCGGTCGCGCGCCATGGTGTCGACGCGTTCCGCTACTATCTCCTGCGCGACGTGCCGTGGAACGGCGATGGCGAGTTCTCGTGGGAGCGATTCGACGCGCGCTACACCGCGGAGCTGGCCGATGACGTCGGCAATCTCGCGAGCCGCGCGATCTCCATGATCGAGCGCTACCGTGATGGCGTCGTGCCTGCCCGCGCGGAAACGTCGCTGGACGCGGACATCGCGAGCGCTCTCGTACGCTACCGCAGCGCCATGGACGTGCACCTGCTGCACCAGGGTATTCAGGCCGCGCTCGAGCTCGCCGCGGCGGGCAACGTCTTCGTCGAGACGCAGGCGCCATGGGCACTGGCAAAGGACGAGGCGCGCGGCGCCGAGCTCGACGCCACGCTCGCTGCGCTTGCGTGTCTCCTCGCGGTCCTCGCGACCCTGCTGCACCCCTTCATGCCGGACCGAACCCAGGCGCTCGCAGGATCGCTCGGTCTGGAGGCACCGCTCCCGCTCGCCGATCTCGCCACACTGGACCTCGGCGGCCGTCGCGTGGTAAGAGGGTCCATCCTGTTCCCGAAGCCCGCGCGCTGAGCGCGCCCCATCCGCACAACGACTGGACTTTTCTGGTGATGTTGCTTGACAGGCCCGCGCGCCGAAAGGTATCCTCCGGCCGCCGAATCCCCGGCGGCCCGATTCTTCACGCAACCACGCCTCCCGTTGCGGAGCCGCGCGGTCGCCCGTGTGATCTCGAACAGCCCGAGCGCGATGCCCGGTAGAGAGTGGACACTGGTGGTGGTCTCGGAAGAGAATCGCCCGGTACGGCAGATCCGACTCACCCGCAACGCGCTCCGGTTCGTGCTGGGGTGCACCCTGCTCCTGCTCGCGAGCGGCTGCGGGCTCCTGGCAAGCGCGCTCTTTCCCGACGCACCCGACGCCGCGACCCGGCGCCTGGAGCGGCGCAACGACGCCCTCGTCGGCGAGCTCGACACGCTGAGTCAGCACATCGCGATCCTGCAAGAGTCGATCGCCGCACTGGAACAGAAGGACGAGCTCTATCGGCTGGTTGCCGGCCTCGAGCCCTTCGACGACGACGTGCGCCAGGTCGGCATTGGCGGGCCCGGCGAGCGACGCGTCGATGCAACCCCGCTCTGGCAGCACGACCGGCGCGCGGCACGCCAGGCCTTCATCGCATCCGGCCAGCTCTCGCTGCTGCTGCGCCGCGCGCGCCTGCTCGAGTTCAGCTGGCGCGAGGCCGAGGACACCCTGCGCGACAAGCACGCCCGCCTCGCCGCGACGCCATCGATCTACCCGACGTCCGGCTACATGACGAGCGGCTTCACGTCCAGCCGCTGGCATCCGATCCTGGACCGTCCGCGCGCCCATAACGGCCTCGACATCGTCGCGCGGATCGGCACACCGATCGTCGCCGCCGCCCATGGCCGCGTCCAGCGCGCCGGACCCCTGGGCGAGTACGGCCTCGCCGTCGAGATCGACCACGGCTACGGCATCCTCACCCGCTATGCACACGCCTCGCGCGTGCTCGTGCGCCCCGGTGAAATGGTCGCGCGCGGCGACACCATCGCACTCGTCGGCCAGACCGGCCTCGCCGTCGGGCCGCACCTCCACTACGAAGTCGTCGTGGGCGGGCAGCCGGCGGATCCACGCGAATTCATCCTGCAGTCCAAGGTCGTGCCGGATTGAGGGGTGGCCGCGCTTGATATTGCGTGGCCGTCACGTACTATTCGCACGATCACGCACAACTCGGGAATTCGGAGACAAGCCTGATGAGACGACTCGTGCTGAGCCTTGCCGTCGCCGGAAGCGCTCTGCTTGCCGCATGTGGTGGTGCGGAGGTGGTGGTGCAGGCGGCGATACAACCGGAGGGCGATGCGGCCACGGAAGCCTCGCCGCTGCCCAACCTCACGGTGCGCGCGCTGCCCTATGACCGCGACGCGATCTTCGACTCGCTGCGCGCGGCCTACGGCGAGCCGGAACCGCAGATTCCGGACAGCCTGGCCCAGCTGCAGACGGCGATCGCCGACGCACAGGAGCAGCTCTCGGCCTCCGAGGCCGCCTGGAACGCTGCGCGCGACAGCCTGAAGCAGCTGAGCGACCGGATGGCGACGATGTCGCGCGGTGATCCGCAGTACGTGATCGCGTTCCGCGACTTCAACGCGCAGGAGGCGATCGAGCGGCAGCAGCGGCAGCGCATGGACCAGGCGAACGAGCGCTTTACGTCGATGCTCAGCTCGTTCAACGAGCAGAGCCAGCAGGTTCGTGCGCAGCGCCAGGCCTGGGGCGATCAGGCGTTCGCCGACATCAACGAGGTCATCGAGGCACGCCTCGATGCGCTCGGCCGCGAGGAATGGACCGACACGACCGGCGCGAATGGCGTCGCGCGTTTCGAGGGATTGCAGACTGGAGAGTGGTGGATCCATGCCCGCTACGACCTGCCATACACGGAGCTCTACTGGAACGTCCCGGTCACGGTCGAGGGAGGAGATCCGATCAGCGTGATTCTCAACCGGGAGAACGCCCAGGTTCGGCCGAAGCTGTGATGCCGGGTGCAGGACCCGCAGCCCAGGCGGCGCTGACGCTCGAACGTTCGGGCGATGGCGTCGCCTGGCTCGTTTTCGACCGCCCGGCCAGCAAGGTCAACCTCCTGGATGCCGATGTGCTGGCCCGCCTGGACACGCTGCTCGGCGAGGTGGAGGCGGCCGCACAGGCACGGGAGGTCCGCGCGCTGATCGTCCGCAGCGGCAAGGACGGCAGCTTCATTGCCGGCGCGGACGTGAACGCTATTGCGGCGATCACGGATCCCGCGGAGGCGGAGGCGAAGGCGCGGGTGGTCCAGCGCATGTTCCGGCGACTCGACACTCTGGCCGTACCATCGATTGCAGCCGTCGACGGTCTCTGCCTTGGCGGCGGCACCGAGCTCATTCTGGCCTGCAGCTACCGGCTGGCGAGCGCCCGACCGGAAACCCGAATCGGTCTCCCCGAAGTCCAGCTCGGAATCATTCCCGGCTTTGGTGGCACCACGCGCCTGCCGCGTCTCGTCGGCCTGCGCGCGGCCTTCGATATGATTCTTACCGGGCGCACGGTGGATGCGCGCAAGGCGCAGCGCATCGGGCTGGTCGACGAGGTCGTGCCTGCGCCGACACTCTACGCGCGTGCGGAAGCAGTGGCGCGCGCGTTCGTGCAGGGGCGTCCGCCGGAGCGGCGTGAGCGGCGCAGCCTTGGCACACGCGCGCTCGAGGCGACGCCGCCGGGTCGCAGGATCCTGTTCGACCAGGCGCGCAAGCAGGTGCGGAGGCAGACGAAGGGCCACTACCCTGCCCCGCTGGCGGCGCTGCAGGTGATGAAGGACTCCGTCGGCGAACCGCTGGATGAGGCGCTCGACATCGAGGCACGCGCCGTCGGAACCCTGATCGCAGGGGACGTTGCGAAGCATCTGATCCACGTGTTCAACCTCATGGAGGCGGCGAAGAAGGCCGCGCCGCGAGACGCGACGGCGCGCACCGTCGACCGCGCAGCCGTGGTGGGCGCCGGCGTCATGGGTGGCGGTATCGCGCAGCTGCTCGCTGCGAAGGGCGTCGCGGTGCGAATGAAGGACATTCGCGCGGATGCCCTGGCGAGCGGTCTCCGGCACGCGCGCGAGATCTTCGACAAGGCCGTGCAGCGCCGCCGCCTCGAACGGCGCGAGGCGACGCGCCACATGGAACGCATTGCACCAACCCTGAACTACTCCGGATTTGCCCAGGCCGACCTCGTGATCGAGGCCGTTGTCGAGCGCATGGACGTGAAGAAGCAGGTGCTGGCCGAAATCGAGGATCGCACGCGCGCCGGCTGCGTGCTCACGACGAACACGTCATCCCTGTCGGTCACCGAGATGCAGAATGCGCTGCAGCGCCCGGCCGACTTCTGCGGCATGCACTTCTTCAATCCGGTTCATCGCATGCCGCTCGTCGAGGTGATCCGCGGCGCGCAGTCCTCCGACGACGCCATCGCCACCGTATTCGGCCTGGCGCGCAAGCTCGGCAAGACACCGATCATCGTGGAAGACGGCCCCGGCTTCCTCGTGAACCGCATCCTGGGGCCGTACCTGAACGAAGCCGGCTGGCTGCTGGCCGACGGTGCATCGATCGAGGCCGTCGACCGGGTGCTCACGCGCTTCGGCATGCCGATGGGACCGCTCCGCCTCCTGGACGAGGTCGGCTTCGACGTTGCGCGCCACGCGGCGGTAACCCTGCACGACGCGTTCGGTGATCGCTTGACGCCCGCGCCCCCGCTCGTCGCACTCGAGCACACAAAGCTCCTCGGCCGCAAGGGCGGCGCCGGCTTCTACCGCTACGAGAACGACCGCGAGAAGGGGCGCAATGACGCGATCTACGAGGCGCTCGGCGCCGCGGTTCCCGCACAGCGGCGGCCCCTCGGCGATGCCGACGTTCGCGATCGCACCGTGCTCGCCATGGTGAACGAAGCCGCGCGTGTGCTCGACGACGGCATCGTGCGCGGGCCGGGGGACGTGGACCTGGGGATGATCACCGGCACCGGCTTCCCGCCCTTCCGTGGCGGGCTGCTGCGCTACGCAGACGCGCGCGGACTGCCCAGCATCGTGCAGCGCCTCCAGGATCTCTCGGATCGTTTCGGTCCGCGCTTCGAGCCGGCGCCGCTCCTGCGCCGGTACGCGCAGGAGGGGCGTGGCTTCTACATGGCAGGTGCGCGCGCGTGAGCGCGGAACGCGTCGTCATCCACTACCACAGACCGCAAGACCGCGACGAGCGCTTCGAGCAGCGCGTCGTCCACCGCACGCCCTCGTGCGTCGTCACGCTGCTCGAATCCGCTACCCTCCGGCAGCCGATGAACATCGACGGCGAGACCGCGCTCGAGCCAGGCGCGCCGATCGTCTGGTTCACGTTCGCCGACGCCTGGCACGACATCGGCCGGTTCCACACGCGCGCCGGTGCGTTCACCGGACTGTACGCGAACGTGCTCACCCCCGTTCAGGGCATACAGGGCAGCGTCTGGCGGACGACCGACCTGTTTCTGGACGTCTGGCAGCCCCGAACGGGCGCAGCGCGCATCCTCGACGAGGACGAGCTGGCCGCCGCACTGGAGGCCGGTGCCATCGATGATGCCGCCGCGGCACGCGCCCGGAGCGAGGCGGAAGGCCTCCTCGCGGCGGCGCGGACCGGAGGCTGGCCGCCGCCGATCGTCGGCGAATGGACGCTCGAGCGCGCACGAAGGCACGTTCCGCGCTGAGGGGGTGTACACCCGGACCATGATTGATAATTAACCTTTGGCCGATTCGAGCAGGGTCAGGCCGGCGCGCGCTCGCTGCCGCGGGCGTTCATGGCCGCATGTCGGAAACGGCCGGAAAGCAAAGATCAATCATGGTCCGGAGTCCGTCTTCGAGAATGGCAGGAGTCTGTAGATGCCGTCACGTTCGCTCGTGCGCTTCGCCCTGATCGCCGTCCTGGCGAGCTGCGCCCTGCCCGGATCCGCTGCGGCGCAGAGCGACAGTCTTTTCGAGCGCGCCTCGCGGAGCCGCATGAAGGGGCCACCGGCCGCCGCCGTGCTCGTCTACTAGATCGCCGACTTCCAGTGTCCGTTCTGCGCCGAGTTCGCGCGCAACGTCTATCCGCGCATCGACAGCGCCTTCATCCGCACGGGCCGCGTACAGTGGGTGTTCGTTCACCTGCCGATGCCGAACCATATTCATGCGTGGACCGCCTCGGAGGCGTCCCTGTGCGCGGGGGCCGTCGGCGACGAATTCTGGTCCATGCACGACCGCATTTTCGCAACCCAGGCGGAATGGACCGCATCGAACGATCCGGCCGCAGATTTCGCACGGTACGCGCGTGAGCTCGGGGTTCCGGCCGAGCCGTATGACGCCTGCGTGCGCGACGACCGCGTCGCCGGTCTCATCCTCGCGGATGTCATCTTCGCAGCGAGCACGCGCGTGACCGGCACGCCGATGTTCATCATCAACAACGAGCGCTCTGTCGTCGGACTGAAGACCTTCGAGGAGTGGCAGGAGATCCTGGAGCGCGCGCTGGAGAAGGAGAAGAAGGAGTAGCGTGTCGCGTGGCGCGCATGAGGCGCGGACGGGACCACTCAGCGGGCTCTGTGGTGAAGGGTGTTCGGGTGGGTTGAGATGCCGCGCACCAAGCCGGCACCGGACGCTGGAGAGCCCAGGCACCCGCCCCGAGCGAGCACGCCAGCGGGACCGTCGGCCTACTCCCCCTCCCGGTACGCCGCGACCAGTCTGCCCTTGTCGATGTAGATCTCCCCTGTGATCTCGAGATCTTCGCGCAGCGCATCGATGATGCGGTCGTAGCGCGCGAGCACGCTGGCGGGCAGCTGCACGACCAGCTCATGGAAGCAGCCGCGGTCGGCGAATACGAGTCGAACGGGCACGCGCTTGTCGCTCACGAAATCCTCCCGCGTCCGGGCGCCGTGCTGGCGCGCATTCGCGCGACCTCAGGAAGGGCCGCCAGCAGCAGCAGGAGGCTCAACCCTGCCGAGACGAGGCACCAGCGGCACCAGGCATGAATGACGAATGCCTCCAGGTACGTCAGGTACGCCGAGAACGCGAAGCCGATGACGGCACCGGTGAGGAGCAGCATCGCGATGCGGCGATCGTCGAGGAAGCGCGGCTGCAATCCGAGCAGAGCCACGACGAGCAGTGCGCCGTAGCCGAGCAGACCGATCAGTGGCACGGGCACACCCGCAAAGCTGGACCAGGGCGAGTTCTGAACGCGCTCGCAGCCGCCGGTACCGCACACGATCGACCCGATCACGCCGAGGTGGTAGAGCAGCATGTAGATCGAAATGAGCACCCCGACCAGAGCAAGCACCGCGGCCACCATGCGGCTCGCGGGTGGTGCCGCGCCATCCTCCGGCGCTGGTGCGGCATCGGGAACGCGGTAGGTGTGCTCGCCTGCGGCCATCCCGGTCAGCTGCCTGCTGCCGCGCCGCTGTGGCCGAGGATCTCCGCCTTGGCGTCGTCGTATGCGCCCCACTGCTGAAGCTGCCGTCCGTTCACGAACACCGTCGGCGTCGCGCGGACGCCGAGCTGGACGCCGAGCATCTGGTTTGCCGTGACGGTCTCGGCGTGCGCGTCGCTCTCCAGGCACTGTCCGAACTGGTCTTCATCGAGGCCGAGCGTAACTGCGTACTCGCGCATCAGCGCGGTCGGCGTGGACTGGCTGAAGGACCAGTTTTCCTGCTGCGCAAAGGCCAGGTCATGGTACTCCCAGAACTTGCCCTGGTCTCCGGCACAGCGGGCTGCACGCGACATGATGAACGAGTGCGGATGGTTTGCGAGCGGGTAGTCGTAGTAGACGAGCTGAACCTGGCCGCTCTCGACGAGGTCGGCCTTGAGCGGCTGCTCGACGTTGAGCGCCCAGTGCTTGCAGCCCGGGCACATGAAGTCGCTGAACACGAGCACCTTGATCGGTGCGCTGTCCGGTCCCACGGCCACACCCTGCGCCCGCTCGAGCAGAGCACTCGCATCCGGAATCTCACCCAGATCGAGCGGCTCGGTGACCATGCCGCCGCTGCCGCCGCGCATCGTCGCGAGTGCGATCGCGCCAACACCCAGCACGGCCACGATGCCGAGGATCCAGTAAAAGGTCTGCGGGCCGGAGCGCGCCGGCTTCTTCGCTTTCGCCACGATGGTTCTCCTGGTCGAGTATGCCGCCAACCTACTCGCGGGCGGCGTCCGGGTAAAGTCAGGCGAGCAGCACGTCCAGCACGGCCGCGGTATCACTGAGATCGGGGAAGACGACGTCCGCTCCTGCGGCCTGGAGTGCCGCGTCGTCGTGGCTGCCGGTCGCGACCGCCACGGCGGTGACGCCGAGCGCCCGGCCGCAGGTCACGTCGTTCGGCGTGTCCCCGATCACGACGACGTCCCGTCCACCGAACTCGACGCCGGTCAGCTCATGCGCGCGCTGCACGGCGACCGGCGGCAGGCCGTCGCGCTGCTCGCAGTCGGAGCCGTACACGCCGAAACGGAACGTGCGCGCATCGATCCGGGCGGACGCGAGCTTCAGCGCCGCGCCCGGCGCGATGTTCCCCGTGAGCAGGCCGACCACTGCCGCCGCCTCACCCGCCAGCGCGTCCAGCAGCACGCGTACGCCGGGAAAGACGCGGGTCTCATGCTCCGGCGCGTTCAGCTCGTGCGTCAGCTCGCGCACATAGCAGTCCCACAGGGCCGGCAGGCGCTCATCGATCGCTTCGTCATGCCAGCCGTCCGCCTGCAGCAGCTCGCGCGCAATTTGCGGGTCCGTCTTCCCGCTGAACGTGTGCGTGGCAATCGGCCCCGCCGTGCCATACACTTCCAGCATGGACCGGTGAAATGCACGGCGCGGTGCACCACGTGCACTCAGCAGCGTGCCATCGATATCGAAAAGGATCAGCTTGCGCATGGTCATGCCGGAATGATGAAACGGCTGTTGCTCGCCCTGCCGCTCGCGGCGCTCGGCGCACTCTGGTTCTGGATGCTCACGGCCCCCTGGCCCGTCATGCTCCGCTTCCGCACGCCGGATTCCACTGCCTTCATGCGCATGCGCGAGGCGGAGGCGCCCGCCGACGCAGACTTCGGGATCGACTATCGCCCCGTCCCGCTCGATGCCATTGCACCGGCCATGCGGCGCGCAGCCATCGTCGCCGAGGACGGCCGCTTCTACGACCACGGCGGCATCGACTGGCTCGCACTCGCCGAAGAGGTGCAGTGGACCGGCGACGATGACTTCAGCGTTTTCAGCCCGGCCGACTACCGCGCCCTCTTCGATGCGCTCCGCTATTACCGCAGCAACTCGGAAAAGATTCGCGGCCGCAGCACGATCACGCAGCAGCTCGCAAAGAACATGTACTTCTCGAGCGATCGCTCCCTGCTGCGCAAGCTCGAGGAGCTCATCGTCGCGCGCCGCCTGGAGCGCTTTCTTTCCAAGGATCGCATCCTGGAGCTGTACCTGAACACCGCCGAGCTGGGACCGGGCATCTTCGGTGTCGAGGCCGCTGCACAGCACTATTTCGGTCGCTCGGCCGCCGACCTGTCGCGCACGCAGGCCGCCAGTCTCGCCGCCACCCTGCCACACCCACTCACCTCGAACCCGGACCGCAAGCCCGGCCGGATGGCGTGGCGGCGCGACCTGATCCTCCAGCGCCTCGGCGGCACCGGCCCTGTGGAAACCGTCCCCCAGGAGCCGCCCGGCGTGGAGGTCGACGAGCCGGCCGTCATCGGCGAACGGCTCGAGGACGACGACGAGGCGAAATCCGGCGACGCCGCCGCGCCACCGTCACGTCCCGATTCCGCGCCCCCACCCGCCGATACGGTTGCTGCGCCGCCGGATACAGCGGGCAGTCCGCCGTAAGCGAACGACCTTTCACCACAGAGCGCTCAGAGCGCATAGAGCGGCGGACGCGCTTCACTCGCACGCCCCTTTGCACCAACGCCGCGGCAGAGCCCTGGCATCACCGCACCGGAGCATGCGCCTGCCGTGTGTTGACCAGGATCCGTATGTCAGACGGGCCGAGAACGGTCTGCATGACTCCGTCTCCGTGTACTCCGCGGGCTCTGTGGTTAATGCTGTTTGCAGACGTGCGTCCACGACGAACGCAGAACGAAGCGCCACGCTACACCGTCACCGCCCTCTCGATCGCGATCTCGAGCGCATGGGCAGCGCGCACGCCCAGTCCGAGCAGCTCCGCCGCACTCAGCTCACGCGTCTCGAGTGACGTCGTGAGGGCGAAAATGACGTCGCCGTCGAACGGCGTATTCACGGGAGTGATACGGCGGGCGAGCGCGTTTGCAGCGACGTGCGAGATCGTCTGCAGCGCTGCGCGTGTAAGCGGTGCGTCGAGCACGACAGCGGCGAGCGTCGTGTTCGTGCCGGGCGGCCGCTGGCGTACGTCCGCGTCGCGCAGCGCTCCACTGCGCACGAGCGCTTCGCCATCGGCGAATGCGCCGCTTTCATCGCGTGCACCGGCGATGATCGCGCCGCTCGCGTCGCGCACATCACCGAGCGCGTTCACCACGGCGACGCCGGTGAGCGCGAGGCCATCGGAGCGGATCGTGTGGATGCCCAGCCCGCCTCGGGATGCGCGCGCCGGGCCCAGCAGCTTGCCCGTCGTCGCGCCCGTGCCTGCGCCGACCGCGCCCTCCTCGATACCGCTCGTCCCGGCGTCCTCGCACGCGGCTTCTCCCATGGCTGCGTCCGGCCGGCGCGACGGATCCCCCGCACCGAGATCGAAGATCACTGCGGCTGGCACGATCGGCACGCGCGCAACGCCCGTGTCGAACCCCACACCGGCCCGCTCCAGCCAGCGCATGACGCCATCGGCGGCGGCGAGGCCGAAGGCGGAGCCGCCGGTCAGGAGGACCGCGTCGATTGCGGGCACGAGGTGCGTGGGCGAGAGCGCGTCCAGCTCGCGTGTGCCCGTTGCCAGGCCGCGCAGGGTGACCGCACCACGAAAGGGACCGAGCAGCACCGTGCACCCAGTACGGGCATGCGCATCCGTCGCATGACCGATGCGCAGACCGTTCACGAGTGCGGATGGTGCCGGCACCCGGTTCACGTGCGCAGGGAGAGATCGCCTGCTCGCCCGCGTGACGGGCTCACGCCTTCGACGACTGCGGCAAATGCATGGAAGAGTCGGCGGTCCGGATCCGTGTCGGGCGTGGACGCCTCATAGCGTTCGGGATGCCACTGCACACCGAGCAGCCATGGATGATCGCGCCCTTCGACCGCCTCGACCATGCCGTCCTCGGCACGTGCAACCACCTGCAGTGACGGCGCCACGTCACGGATCGCCTGGTGGTGATAGGAGTTGATGAAGAGCTCGTCCGCATCGACGATCGCGTGCAGCCGCGAGTCGGCAACGACCGTCGCGCAGTGGCTGCGCTGGCCCCAGGGCTCCTTCTGACGGTGCGACAGCCCGCCGGGCCGCTCCGTGGCGATGTCCTGATAGAGGGTGCCGCCGAGCGCGACGTTCAGCACCTGCGCGCCGCGGCAGATCCCGAGCACCGGCAGCTGCTGCTCCAGCGCGAGCTCGAGAGCGCAGAACTCCATGTCGTCGCGCCGCCGGTTCACACTGCCGAGCGCGGCACTCGGCCGCTCACCGTAGCGCGACGGCTCCACGTCCTCGCCGCCGGTCAGCACCAGGCCGGCGCAGTCCTGCAGAATCGAGCGAATCGAGTCGCTCGAATGCGCGGGCGTGAGCAGCACGGGTGCGAGGCCAACCGCCTGCAGGGCGATCAGGTAGCTCTCGTAGAGGAACAGCGAGGGGCGTTGATAGGAGCCGCCCGCCTCGACGTTCGTCGTGGTCAGGGCGATGCGCGGCAAGAATCGCTGCGGCATGGTATCGCTCCTCATGTGCGCCTGGAGCGGGCAAGCATCGAGCCAGCGATGACTCAGACCGCCGGCAGTGTGGGTGGAACCTCCGCCGCCAGCGCCATCAGCTCCAGTGCACGCACGGGATCGAGATTGCCTCCGGAGAGCACTGCCACTGTGCGCGCGCCACGCGCGCTCCAGGCACCGGAGAGGAGCGCGGCGACCGTCGCCGCACCCGAAAACTCGACCACGAGCTTGCTGCGGCGCAGCAGGTGCGTAGTCGCATCGATGATGGCGTCATCCGTGACGGTCACGACGTCGTCGACGTGGGCGAGCGCATGCGCGACGTTCAGGTCGCCCGGCCGCACCGGCTTCAGCCCGTCCGCGATGGTGGGCTGCGGCTCGATCTGTACGGGTCGGCGTGCTGCGATCGACTGCGCCATGGCATTCGCACGCTCCGGCTCCACGCCGATCACACGGCAGTCCGGCCGCTCATGCTTGATCCACGCTGCGATCCCGCTGATCAGGCCGCCGCCCCCGACCGGCACGAGCACGGCCTCCACGTCCGGCCAGGCATCCAGAATTTCGACACCCACGGTTCCCTGGCCGGCGATCACGCGCGCGTCGTCGAATGCCGGGATGATCGTGAGTCCTTCAGCGGCGGCGATCGCTTCCGCCCGTGCCTGCCGCTCGACCGACGTGGTGCCCTCGAGCACGACTTCCGCGCCCAGGGCGCGCGCCCCCTCGAGCTTCACGCGCGACGCCGTGGTCGGCATCACGACGACGGCGCGCACGCCGAACAGCTGCGCTGCGAGCGCGACGCCCTGCGCATGAGTCCCGGACGAGTACGCGATGACGCCCCGGCTGCGTGCCTCCTCCGCGAGCGACGCGACGGCATTGTAGGCGCCGCGGATCTTGAACGCGCCAGCGCGCTGCAGGTTCTCGCACTTCAGCCGGGTGATGCCGCCGACCTCGTCATCGATCCACTGGGCAGGAAGCAGGGGCGTGGTGGTGATCACGCCCTGCAGCCGCTCCGCCGCGGCGCGAATCGCCGAGGCGCCGACCAGCTCATTCATCGACGGGATCGTCCTCGTCCTGCACCTCCTCGACACTGCCAGCCGCGAACGCGGGCTCGTCACTCGACTCGTCGATGTAGTCCGGCGCGGGCACGTCGAGCGTCGGCGGGTGCGTACCATTGCCGGTCGCCTCTGCCAGCTCGGCGTCCTCGTCCGCGACCACGCGTGCAACGTCCATGATCCGGTCCCCTTCGTCGAGCGCAATGACGCGCACGCCCTGCGTGTTGCGGCCGATCACCCGAATCTCGTTCACGCGCTGCCGGTTCACGATGCCCCGACGCGTAATCACCATCAGCTCATCATCCGGGTACACCGCCTTGATCGCCACGACCTTCCCGGTCGCCGCACTGATGCGGAAGTTGATCACGCCCTGGCCGCCGCGGCCCTGCAGGCGGTACTCGTCCACGTCCGTTCGCTTGCCGCGGCCGTTCTCCGTGACGACGAGCAGCGTCGCCTCCGCCTCGCTCTCGTCACGCACCACGACCATGCCGATTACGATGTCGTCGCCACGCAGCCGGATCCCGCGCACGCCGGTCGCCGTGCGGCCCATGCCCCGCACGTCCCCCTCGTGAAAGCGGATCGCCATGCCGTCGCGCGTCGCGAGCACGACCTCGTCGTTCCCACCCGTGATCTGCACGTCGATCAGCTCGTCGCCCTCATCGATGTTGATGGCATTGACGCCGACCACGCGCACGTGCCGGTAGGCGGCCAGCGACGTCTTCTTCACGGTACCGCGCCGCGTCACGAACATCAGGCTGCGCTGCGCATCGAACTCGCGGACCGGAACGATGGCGGCCACCTGCTCATCCGGCCGAAGCGAGAGCAAATTCACCAGAGGCTTGCCGCGTGCCGAGCGACTCGCCGTCGGGATCTCGTGCACCTTCAGCCAGTAACAGTGCCCCTGTGCGGTGAACACCATGAGGTAGTCGTGCATCGTGGCGGTATAGAGATGCTCGACCCAGTCCTCCTCCTTCGTCTCCATGCCCTGCAGGCCGCGACCGCCGCGCCGCTGCGCGCGGTACGTCGACAGCGGCAGCCGCTTGACGTAGCCGGTGTGCGACACCGTGATCACCATCTCCTCGTCGGCGATCAGGTCCTCGATGGACAGCATGTTCAGGTCGGTGAGCTGCGTGCGCCGCTCGTCGCCGTACTGGTCTGCGATCGCCTGCAGCTCGCCCTTGATGATCTCCATGCGCCGTTCGCGATTCTGCAGGATGTCGCGCAGCTCCGCGATCGTCGCACGCACCTCACCCAGCTCCTGCTCCAGCTTCTCACGCTCCAGCCCGGTGAGACGCGCGAGACGCATGTCGAGGATCGCCTTCGCCTGCCGCTCGGACAGGCCGAAGCGCTCCTGCAGCTGAAGGCTCGCCTGCTCGGCGTCGTCAGCAGCGCGGATGAGCGCGATGACGTCGTCGATCCGATCGACGGCGATCTTCAGCCCCTCGAGGATGTGCTCGCGCTCGAGCGCATGCCGCAGCTCGTACTCCGCACGGCGCGTGACGACGTCGTGGCGGTGATCCACGAAGTGCTGGATCATCTCGCGCAGGTCCATGATCTTCGGGACGCCGTCGACCAGCGCCAGCATGATCACGCCGAACGTGGACTGCATCTGCGTGTGCTTGTAGAGCTGATTCAGCACGATCTGCGCGATCGCGTCCCGCTTCAGCTCGATGACGACGCGGATCCCGTCGCGATCCGACTCGTCGCGCAGATCCGTGATCTCGGTCACCTTCTTCTCGCGCACCAGTCCGGCGATCTGCTCGATCATGCGCGACTTGTTCACCATGAACGGAATCTGCGTCACGATGAGGCGCGGCTTGCCGTGGTCAGGTTCCTCGATGTCCACCTTCGCCCGCATGACCAGCCGGCCACGTCCCGTCTGGTAGGCATCGCGAACCCCCTCGAAGCCGCAGATGTAGCCGGCAGTCGGGAAGTCCGGGCCCTTCACGTGCCGCATCAGGTCGTTGACCGTGGCGTCCGGATTGTCGATGAGGTGCACACAGGCGGAGATCACTTCGCGCAGGTTGTGCGGCGGGATGTTCGTCGCCATGCCGACGGCGATGCCGCTGCTGCCGTTCACGAGCAGATTCGGAAACTTCGCGGGCAGGACGGTCGGCTCCTGCAGACGATCGTCGAAGTTCGCCGTATGAGCGACGGTCTCCTTGTCGATGTCCGCCAGCAGCTCGCCCGCCAGGCGCGTCAGCCGCGCCTCCGTGTACCGGTATGCGGCCGCGTTGTCGCCGTCGATCGAGCCGAAGTTCCCCTGCCCGTCCACGAGCGGGTAACGCAGCGAGAAGTCCTGGACCATCCGGACCATCGCCTCGTACACCGCCATATCACCGTGCGGGTGGTATTTGCCCAGCACGTCACCGACGACGGTCGCGCTCTTCTTGTACGGTCGGCCCGCCGACAGGCCCGCCTCCGACATGGCGTACAGGATCCGCCGGTGAACCGGCTTCAACCCGTCGCGCACGTCCGGAAGCGCGCGCTGGACGATCACGCTCATGGAGTAGTCGAGGAACGAGTCCCTCATCTCGTCCTCGATCAGGCGCGGCAGAACCTTGGAAACGAATTCCGGCGGCGTGCTCGACATCGATGCTCCGTCTCACGGGTCAGTCCGGGGCGCAGCCCGGCGGTTTCGGTCCTGTCTACGGATCCGGGAGTCCACCCGGCAGTCGTTCCTGATACCCCGGTTCGCGCGCGTGGTGCCCGCGCGCGCCCGCGTACGCGCGCGAGCGGAACCGGGCCATACCGCATCCGCCCGATCCCCTCGGACCGGCTCCTCTGACGCACGGCTCTGCCCGGCGCCTTGACGGGCGGCGCCGCGGGGCCTATTTCATTCCTACAAGTCGCGACCGTGGTCATTTGCCGCCGGTTGCAGCCACGTTAAACAACTTGCTAAAGTGCAGTGCCCGGCGGGGTTGCACCTGCCCGGGCCGTCGTTTTTTTCAGGCGGACGAGGACGATGATCAGAACGCTCAACGGCATGATGATGATGATGATGCGCTGGACCGCGCCTCCAGGAGGAGACACGGACCGCCGTCGTCGTGCACGCTGAAGAGCGACCGCACACGAAACGAGCCGGCCCTCTCCTCGGAGGGGGCCGGCTTTTTTTGCGCCCGGTGGCGCAGCACACCAATTACGAGAACGAGGTTCGTCATGAAGGAGATCGGTGCGGGAACAGGTACGGCGGGAACGGCACTCGACGCGCACAGGACGACAGGCACGTCGCCCGGGGCGGGCACGGTGCACCTGCTGGGCGCAGGCGGCGTGGGCAGGGCGCTGCTGCAGCATCTGGCGATGAGCGGGCGGCGGCTCGTCGCGGTGACGGACTCGGGGGCCACGGTCGCCTCCCAGACGGGCCTCGATCCCCTTCGGATCCTGGCCTGGAAGGCCGCAGGACGCCCGCTGCGGGCCTGGCCGGGCGCGTGGACGGTCCCTTCGGAGGCGGCGCTCACCGGCATCCACGCGGCGCTCGTCGTGGATGCGACGGCGACGAGCGCGGACCGCCCGCACTGGCCGGCGCTGCTCGAGGAGGTTCTCGAGCGCGGTTCCGCCCTCGCACTGGCCGCCAAGGACGCCCTCGCCGAATGCGCTGCGCGCTGGCTCGGCGCGCCCGGGGCGCGCGTCGGCTGCAACGCGGTACTGGGCGGCACGGGCCAGGCGTTCGTGCGGGAGCTGCCCGAGCTGCGGCGCCGGTGGCGCTCGGCCACTCTCGTCGGCAATGCGTCGACGACCGTGATCCTGGAGTGCGTCGAGCGCGGCGGCACGCTCACGCAGGGCATCGAGGAGGCGCGCCAGCGCGGCTACCTCGAGAGCGACGCCGAGCTCGACCTGCGCGGCCGCGACGCGGCCGTCAAGCTCGCGATCGTGGCCGGCGCGCTGCTCGGTGAGCGCATCGATCCCGAGGGCATCGCCTGCGAGGACATCCGCGCACTCGATCCGGAGGTCGTGCGCTCGCGCGTGGCGCGTGGTGCGACGACGCGCCTCGTCGCGCGCGCGAGTGCGGCGGGCCTGCAGGTCGGGTACGAGGAAGTCGCGCGCACGTCCGTGCTCGCCGCGCCAGTCGGCCGCGTCGTCTACCGCTACGAGCTGACGAGCGACGAGCGACGGCTGCACCTGGGCGGCGGTCTCGGCGCTGCAGCAACCGCCGAGGCGCTCTGGCGCGACGTCGTGTCACTGGGCTCGAGCCGTCGCAGTGCGGCACTCGTGCACGCAGGAGGATCGCGATGAGCGTGCTGACTGCCATCGCCGCACCGCCCGCTTCGGATCGGTACTGCGGGCTGCACCGTCTCTCCTGTACGAACGGCGAGCTGCGCGACGTGCGCATCGCATACAGTGCCTTCGGGCCCGAGGACGCGCCCGCGGTCGTGGTGCTGGGCGGCATCTCCGCGACGCGTGCGCTGCTACCGCACGCGGATGTGCCGGGCAGCGGCTGGTGGCCGGGCGTCGTGGGGACCGGCGCGGCGCTCGATCCCGCTGCGTGGCGGCTGATCGGCATCGACTACCTCGGCGGCCGCGGTGACTCCTCGCGCCCGGCGTTCGACGGGGACTGGCCGGCGTTGACCACTACAGACCAGGCGCGTGTCGTCACTCATGCCCTCGACGAGCTCGGCATTGCGCGCGCCCACGCAATCGTCGGCGCATCTTACGGCGGCATGGTCGCGCTCGCGCTGGCGGCAGCCGCGCCCGAGCGCCTGGAGCGGCTGATCGTCCTGTGCGCGGCGCACCGGCCCCACCCGCTGGCCACCGCCTGGCGCTCCGTGCAGCGCAGGATCGTGCGCCTCGGACTCGAGGCGGGTACCGGCACGGCGGCGGTGGGCGTCGCGCGCGCACTCGCGATGACGACATACCGCACCGCCGACGAGTTCGCGCAGCGCTTTGCGCGCCGACCGACCGCGGAGGGGTGCGCCCGGTTTCCGGTCGACGAGTACCTGGACCATCACGCAGCCCGCTACGCCGCAGACGTGGCGGCTGAGTCCGTGCTGACGCTCCTGGAATCGCTCGACCTGCACGACGTCGATCCGGCGCGAGTGCGCGCGCCGACGACACTCGTCGCATTCGATTCCGACGCCCTCGTGCCGCCGGCTGACATGCGTGCGCTGAGGGGCGCACTCGGCGGCCGCGCGCGGCTGTACACGCTGCGCACTCGCTTCGGGCACGACGGCTTCCTGAAGGAAGCGTCGGCCGTGAGTGAGGTCCTGGGCGCCGCGCTCGCAGCGCCAGCCGTGGGTGCACACACGGACGAGGTGGATCGTGCGCCCGCGACCGGATACGCCGCGCCGGTGTCCGCCGCTCACGCATCCGTCGGCGCCGCGACCCTCGCCGCTCGGGCGGGAATCGGCGCGGACGCGCAGCACGGCGCGGTGATCGCACCGATTCACCTGTCCAGCACGTTCTCCTTCGAGGGACTCCACCAGAAGCGCCGCTACGACTACACGCGCTCCGGTAATCCGACGCGGGATACGCTCGCGGAAACGATCGCAGCGCTCGAGCACGGCGCTGCGGGCATCGTCACGGCGACCGGCATGGCCGCCATCACGGCGACGCTGCACCTGCTGCAACCCGGCGACCTGCTGGTCGCGGCACACGACGCGTAT
Source organism: uncultured Gemmatimonadaceae bacterium (assembly GCA_964430275.1). Lineage (GTDB taxonomy): Bacteria > Gemmatimonadota > Gemmatimonadetes > Longimicrobiales > RSA9 > DASTYK01. Next base: position 27,345 of record CAYSGF010000345.1, read on the forward strand.
GGCGGCACGCACCGGCTGATCACGGCGCTTGCCCGTCGCGGTGCCTTCGATCTCGAGCTCGCCGACCTCACGCTGCCCGATGCGGCCTCGCTCGTCCGGCGTCAGCGCCCGCGCATGCTGTGGATCGAGACACCGAGTAATCCGCTGCTGCGCATCACGGACGTTGCCGCACTCGCCCGCGCCGCACACGAGAGCGGCACGCTCGTCGTCGTGGACAACACGTTCCTGTCACCAGCGCTCCAGACGCCGCTCGACCATGGGGCGGACCTGGTCGTGCATTCGACGACGAAGTACCTGAACGGGCACAGCGATGTCGTGGGCGGCGCCGTAGTCGCGCGCGACGCGGCGGTTGCGGAGGCGATCGGGTGGTGGGCGAACTGCCTCGGTGTCACGGGCTCGCCGTTCGACAGCTACCTGACGCAGCGCGGCGTGCGCACACTGCACGCGCGCATGAGCGTACACGAGGCGAACGCGCTCCGGATCGTGGAGCTGCTCGACAACCACGACGCAGTGCGCGCGGTCCATCACCCGTCACTTCCGGCGCACGCCGGACATGACGTGGCGCGTCGTCAGCAGCGCGGCTTCGGTGCCATGGTGAGTCTCGAGCTGAAGAGCGGGATGAAGGGCGTCGCAGCCTTCCTCGCAGGGCTTCGCTGCTTCACGCTCGCCGAGTCGCTGGGTGGTGTCGAGAGCCTCGTCGCACACCCTGCCACGATGACCCACGCGTCAATGGATGCGGCGGCGCGGCGCACGGCCGGGATCACGGACGACCTGCTGCGACTCTCCGTGGGCATCGAGGACGTACACGACCTGACGTGCGATCTCGCGGACGCACTGGAGCGGGCATCCGCCCTGGCGGAGCTGCGCAGGTAAGATGAACCCCGGCAGGCCGCAGCGGACGATGTCGCTGCTCGTCCACTGCGGCTCGCCGATCAGTAGCTGTCCGCCCGGTAGCGCTCGAACAGCTCCTGCTGGCGCGTTTCCTTGCGCTGTTCGTGGCCACGGATGAAGACGATGTCGGCTGAGGTCGAGAACTCGAACGGATCACCCGACCAGACGACGACATCGGCATCGCGGCCGACCTCGAGCGTACCATAGCGGTCGGCAATGCCGAACACCGTGGCGGGCACTTCCGTCACGGCCGCGAGCGCCGCTTCGTACGGCATGCCGTAGCTCACGGCATTGCCCGCGACCTGCCGCAGGTTGCGCACGTTGCTGCCGTCGAAGGACGACAGCATGACCGTCACGCCCGCATCATGCAGCAGGGCGGCGTTCTCGAGCGTTGCGCCCAGGTTGTCGAAGCCCGGGATGTTGTCCATGGAATTGATGATGACCGGCACGTTCGCGTCGGCCAGGTCTTCGGCAACCATCCAGCCCTCCTCGACGCCCGAGAGAATGATGCGCACGTTCTGCTCCCCGGCAAAGCGCAGCACATTCAGGATGTCGGCCGCACGGTCGACGCTGATGATGAGCGGCACCTCCCGCCGTAGCACCGGCTGGAGCGCCTCCAGGTCGAGGCGCGAGAGCGCGTAGTCGCGCCGGTTCCCCGCCAGGAACGCGTTGCGGTTCGCGCCGTAGTCACGCGCGTCCTGCAGCGCCTCGCGCAGCAGCAGCATCGCCGCGGCGCGCGAGCCGCCCGCGCGGTTCGCGCCCGACTCGCCCAGCGTGACGTAGATGCCGACCGGATTCCGTACGAGCATGCCGGCGGCACGGTCGCCGTCCAGATGGATCAGTACGCCCTGGCCGCGCAGGATCGAGCTGAAGCCGCCGGGCACGAGGACTGCGCGCGTGATGCCTTCCACGCGCGTCACCGGGATCGCGGTCGCGAGCGGATTCAGCGCGTCGGCCACGTTGAATGCGGCGGTCAGCCGATCCTCCGACGTGGCGGCGTCGTTCGTGCCGCTGATACCGCCGATCTCCACGATGCCGAGCGATGTCGACGCATCGAAGAACCCGGGCGTGACGATCCGGCCGCGCGCGTCGATGACGCGCGCGTTCTCCGGCGCTTCCACGTCCGCACCGACGGCGGCAATGCGGCCGTCGCGGATCACGACCGTGCCGCTCTCGATCACCGGTCCGCTGATCGTGTGGATGCGCGCGTTCGTGATGGCCGTCGTCTGTGCCTGCGCACCGGCAGCGACCAGCAGCAGACCGGTCCCGACCGCAAGCGTGCGCCGCATCCGCGAAATCCTGCTCATCGGATCACCTCCGCCGTGTTGCCAAGCATGAAATCACTCTTCCGGTGCGTGCGCGGATCCGTGCGGTCGTACAGTAGCACACCATCCACGAAGACCTTTTCCGCCTTCGTGTAGACGCTGAACGGATCGCCGTCCCAGATCACCACGTCGGCCATCTTGCCCGCCTCGAGCGAGCCCGTCATGTCGTCGACGCCGATCGCCTTCGCAGGGTTGATCGTGATCCAGCGGATCGCATCCTCGTAGGAGATCGAGATGCCGTCGTGGTTGCCCGCGGCCATCGCCTTCGACGCCTCCTGGTTCAGCCGCTGAATGCCCTGTGCGTCGTCGGAGTGCACGATCGCGCAGGCACCCGCGTCCTCCAGCAGCGCGATGTTCTGCTTGATGCCGTCGTACGCCTCGAGCTTGAAGCCCCACCAGTCCGCCCACAGCGAGCCGCAGATCTCCCGCTCCCGCAGCATGTTCCGGATCTTGTACGCCTCGACGCCATGATGGAAGGACGCGATCTCGTAGCCGAACTCGTCGGCAATGTCGATCATCTGCGCCATCTCGTCGGCCCGATAACAATGGTTCTGCACCAGGATCTCGCCGTTCAGCACACCTGCGAGCGTCTCCAGCTCCAGGTCACGGTTCGGCCGATCCTCCGGATCCGCACCGTTCTCGCGCCATTCCGCCATGTCGTCGCGGTAGCGCTCCGCACGGATCCACGCCGCGCGGTATCCGGCCACGTTCCCCATGCGCGTGGAGGGGCCCCCGCGGTTGCCGTACACCCGCTTCGGATTCTCGCCGCACGCCATCTTCAGCCCGTGCGGCGCGCCCGGGAACTTCATCGCCTGCACCGTCACGGACGGCACGTTCTTCACGGTCACGCCGCGGCCGCCGAACAGGTTCGCCGAGCCCGGCAGGATCTGCAACGCGGTGATCCCGCCCGCGCGCGCGAGTTCGAACTGCGGATCCTGCGGCCACACAGAGTGCTCCGCCCACACCTCCGCCGTGTTCGGGCTCACCGCCTCGTTGCCGTCGCTCACGGCATCCACGCCCGGTGCTGGATAGTCGCCCAGGTGCGAGTGCGAATCGATCAGCCCCGGCGTCACCCACTTCCCCGCCGCATCGATCACGACCGCACCGGCCGGCGCATCCACATTCCGGCCGACTGCGACGATCTCGCCGTCGCGCATCAGCACGGCGCCGTTCTCGATGCGGGGACCGGTCGCCGTCAGGATCGTCGCGTTGCGGATCACCGTGACCGGCGCCGCTTCGGGCTCGTACGTCGATGGGAATGCGACGTCGCCCGCCGCCGTCTCGTCGCGCGCGTCCGGGGCGGGCGTGGCCGACGACGACGCCTGCGCCGACGCACAGCCGAGCCCGACGAGCGCGCACAGAAGAAGTGCTCGCGTCATTTCGGGGAATGCTCCAGTCAGTGGAATTTCAGGATGGTCCGGCACATGAACGTGGGATGGAACGGGCGGCGGGGCAACTGCCGGCGGTGGGCGCGTTTCGGCTGCCGGGCCAGCGCGGTCCGGCCACCGTGATCGAGGGCTGAGGGGAACGGCTCACCGGACGATGCTCCACCCTCGCCGCGCCACCCGCGGTGTCCCATGACATTTGTCACCGTTGCACTCCCCCGCACGTCGAACGTAGAGTGACGAGCGAGCTGCAATCCGCCGTTCCCACGATCACAGACCGTCCGTCCTAGCCGGCAGCGGTCGAACAGGGCCAGGGTTGGTGAATTCCACGGATCTTTCCGGTCTGCGGATTTCCCGCGAGAGCGGGAAGCCCGCGCCGCAGCGCCGTCGGCGCGGACGGCTCATCGTCTTTGCGGCGCTGGGGCTGGCCGTGCTGCTCATCGCCGCGGTCATGCTGCGGCGCCAGCCGGTCGTGGAGGTTCGTGCGGCGACCGCAGTGCTGCGCGGGGGCGGTGGTTCCGGCGGCCTGACCGCAAACGGCTACGTCGTCGCGCGCACACAGGCCTCGGTTTCCTCCAAGCTGCCCGGTCGCCTGACCTATCTCGGTGTCGAGGAAGGCGACCGCGTCGAGGCCGGGACGGTACTGGCGCGGCTGGAAGCGGCCGAGTTCGAGGCGGGTGTGCGGCAGGCGGCATCCGAAGCGCTTGCCGCGGAGGCGACGCTGCACGAGGCGAATGCACTGCTGGCGCAGGCGCAGCGCGAGCTCGAGCGGATGGAGCGGCTGCGAGCGGAGTCGTTCGTCGCCGAGCAGGCGCTGCAGGATGCGAGCACGGCAGCGAGCACGGCGCAATCGCGCGTACATGCCGCTGCGGCGCGCCTGGAGGCTGCGCGGCAGATGCAGGCGTCTGCGCGCGCGAATCTCGAGAACACGGTAATCCGGGCGCCGTTTGCGGGAACGATCCTGCGCAAGGACGCCGAAGTGGGCGAGGTCGTTGCGCCGGCAGTCGCGGGCGGCGGCCTCACCCGCGGCGCGGTCGTCACCATGGCAGACCTGTCGACGCTCGAGGTGGAGGTCGACGTGAACGAGGCGTACATCGGCGGCATCCGCCAGGACCAGGGCGCGGACATCGTGCTGGACGCGTACCCGTCCGAGACGTTTTCCGGCCATGTGCGGCAGGTCATGCCGACCGCGGACCGGCAGAAGGCCACGGTGCTCGTGCTCGTTGCGATCGACAGTGACGACGCACGCATTCTCCCCGAGATGGGTGCGCGCGTCGTGTTCCGCGCGCCGGGCGACTCCGCTGCGGCTGCGGCACCGTCGCGCGTAACGGTTCCGGCCGCCGCGGTGCGCAGTGATGGCGGCGCGGACTACGTGTGGGTCGTGGTCAACGACATCGCGGAGCGGCGTGCGGTCCAGGCCGCGCCCGTGATGGGCGACGAGCGCGAGATCCGGAGCGGCCTGAATGGCGGAGAGACGATCATTGTGGACGCACCGGCAGAGCTGACCGACGGGGCGAAGGTGCGCATCGCAGACAACGCGAGGAGTGAATCATGACGCCGCTCGTCGAAGTCCGGGGCGTGAGCAAGGTGTACCATCGCGATGCCGAGGAGCTCACCGTACTCGAGGGCGTCGATCTGACGATCGCCGAGGGTGAGTACCTCGCGCTGATGGGGCCGTCCGGCAGTGGCAAATCGACGCTGCTGAACCTGCTGGCCGGTCTCGACTCGCCGACCACGGGCTCGATCGTCGTCGCGGGTGAGGACATCGCACACCTGAAGCCGAAGCAGCTGGGCGCATGGCGTGCGCGTCACATCGGCTTCATCTTCCAGCTCTACAATCTGATTCCGGTGCTCACCGCACTGCAGAACGTGGAGCTGCCTCTGCTCCTGACGCCGCTCGGCCGCAAGGAGCGGCGCGAGCATGCGCTGACGGCGCTGCGCGTGGTCGGGCTCGAGGACCGCGTCCAGCACTACCCGCGTCAGCTTTCGGGCGGGCAGGAGCAGCGGGTCGGCATCGCGCGCGCGATCGTGACGGATCCCACGCTCATCCTGGCGGACGAGCCCACTGGCGACCTGGACGCGCGCGCCGCATCGGACATCCTCGACCTGCTCCATCGTCTGAACACGGAGTTCGGCAAGACGATCGTCATGGTCACGCATGATCCACGCGCCGCGGATCGAGCCGGCCGCACGCTCCACCTCGAGAAGGGCGCACTGCTCGACGCTGCTGCACTGCACCGCAGCGATGCGGTCCCTGCCGGGGACGCGCCATGACACGCGCGACGATCGTCGGTGCGAACCTGCGCCGCCGGCTACGCCGCACCGTCCTCACGGTGCTCGGGCTGGGCGTGGCCCTCTTCCTGTTCGTGACGCTGCGCACGTTCCTCCACACGCTCCAGACGCTGGGTGACGTGGGCAGCGAGTCGCGGCTCGTCACGACGAACAAGCTCGGCATCGTGTTCCCGCTACCGCTCGCCTACCGCGCGCGCATCGAGAGTCACGAGGGCATCGGGACGGTGAGCTGGGCGAGCTGGTTCGGTGGCGTGTACCAGGATCCGCGCAACTTCTTCGCGAACTTCGCCGTCGATGCCGAGAGCTACCTCGAGCTGTACCCGGAAATCGTTCTGAGCGACGAGCAGCGGCAGGCGTGGATGGCCGATCGCACAGGTGCCATCGTCGGCGTCCGGACCATGGAGCGCTTCGGCTGGCGCCTCGGCCAGACGGTCACCCTGAGCGGCACGATCTGGCCCGGCGAGCACACGTTCAACATCCGCGGTGTCTACACGGCCGGCCGGAAGGGCTTCGACCAGACGTCCATGATGTTCCATCACCGTTACCTGGACGAGATCGCGCGCGCGCAGGGCGCCGACGGCATCACCGGCTGGTACGTCTTCGCCGTCAACGACCCGGCCGCTGCGCCCGCGATCGCGCAGGCAGTCGATGCCTCGTGGGAGAACTCCTCGAACGCGACCCGGACGCAGACGGAGAAGGCCTTCAACCTCGCGTTCGTCGGCCTCTACGGGAACATCGGCTTCTTCCTGAATGCGATCGGCATGGCCGTCGTCTTTGCGATCCTGATGGTCGCAGGCAACACGATGGCGATGTCCGCGCGCGAGCGCTTCGGCGAGATCGCCGTTCTCAAGACGATCGGCTTCACGGATGGCGACGTGCTGAGAATGGTGCTGCTCGAGGCGGGGACGATCACTGCGCTCGGCCTGCTGCTCGGCCTCGGCGGCGCAATGCTCGTCTTCAACCTCGCCGAGTTCGACATGGGCGGGTTCGTGCCCGGACTGCAGGTCGATCCGGGTACCGCGCTCAGTGCGCTTGCCATTGCCGTGGTCATCGCGATCGCGAGCGGTGCCGTGCCCGCCTGGCAATCCGCCCGGCTGCGCGTCACCGACGCGCTGAGGTACGTCGCATGAAGATTCCCTTCGTCTACAGCGCGCGCAGCGTGCTGCAGCGGCCGATGACCAGCCTGACGACGGCACTCGGCGTCGCGTTCGTGGTGGTCACCTTCATCGGCATGCTCGCGCTCGCGAACGGGTTCCGTGCTGCGCTCGCCTCCACGGGGCGACCGGACAACGTGCTCGTCCTGCGCAATGGCGCCGATGCGGAGATTTCCAGTGGCATCGACCGCAACACCGCGGCGATCATCCGCAGCGACCCGGGCATTGCGCAGCTGCCCGACGGCCGGCCGGCAGCGAGTGCGGACGTGTATGTCGTCGTCGCGAAACCGCGCACGAATGGCACGGAGACGCACATGCCGGTACGCGGCGTCGGACCCGAGGCGTTCGCCGTCCGTGACGCGGTCGAGATCATCGAGGGCCGCAACTTCACGCCGGGCCGCTCCGAGGTCATCGTCGGCCGCGGCCTGGTCGGCCGCATGCGCGACACCCGGATCGGCGATCACCTGCGCTTTGGCCAGCAGGACTTCACGGTGGTCGGACACTTCGCCGCCGACGGCAGCGCCTTCGAGTCCGAGGTCTGGGGAGACAGCGAGATGCTGATGAGCGTCTTCCGCGGGCCTGTCTACCAGTCGATCGTGATGCGCCTCGCCGATCCGAACGGCCTCGATGCACTCGTCGCGCGTATGGACGCGGACCCACGACTGCAGGTGGACGTGAAGCGCGAGTCGCAGTTCTTCACCGAGCAGGCCGGCTTCCTCACGACGGTGCTGCGCTTCATCGCGTTCTTCGTCACGGCGATCATGGCGATCGGTGCCGTGTTCGGCGCGATCAACACGATGGATGCCATGGTGGCCGCGCGCACGCGCGAGATCGCGCTGCTGCTCACGCTCGGCTTCCGCCCGCGCAGCGTCATGGCGACGTTCCTGCTCGAGTCCCTGCTCGTCGGCCTCGCCGGTGGCGTGCTCGGCTGCCTGCTCGCCCTGCCGATCAACGGCATCCAGACGAGCACCACGAACTGGCAGTCGTTTGGCGAGGTGGCGTTCTCGTTCCGCATCACGCCGGTGATTCTGCTGCAGGGCCTGCTGTTCGCAGCGCTCATGGGCGTGGTCGGCGGACTGCTCCCGGCGCGGCGCGCAGCGAAGGAGACGGTGGCGGTGGCACTGCGCAAGGTGTGAGGCGGGCGCACCCCAGCACCCTGGATCCGAGGTGACGTTCATGCGCTGCAGCCCGACCGTCGTCATTGCCGTCGTTGCCCTGCTCGCCTGCTCGGCGCCGCCGCGCGCGGAGCCCGGGCCGTCGGCCAGCCGCATCGCGCGCGTGGAGTCCGGGCTGCTCACGGCGAACGTCGTGCCGGGCGAGGCTGCGCACGAGCTCGAGGAGCGGATGCGCTACTACCATGTGCCCGGCGTGAGTGTCGCCGTGCTCGACCGTGGACGCATCGTCTGGGCACGCGGGTGGGGGGTCGCGGATACGGCGACCGGTACGCCCGTCGACACGTCGACGCTGTTCCAGGCGGCATCGATCAGCAAGCCGGTTGCGGCAGCCGGGGCCCTGCGGCTGGTGGAGCAGGGAGTGCTGGACCTGGATGAGGACGTGAATCACCGCCTCGAATCCTGGCAGGTACCAGCCAACACGTTCACGAGCACGCAGAACGTCACACTGCGTCGGCTGCTGAGCCACTCCGCCGGCACGACGGTGCACGGTTTCCCGGGGTATGCCGCGACGGATTCACTGCCGACGATCGTGCAGGTGCTCGACGGCACGCCGCCCGCGAATACGGACCCCGTGCGTGTGGATACCGTGCCTGGCAGCCGGTGGCGCTACTCGGGCGGCGGCACCTCGATCGCGCAACTGCTGATGACGGACGTGACCGGGCGGCGATTTCCCGCGCTGATGCGTGACCTGGTGCTCGAGCCGGCAGGAATGGTACACAGCACCTTCGAGCAACCGCTGCCGGCCGGTCGCAGGGCCCGCGCCGCGACCGCGCACGGTAGCGATGGCACGCCGGTAGCCGGTCGCTTCCACGCGTACCCGGAAATGGCGGCCGCAGGATTGTGGACGACGCCCTCCGATCTCGCGCGCTTCGCACTCGAGATCCAGCGCGCATTCAGCGGGGAGGAGGACCGCATCCTGTCACCGGAAATGGCCCGTCGCATGCTGACGCACGAGTCCGGTGACTACGGCCTCGGGTTCGGCCTCGCGCGGGAAGACGGCACACTGTGGTTCACGCACGGCGGTGCCAATCGCGGCTTTCGCGCGTATTTCGCCGCGCTCGCCAGCGATGGGCGCGGTGCAGTCGTCATGACGAACAGTGACGCCGGTGGCGACCTTGCCATGGAGATCGTGCGTGCGATCGCACGGGAGTACGGCTGGCCTCGATTCCACCCGAACGAGCGTGAGGCGGTAGCGCTTGACGCCGCGCAGATGCGCGAGCTCGCCGGCATGTACCGCGCGGTCATGGGCGATGGCGGGCGCGATACGCTCATGCTCGAGATCCAGGCCGATGGTGGACACCTGGTCGCGAACGTCCCGGCAATTGGCTGGGCGGGGCGGCCACTGCGCGCCACGGCGCCGGATACGCTCTTCTTCCTCGAGAACGATGCCATCCTCGGCTTCACGCGCGATGGGTCGGGCGCGATGGAGGCCGTGGTCGTGAGTGGACTCGGTGAGCCGTTCCGCGCGCTGCGCGTCCGGGAGTGAGGCGCGCGAGCGACGGAAGACTGGCAGGCTCAATGCGCGCTCGGCGTCCCGCGTCCATTGCATCGCCCTGGCACGCATTGCGGCAGGTCACGTCTCATGCGACCGCGCAGAACTCCGCGCCTTCCGTCCACCCCGCGATGGCGAGCTCCGCCCGGATCTCCGCCCGCGGCGTCGGCCCGGCGACCGCCGCAACCGCATAGCAGCCGCGGTACTCGTTGATGCGGCCGGGCGCAATGACCGGTGCGTCGTGGATGACCTGTCCGATCTTGCGCGGATCGAGATCGACGAATGCCGCGACGCGGGCGCGTTCGGCGCTCAGAGCCCGGGCGAAACGCTTGCCGACCGGGCCGGCGCCCCATACGACGATCGCCCTTCCCGCCGCACGCGTGCGCACGAGATGGTGCGCCTTGCAACGCTGGAACTGCCATTCCGCATAGCGTCCGTCAGTGCGGGATAGGCGATCGCCGCGCTCGCGCCATTCGAGCAGCGCCTCCGGCACGTTGGCGAGCCGTGCGCCGCTTCCCCACAGGCGCAGCACCAGGTCGTAATCCTCCGGCCAGCCATGATCCTGATAGCAGCCAGCTTCCTCGAAGCTGCTGCGTCGCATCATCAGCGCGGGATGCGCAAGCGGGCACTCGACAAAGAGATCGCGCTCGATCTGTCCGTGTGTCGTGAGCGAGTTCAGCCAGCGCTCGTAGCGGCGGGCTCCGGCCTGCACATGCTCATCGGGGAAGTAGCGAACGCGGGTGCCGCATGCGCCCAGGGATGGATCGCTGTCGAGAAGTGCAATCTGTTTCTCGAGACGCCGGGGGTGTGCGACGTCGTCCGCATCCATTCGTGCGAGCAGCTGGCCGCTCGCTGCGGCCTCTGCCGTCTGCAGGGCACTGACGACACCGCGCGGTGCGCAGTGCAGCAGGCGCACGCGCCCGTCGCGCCCGGCCCATTCGTCGAGAATGGCACCGGTCGCGTCCGTCGAGCCATCATTTACCGCGATGACTTCGTAGTCGGTCCAGGTCTGCTGCTCGAGTGAGGCGATCGCCGCGGCCAGCCACACCGCGGCATCACGACACGGCAGCAGGACGGAAAGGCGGGCCAAGCTTCAGCGCGTGCCGCGGAAGGTGCCGCGGTCGTTGCCAAAACCGTCCGTAAAGAGATCCCAGTTGCCGACCATCGTCCGGCCGCGCACCTCGCCTTCATGCTCCAGTACGAAGTTGATATCCTGGCCACGGTCGTCCTCCAGCCAGCCCTCGAAATCGAACCGGATGTAGTCGCGGTCCACGTAAGCGCGCGCGGGGGAGCTGCTCCGGATGCTGTAGATGACGCCGCCGCGCTCGTCACGCATGACCCAGTCGATGTCTACGTCCGCCTCATCGCCGCGCTGGTTGCGCACACGGATCTCTCCGTCGAGGTAGTAGAACGGCGCGCCGTCGACGGTGCCGGTGTAGTCATAGCGGCCCTCCACTCTGCCGTCGCCCACGCCGAACGCGTCGTCACAGCCCGCCGCAGCGACGGTCAGGAACATGGCGGCCAGGATGGCGAGCCTGGATCGAATCGAATGCATACTGCTCTCCTGCGGTGTGGCGCTCCGTCCTGAGGTACAGTGGCGCGACCCGCGGAGTTCCGGAGCGGCACCAGGGAACAGGAAGCGGTGGCCGATTCAGACGCCGAGCGGCGATTCCTCGAGCGCCGCGCGCAAATAGTGTGCGGTCAGCCCGCCGGACGCGGCTACGTCGCGCGGCGTGCCCATTGCGACGACCTGGCCGCCGGCGTCCCCGGCGCCGGGGCCGAGGTCCACGATCCAGTCGGCCGCCAGCATCATCTCCACGTTGTGTTCGATGACGATCACGGTATGTCCCTGGTCGATCAGCCGGCTCAGTACGGCAATGAGCTTGCGCACTTCCGGGCCCGAGAGGCCTGTGGTCGGCTCGTCGAGCACGTACACGCGACGCCCGCGGCGGCGGCCCGCAGTGATCAGCTCACGTGCGATCTTGAGCCGCTGCGCTTCACCGCCCGAGAGTGTCGGAGCGGGCTGGCCGAGCCGCAGGTAGCCGAGGCCGACCTGCTGCAGCTGCCAGAGCATCTGGCCCAGTCGATCCTCGCGGATGAAGAACTTGATTGCCTCGTCGACCGTGAGGTCGAGTGCCTCGCGGATGTTCAGCCCCTTGAACATGATCTCGAGCGTCTCCGGCTTGTAGCGCCGTCCGCCGCACACGTCACACGGAATGAACACGTCCGCGAGGAAAACCATCTCGATCTGCACGACGCCCTCACCCTGGCACGCTTCACACCGCCCTCCCTTCACATTGAAGGAGAAGTACCCCGGCTTGTAGCGCCGCTGTCGGGCGAGTGGCTGCGATGCGTACAACTCCCGGTTGCAATCGAACGCCTTGTTGTCTGTGACCGGGTTCGAGCGGTGCGACTTGCCGATCGGGGACTGGTCGACGAGCACGACGTCGTCGACATGGGCGATCCCCTCCAGCCGCTCGTACTCGCCGATCGTCTCGCCGAGATGCCGCTTCGCGCTGGTCTCGCCCGCCGCCAGCTCGCGCTCGAGCGCACGGTAGAACACGTCGTGTACGAGCGTGCTCTTCCCTGAGCCGCTCACACCGGTGACGACCGTCAACCCGCCGACCGGGAACTCGACGTCGACGCCCTGCAGGTTGTGCTGCCGGGCACCGCGCAGCCGGATGCGCGGCGCATCGAGCGCGCGCCGACGACGCACGCCGCTGCCGCCGTCGCGACCCGACAGGAACCGGCCGGTCGTGGTGTCCGCCTCGAGCAGCTCGGGATAGCTGCCCTGGAAGACCAGGCTCCCACCGCGCTCGCCGCTGCCCGGACCGAGCTCGACGACATGATCGGCGACGCGGATGGCCGCCGCGTCGTGCTCGACGACGAGGACGCTGTTGCCGCGTGCGCGCAGCTGCTTCAGCAGATTGAGCAGGCGGTCCGTGTCCCCCGGATGCAGCCCGATGGTCGGCTCGTCCAGCACGTAGAGCGTGTCGGTGAGTGCAGAGCCGAGTGAGTTCGCGAGCGAGATGCGCTGCGCTTCACCGCCCGACAATGTGCGCGTCTGGCGCTGGAGCGTGAGATAGCCGAGCCCGACGTCATCGAGGAAGCGCAGGCGCGCGATCAGCTCACGCAGGATCGGTGCGGCGATTGCATGTTCCTGCGGCGACAGCGCCAGCTCGCCGCCTTCTCCTTCGTGCAGGCCCTCGGCCCAGTCGAGCAGCACGGACACCGGCAGCTCCGCCGCCTCCGCAATGCTCATGTCGCAGACGCGTACGTACAGCGCCTCGGGTCGCAGCTTCGTCCCCGCGCACGACGGGCAGGGCAGCGCACTCTGGTACCGTCGCAGGAACACGCGGATGTACTGCTTGTAGCGCTTCGGTTCGCGCGACCGCAGGAACGGGATCACTCCGGTAAAGCCGCGCACCCCATGGATCACCGCGTTGCGGAAATCCTCGTCGAGGTCCGCCCAGGGCGTCTCGATGGACACACCCTCTGCACGAGCGAAGGCGAGCAGCTTGCTGCGATACTTGCCATAGCGCGGCTTCTCCCACGGGTCGACCGCGCCCTCGTCCAGCGAACGGTCGGCGTTTGGCACGATCAGCGTGGCATCGTATTCCAGCACCGCACCGAATCCCGTGCACTCGGGACACGAGCCATACGGGTTGTTGAACGAGAACAGTCGGGGTGACGGGTCCAGGAAGCGGATCTCGGGGTGGTCCGGGCAGTGGAACCGCTCGGAGAAGAGCAGCCGGGCGTCCGTCGTTGCGTCCACCGCGATGACCTCCCCTTCCCCTTCGCGTAACGCCGTGCCCACGGAATCGGCCAGGCGTTCGGCCGCGTCCGGCCTCACGATGATGCGGTCGACGACGATCAACAGCTCTTCCGCGCCAGCCAGGTCATGACCGAGCGTCGCGGGATCCTCGGCACGCGCCTCGTCGAGCTCCACCGCCGCGCCATCCACGAGCACGCGCATGAACCCGAGTGCGCGCAGGTTGTCCACCACGGTGCGGTGTGCAATGCGGGCACTGCGCGGCAGCGGGAATGTGATCAGCAGGCGTGTGGCTTCGGGCAGCGCGAGGAGTGTGTCCGTAACGGACTGTACGGTGTCCGGCGTGACGCGGCGACCGCAGGCAGGGCACCACGTCCGTCCCGCCCGGGCGAAGAGCAGGCGCATGTAGTCGTACGTCTCCGTCGCGGTGCCGACGGTGGAGCGGCTCGTCTTGGTTGGATTCTTCTGCTCGATGGCGACCGCAGGCGAGAGCCCGTCGAGCGAATCCACTGCGGGCTTCTCCATGCGGTCGAGGAACTGCTTTGCATAGCTGGACAGCGACTCGACGTAGCGGCGCTGCCCTTCGGCGTAGATGGTGTCGAACGCGAGTGACGATTTCCCCGATCCGCTCGGGCCTGTGAGCACGACGAGGGCACGCCGCGGCAGCTCCAGGTCGATCCCCTTCAGATTGTGCTGCCGTGCGTTACGGACGACGATGCGATCCTTCACGTGTTCCCGCCTGGTTCTGCCCATGGATGAACCAAGCTCTTACCCGGCCGCGGCAGCAAAGATCGGCAGCAGGGCGCAGTCTCCTGGACGGGTCGCCCCGGTGGCGGAGCATGGCTCGCCTGCCCGCGGCAGCCGCCTGGCGGGCGGCCAGGCAGGCAACCTCGAAACCGCCAGCCGAGTCCAACCGTAGGGGATCTCAGCCGGTCACGATCCGACCAGAACAACACAGAACCGAGCGGCGTGATGCCGCCTGACATGGAGCCTAGAGAGATGAAGCCCCGCACCGCACTCGCAGAGCCTGCGATCGTCGCCGAAGTCCTGGCAGTGAGCGGCACCTACATGCTGATCATCGTCGCACTCGCCTACCAGATCGCGCGGGCCGCCGGCATCTCGAACTAGGCGCTGTCATACGGATACCCGCCAGTCCCTCCCGCCTTCATTGCGCGCATGCCGGCCGGAGCTCCCTGCGGAGCTCCGGCCGCTGTCTAGTAGCCTCAGAGCGCAGCCCGCTCCTGGACGATTGCCTCGAGCGCGCCGACGGCGATGTCGACCTCGCGGCGAGTGTTGAAGTAGTGGGGTGAGATCCGCACAGCGCTGTGCGCCTGTTTTGCATCCATGTCGATGACAGCGGATTCGCGACCTGCAGCGCTGGTGTTCACGGCCTCGTCGCGCAGCCGGCAAACGACGTCGTGCGCCTCCAACCCCTGGACCTCGATCGTCACGATCGCGCACAGCCGCTCGCCGGTATCGAGCACGCGCACGTGCGGCAGGGCGGCAAGCCGCTCCCGTGCATACGCCGCGAGCTCGGCGGCGTACCGGCCCGCCAGCTCGACCCCGGCCTGGCGCGCGTAGCGCGCGGCAGCGCCCAGGCCGAGCACGAGGGCGTAGGCGAATTCCCAGTTCTCGAACCGGGTGGCATCGTCGGCCAGCGTGAAGCGGTCGGCGTCCGCCCATCGGCCGCCATGCAGGTCCAGGTAGAGCGGGTAGTGACCGGCGTCGAGGGCGGCATCGCTGACGTAGAGGAAGCCGATACCCCGCGGACCGCGCAGGAATTTGCGGGCGGTCGCCGAAAGGTACGTACAGCCGATGCGCTCCACGTCGATCGGGATCTGGCCGACGGACTGGCAGGCGTCGAGCAGGTAGGGGACCCCGTGCTCCGCGCAGATGCGGCCGACCTCCTCGACACGCTGGACCAGTCCCGAGTTCGTCGGCACGTGCGTCAGCGCAACGAGCTTCGGCCGCTCCCGCTCGATGAGCGCTGCAACCGAATCAGGATCGACGCCGCCTTCTGCCAGATCCTCCGCGCGCACTACCCGGACGCCGCGACGGGCCGCCAGGGACAGGTACATGAGCTGATTGGAGACGTAGTCGTTGCGGCTCGTCAGGATCACGTCGTCCGACGCGAAATCGAAGGCGGACAGCGCCTGGGAAAAGCCGACCGTCGCGTTCTCGACGATGGCGATGTTGCGCCCCTTTGCGCCGATCAGCTCGCCGACATCCTCGTGCGCGCCCGTGATGGCCTCTGCCGCTTCTTCCGCGGCCTCGTAGCCGCCATGCATGACCTCGCGGCGCAGGTGTGCACTCACCGCCTCGACGACCGGCCGCGGCATCAGCGATGCCCCGGCATTGTTCAGGTGGATGCGCCCGGCAGCGACCGCTTCGGTCTCCGCTCTCCACGGCGTCGGATCGAACGCCATTGCGTCTCCCGGCTGGCGACGAATAGTGGAAGCCCGCATGTTGGCGCGCCCCGAAACGCAGAGTATCGGACGTGGAGCCGTGAACGCAAAGAGCCGGACGGAGCGAAGCATTCCGCCCTACCGCGCCGCCCCGTGGCTGCCGGGGGCGCACGCGCAGACCATCGCAGGGCGTCTGCTCCGCCGCGGCGCACCCCCCGCCTTCGTGCGGGAGCGGCTCGACACGCCGGATGGTGACTTCATCGACCTCGATTTCCCGCCACCGCCACCATCATGGACCGAGGATCGACCGCTCGTTCTGCTGCTGCACGGGCTCGAAGGGTCGGCCCGGCGCGGCTACGCGATCAACGTCTACCACGCGCTCGCCGCCCGGGGCATTCGCTCCGTTGGCCTCAACTTCCGCTCGTGCAGCGGCGAGCCGAATCGCACCGCGCGCTTCTATCACTCCGGTGACACGGATGACATCCGCCACGTCGTGGGCACGCTGTACACACGCTTCCCGACAGCGCCGCTCGGCGTGATCGGCTTCTCGCTCGGTGGCAACGCTCTGCTGAAGTATCTGGGCGAGGAGGCGGAAGCGGCGCGCGGGCTGGTGGCTGGCGCCGTCGCCGTCTCCGTGCCCTACGACCTGGCGGCCGGCGCCGACGCGCTCGATGCAACGCCGATGGGACGCTTCTACACGGGCATCTTTCTCAAGTCACTGATCGCGAAAGCGGATGCCAAGGCAGCGCTGCTGGTGGACCGCTGCGACCTGGAGCGTGTGCGCGCCGCGCGCACCTTCCGCGACTTCGATGACGCCGCGACCGCGCCGCTTCACGGCTTCACCAGCGCCGCGGACTACTACGACCGCTCCAGCGCGAAGCGCTTCCTGCGCCGCGTCCGTGTTCCCACGCTGCTGCTTCATGCGGCAGACGATCCCTTCCTGCCTGGCTCGTGGTTCCCGCGTGAGGAAGTCGCGGGCAACGCCTGCCTGACGGCGGTGGTCACACGTCACGGCGGGCATGTCGGCTTCATCGCGGGACCGCCGTGGCGCCCGCGGTTCTGGGCCGAGGAGAGTGCCGCCGCCTGGCTGGACTCGGAGCTGCGGGACCGGGCCTAGCCACTCAGCGCGGCAGGCGGATCTCGGGTTTTTCCGGATGCGCACGGTAGAGGACGAGCGTACGGCCGATCACCTGGACGACCTCCATCCCCCGCACGCGGCCAGCCAGCTCGTCGGCTGCTTCGCGGGCATCGACGGGCGCAGTATCCAGCACTTTCAGCTTGAACAGCTCGCGCGTCTGGAACGCAGATTCCAGCGCCGTGACGAGCGTATCCGTGATGCCTTCCTTGCCGACCTGGAAAAGGGGCTTGAGCGGGTGCGCCAGCGACTTCAGGTGCGCACGCTGCCGGGCGCTCAGTCTACCCATTCGGAGCCTCCGTATCGTCGTTGTCCGCGCCGGCCCGCCCCGCGCAAGAACGGCACCGCCGCCCGCCCCGGCTTGACGACGTGCGCCTCTCCGGCTAGAGTCCCGGCCATGAGCAATCGCTTCGCGCAGCATCGCCATCACGCACACCATCACGACCCGGCGGGTCGGGACGGAGGCGTGTAGCGCGTTCTGCAGGCGAAACGAGCGCAAGCGTTGTCCGGCCGCGGCCCGGCCATACGGCGGGCCGCCGCCGGCCAACGCTTGCGCGCGTTTCGCCTGCAGAACGCGCGACCCCCCGCCGTCCCGACCCGCCGGGTCGTGATGGTGTGCGTGATGGCGCTGCTGCGCGAAGCGCTTGCTCAT
>CAYSGF010000346.1:0-10796 GCA_964430275.1 uncultured Gemmatimonadaceae bacterium
AGTACGGAGCCCGGAGTCCGGAGCACGGAGGTCGGAGTACGGAGTTCGGAGTTCGGACTGCGGAGTTCGGAGTTCGGAGTTCGGAGTTCGGAGTTCGGAGTTCGGAGTTCGGAGTTCGGAGTGCGGAGTTCGGAGTTCGGAGTTCGGAGTTCGGAGTTCGGAGTTCGGAGTGCGGAGTGCGGAGTTCGGAGTGCGGAGTTCGGAGTGTGGAGTTCGGGTTAGGCGAGGCGGGTGTCCTCGATGTGGTCGATGCCGGCGGCGGTGAGGCGGACGGTGCCGGCGCGATGATCGTCGACGTGGATGAAGCCTTTTTCCGCAAAGTACTCGATCACACGGCGCGCATCCGCTTCGTCGATGCCGATCGACGCGGCGACGTCCCAGGCGGACACGAAGGTGCTGACGTTCGCGTCGACTTCGTCATAGAGGCGGCTCAGCAACTCGGCGCGCTGACGCCGGCGCTGCTCGATGGCTTCGCGGCTCATGGGGGCGATAATGCGGGGAGCGGATTCGGGCGGCAAGCAACCAGGGGAGAACGCGAACGGCGACACCTTATCCAACGAGGCGTCGCCGTTGCGTGAGCGGTGAGGCAGGAGCGCTGCGCGCCGCACCACTCGGTCGAATGTCGTTCCGCTAGTCGAGCATCGGCGCGATCAGCTGCGCGAAGTTGTTGCGCGCGCGGTTCAGCCGACTCTTCACGGTGCCGAGGTTCACGCCGGTGATCTCGGAGATCTCCTCGTACGTCTTGCCTTCCATCTCGCGGAGCACGAACACGATGCGGTGGTGCTCCGGGAGCTGGGCGACCGCACCGTCGATCATCTCCTTCAGATGACGCTTCCGGTACAGGTCGTCGGGCCGGTACGTGTTGTCTTCCCACTCGAGCGGACGGTGATCCGCGTCCCAGTTCTTCTTGATCGTCTGGAACAGCACGAGCGGGTTGCGCGAGCGGTTGCGCAGCTCGTTCTTCGCCAGGTTGCCCGCAATCGTGTACGCCCAGGTCGAGAACTTCTTCGTCTGATCGAACCGGTGGAGGTGCCGGTACACGCGGATGAACGTCTCCTGCACCAGGTCCTCGGCCCGGTCACGGTCGCCGATCGTGCGATGAATGAAGTTCATCAGCCGCACGTGGTAGCGGTCTGCCAGCTCCGTAAACGCGCGCCGCTCGCCCGCGAGGAAGCGAGCGACGAGCGTGCTGTCGTCCACTTCCTTCAGCGTCGGCATCCGCGCCGCTTCGCGCTCTGCGCGTACCGCTGCCAGCTCGATCATGCGCTCCCCCTCTCGGGCTCGGGTCGACCATGACGGCGCCATCGCCCGTCCGGTCGCCCCTTTCAAGGGCACGGACCGTACCGATCGAGGCCGTTCCCGGCATCACCAATAAATGTTTGTGAGAAAACGGTTTACGCCCGAGGGTGCGCGTGCGGTACCGGACTTCGTGTCATCAACAGAGGACACGACCGGTCGTGCGGACGGCACTATTTCAGGACAATTTGAATGGCGCTGCGGCCAGGTCCCCCACCCGACTCTCCGCCCGCAGGTTCCTCACCCCCACGCCCACGCCCACCCACACCCGCCGTTCAGGCCCCCACCCACACCCGCCGTTCACGCCGTCAGCAGAAATCCCGCAGCGTACAGCAGCGTGACGATGGTTTTTGCGTCGGCGATCTCGCCGTCGCGGACCTTCTCGAGGGCTTCGGAGAGTCGCATCGTGACCGGCTCGATGAACTCGTCGTCGTCGAGGCGGCCCTTGCCGGTGGTGAGGCTGCTGGCGAGGAAGAGGTGGATGCGTTCGTCGGTGAAACCGGGCGTCGTGTAGATCATGGTGAGGTAGGTGAGCTCGCCGGCAACGACGCCGGCTTCCTCCTGGAGCTCGCGGCGGGCGCAGCTTTCCCAGGGCTCACCCTCCTGGTCGGGGCGGCCGGCGGGCACTTCGAGCATGTAGCCGCCGGAGGCGTAGCGGTACTGTCGCACGAGCAGAATGAGGGGATCGTCGTCGTCGAGAGCGGACAGCACGGGCAGGACGGCGGCCGCACCGGAATGGCGGATCATCTCGAGCTCGCCGGTGGAGCCGTCGGGGAAGCGGACGGTGTCGATGGAGAGGTCGACGATGCGCCCCTTGTGCACGGGCTGCCGCTGCACGAGGCCGGGCCGCTGCTCGCTGTCGCTCATGCCGCCTCGCCGTTCACGCTGAGGGTGCGCAGTGGTCCGCGTTCGAGCGCTTCGAGGCCGGTGCGCACGGCGGACGCGTCGCCGACGACGACGATGGCGAGCTCCGCAGGGCGCAGGTGTTCGCGTGCGGCGCGGCGCACGTCGTCCGCGGTGACTTCGGCAATACGCTCGCGGTAGCGTCGGAAGTAATCGACGGGAAGGTCGAAGATGACCAGGTCGGCGAGTGCGGTGGCGAGCTGATGCGTGGTCTGCATCTGCAGTGGCATGACACCGACCAGGTAATCGCGCGCATTCGCGACTTCCTCCTCGCTTACGCCCTCGTCGCGCAGGCGCTCGGTTTCGTGGAGGATCTCCTCGACGGCGCGCACGGTGACGTCGGTGCCGACGGCGGTCTGCACGAGGAATGGCCCCGGCCTGCGGCGGAAGGCGTAGCCGCTGCGCGCGCCGTAGGTGAAGCCGTGTTTCTCGCGCAGGTTCATGTTGAGCCGGCTGGTGAACGCCCCGCCGAAGATCGTGTTCATGACGAGCAGCGCGAAGTAGTCCTCATGGTGGCGGGGCACGCCGACGTGGCCCACACGCAACTCGGATTGCACGGCACCAGGTCGATCGACCAGGAAGAGGGTGGTTTTCGCGGCGAATGGTGCGACATCGAAGTCCGGAACCGTCGCGCGCGCGCCCTGCCAGTCGCCGAAGCAGCGTTCGCCGAGTGCGCGTGCCTCGTCGAGCGAGAGCGCACCCACGAGGATGAGCGCGCTGTTGGCCGGCGAGAAGCGTGCGCGGTGAAATGCGCGCAGGTCGTCTGCGCTGATGTCGCGGACCGACGGCGTCGTACCGATCAGCGGGCGCGCGTAGGGCACGGCGGGGGCGTACACGCAGCGGCCGGCGACGTCGCTCGCGAGTGCACGTGGCTCCTTCATGCGTTGCAGGATCTCGGCGAGCTGCTCTTCGCGCAGCCGGGCGATCTCCGCGTCGGGGAATGCCGCGTCGCGGACGACGTCAGCGAGCAGGTCGAGCGCCTCGCCGATGCGGCCTGCCGGTGCCGAGATGGTCGCCTCGACCGCGTCCCAGGAGGCGTCGGTGTTGAGCTGCACGCCGAGCTGCTCGAGGTCCCAGGCGAGGCGCGCGCCGTCGCGCGTGTGGGTGCCGGCGTGGAGTGCGCTCGCCAGGAGTTGTGCCAGGCCGCCCTTCGCTGCCGGCTCGGACGCGGCGCCGGCATCGATCACGACCTGTGCGCTCACGATGGGAATGCGGCCGTGGCGCGCATGGACGATGCGCATGCCATTCGGGAGCACGATCTGTGTGACGTCGGGAAACTCGAACGTCCTGACCGGTCCGGCCGCAGGCGCCTGCTCGCGCCATGACTCGCTCATGCGGCCTCCTCCGGCACGTAGTGGAGCACGACCCGATTGTCCGGGCCGAGGAAGCGTGCCGCGAAGGCGCGCACGCGTTCCGGTGTCACGGCACGGATGCGCTGCACTTCCGTGTTGATGCGCTCGGGCTGATCGAAGAGCTGCGTGTACATGGACAGCTGGTCGGCGCGCTCGTCGACGCGCTGCAGCTCGTTCAGCCGGTCGGTCTCCAGCAGATGCACGGCGCGCTGCACGTCGGCGTCCCCGGCATGCTGCAGTGATGCGAGCTGCGTGCTGAGCGCGTCCTCCAGTTCCTCACCGGTGCGCCCGGGCCGTGCCGTCGCCCACATCACCATCATCGCGGACCCGACCACGATCGGAAACGAGTATGCGACCACGTCCTGGGCGACCTGCTGTTCGCGCACGAGCGTGCGGTAGAGCAGTGCGGCCTTGCCGTAACCGAGGATGTAACTGGCGACGAGCGCGGTCAGGAACTCGTCGCTGCCGAAGGGCGGTACCCGATACGCGAGGTACACGCGCGGCAGCGACACGTCCTGCCGAACGACCTCGCGCACCTCCGTACCGATGAGCGGATCGATTTGCGTCCGACCGGGAATGGGCGGGATGTCGGGACCGCGCGGCAGCGCGCCGAAGTACTTGTCGATCAACCGGCGTGCGTCTGCGGAATCGAAGTCGCCACAGAGCGTGAGCACTGCATTGTTGGGCGCGTAGTACGTGCGGAAGAACTGCTCCACGTCCTCGAGGCTGGCCGCATCGAGGTCCGCCATGGAGCCGATGACGGAGTGATGGTAGGGATGCTCCGGCGGGTAGACGAGTGCCTGGAGCCGCTCGTCCCAGTCGCCGTACGGCTGGTTGTCGACGCGCCAGCGCCGCTCGTTCTTCACGACATCGCGCTGGTTGTCGAGCTTCTCCTGCGTCATGGCGGGGAGCAGCCAGCCGAGCCGGTCACTCTCCAGCCAGAGGCCGAGCTCGAGGTAGTGCGCGGGAAGCGTCTCGAAGTAGTTCGTGCGATCCAGCCAGGTGGAGCCGTTCAGGGACCCGCCGGCCTTTTCGATGAGTGCGAAGTGGCCCATCTCGGGCACGTGCTTCGAGCCCTGAAACATCATGTGCTCGAACAGGTGCGCGAAGCCGGTGCGGCCGCTGCGCTCGTTGCGCGAGCCCACGCCGTACCAGAGGTTGACTGCGACCACGGGCGCTGCGTCTTCACGGGACAGCACGACCTTCAAGCCGTTGTCGAGCTGGTAGCGTTCGATCGGGATGCGTATCACGGACCTGTCCGGTTGGGGTCCCGGGAGCCGACTTCGCCGGGGACCGTCACGACTTCACCAACGCCGAGCTTCTCGAGCGACGGCGTAACAGCCGCGCGGTCACCAGCCACGACGACCGTCGCATGCGCGGGATCGAGCTGGCGACGCGCTGCCTCGAGCACCGCCGTCGCGGAGACTGCGCGCACCCGCTCGACATACTCGCCATAAAAGGATTCACCCAGGCCGAACAGCTCCTGCTCGGCGACCAGGCGCGCGACGTCGCCGGTCGTCTCGAAGCGGCGCGGCAGCCCGAGTGCGAGGTAACTCTTCGCCCGCTCGAGCTCGACAGCCGTTACCGGTTCCTCGCGGATGCGACGCAGCTCATGCAGCACGATGCCGACTGCCTCGGCCGTCGCTCCGGTGAACACGGCAGAGCTCGCAACGAAAGGACCGCCATGCCGTCGGAAGGCGAACGCCGACCCGGCCCCGTAGGTGAACCCCTTCTCCTCGCGCAGCCGGTTGTTGATCCGCGAGGTGAAGGCGCCACCCAAGATGGTGTTGAGCACCAGCAGCGGAAAATAGTCAGGTGTGCCACGAGGCGCACCCGCGTGGCCGATCCGCAGCTCCGACTGCGGCGCACCGGGCCGGTCCACGATGCGGATCGCCGCCGTGTGCGGCGCCGGCGCAGGGGGCGGCGCGTCCGCCGGCACGTCGCCGTTCTGCCACCCGGCCAGTGCCCGGTCCATCGTATTCTCCAGCACATCGCCGGACACATCGCCGACCACCACCAGGAAGGCGTTGCCGGGCCGCTGCCGTGCCGCATGGAACGCGACGAGGGTGTCACGGTCCAGCTCGCGCACACTGGCAGCCGTTCCGCCGAGTGGCACACCGAAGGGGTGTACCGTGCCGTAGACGGCCCGAGCGAAGGCGTTGCTCGCGAGTACGCGCGGCTCGTCCTGTTCCTGCACGATCGCGGCGAGGCGTTCCTTGCGCTTGCGCTCGATCTCGCCCTCCGCGAACGCGGGATGCAGTGCGACATCGACGAGCAGTGCGAGCGCGGCCTCGAGGCGGGGCGAGAGCACGTGCATGCTTACGGCGGTATCGTCCCAGCTCGCGCGGGCGTAGAGCGACGCGCCGAGCAGATCGGCTTCCTCGGCGATTGCGAGTGCGGAGCGCGTGGCCGTGCCTTCGTCCAGAAGGTCGGCCGTGAAGTATGCGCGGCCAGCGACACGGGGCGCGTCGGCATGGGCGCCGGCGCGTGTCACGAGCGCGACGTCGACGACTGGCAGCTCGCGCTTGGGGACGATCAGCAGTGGCAGGCCGTTGGAGAGGGTGCGTCGCTCGATGGGCGGCACCTGCACCGTGGGCGGCGGGCCGACCATGGGTGCGCGGCCGCGGTCGAGGGGCGCGCTCACGTATCTGCTCCCGACGCGAGCTCGGCGTGTCCGCGCGGCACCACGCTCAGTGCGACGCACGGACGCGTCAGGACGCGACGGGCGGCATCCCGCACGAGCTCGACGGTGAGTGTGCGGTAGCGCTCCAGGTCCTTCGGCGCATAGCCGGCGTCACCAGTGAAGAAGTGGTACATGTTGAGTCGATCGGCGCGACCGCCGAAGCCGCCGACGTTCTGGAGCGCATCGACGAACGCCGTCTCCATGTGATTGCGCGCGCGCTCGAGCTCCTCGGCGCGCACGCCCTGGGTCGCGAGCCCCGCGATCGTGCTGCGCACCTCCTCCTCGATGGCACCGAGTGCAACACCGGGCCGTGCGGTGACGATCACGTAGAACACGGAACCGAGGCGGCCGCCGTCCTGGAAGGCGCTGACGGACTGCGCGATCTGTTTCTCGTAGACGAGCGAGCGGTAGAGGCGCGACGCCTTGCCATCGGCCAGGATCGCGGCAGTCGCCTCCAGCTCGGCGTCGCCCGCAGCGAACGCCGCCGGTGCATGCCATGCGAGGTAGAGGCGCGGCAGCTGGACATCATCCTCGAGCACGCGCCGGGCATCGCGTGCGAGAGCGACCGGCTCTGCCGCGGGCACACTGGCCTGGGGGCCGGGCGGGATGTCCGCGAAGTAGCGCTCGACGAGGGCGCGGGCCGTTTCGGCCGCGATGTCGCCGGCGACGGCGAGCGTCGCATTCGAGGGCGTGTAGTACGTGCGGAAGAACGCGATCACGTCCTCCAGTGTTGCCGCCGAGAGGTCCTCCATGGATCCGATCGTCGGCCAGCTGTAGGGGTGCGTAGCCGGGTAGAGCGCGTCCAGCACGGTCTCGAAGGCGAGGCCATAGGGTCGGTTCTCGTAGCTCTGGCGACGCTCGTTCTTCACGACGTCGCGCTGACCGTCGAGCTTCTCCTGCGTCATCGTGTCGGCGAGCCAGCCCATGCGGTCGGCCTCGAGCCAGAGTGCGACCTCGACACCGTTCGACGGCAGGTCCTCCCAGTAGTTCGTGCGGTCGGGATTCGTCGAGCCGTTGTTCATGGCGCCGAGCGATTCGAGGATGTTGTCGAACTCGCCACCCTTGACGTGCTTCGATCCCTCGAACATGAGATGCTCGAACAGATGCGCGAAGCCCGTGCGGCCGCGCCGCTCATTCGCGGAGCCGACGTGGTACCACAGGTTCACGGACACGAGCGGCGTCGCACGCTGCTCGTGCACGAAGACGCGCAGTCCATTGGCGAGCGAGAAGCTGTCGTACGGAAGGCTGATCTGCATGCGGGAGCGGCGTCTCAGCGCCCGCCCAGCAGGGCGGTCGCGGGGAAGAGGATGCTCTCGCGCAGCACGTACTGCCAGCGCGTGCTGCGCGTGCGGTCGATCGGTGCACCCGGCGTGGGCGCGCGGTACGGCCGGATGCCGGCGCGGCGTGCCAGCACGTCGAGCCGCATCATGTGGTACGAGTCGCTCACGATCAGGGCACTCCGGAGGCCGTTCGCACGCATGAGTGCAGCCGCCGCTCCCACCGACTCGGCGGACGTCACACCCTGGCGCTCGACCAGGATCACGGAATCCGCGACACCCGCATCCAGCGCGTAGCGGCGCGAGACCTCGCCTTCGCTCAGCGTATCCCCCTGGCCGATGCCGCCCGTGAGGATCAGGTGACCCGCGTACCCGCGGCGGTACAGGTCGAGCGCATGATCGAGGCGCGCCTTCAGCACCGGCGACGGGCGGCCGTTGTACTGGGCTGCACCGAGCACGACGATCGCGTCGACGGGCCGCAGCTGCGGCCACGCGCCTGCGAGCACGACCAGACCGAAGGCGGTGAGCCATAGCACCGCGACTGCAACCAGCAGTCGACGCAACCAGCGCAGCGCCCGCATCGGATCAGAGTGGCTGAGTCAGGCGATCGTGCAACGACGCGGGCGCGACGGTCTCGAGCAGGAGCGCACGTGCCGGCCCTGCACCGAGCGCGAGCCGATCGTCCACCTCGCTCAGCAGCTCGCGATCGACGGGCTCGGTCGCATAGCCGGCGCGGGCGAAGGCGTCCTGTGCGGCGTCGTCCCAACCGGCTGCGGCCGCTGCCAGTGCTGCCAGGATCTGTGCCTCGCCGTCGTCGGCCCGCTCCGCGGATGCCTCGAGCAGCATCTCGGCGGCGGTCTCGAGGTGCGCCAGTTCGAGCTCGATCAGGCCCGCCAGCACGCGTGTCCACGAGTCGTCGGGCGCGAGCGAGAGCGTCTCCGACATCGCGTCCGCCGCACCGGCATAATCGCCCTTGAGGGCGAGCGCGATGCCGAGCTCCGAATGCGTGGACGGATCCTCGGGCGCGAGGCGCACGGCCGCGCGCAGATGCTCCAGCGCCTCGTCGAACAGGCCTTCGCGCGCCAGGTAGGCACCGTACTGGAGGCGGGTGTCGGCGAGGTCCGGGCCGGTCACGGCCGCGGTGCGCAGGACGGACTCGGCCTCCGGATCATCGAAGGCAGCGAGGCCGGCGCCCGCGAGGGCGAGCAGCTGCGGGTCGATCGGCTCCTCGGCGATGCAGCGCTTGAAGTACTCGTAGGCAATGCCGTCCTGGCCGAGCTCGCGATAGGCGACACCGAGCCAGCCGAGGATGTAGGGGTCGTCCTCGGCGTCCTGGAGCCCGCGCTCGAGCAGGTCCACCATTTCGGGGAAGCGGCCTTCGTCGCCGAGCGCGAAGGCATCGCGCAGGAGCGCCTCGACGTCACTCATGCGCCGAACTTCGCGAGGCGGCCCGCATGCGCGAGAGCGAGGGTCATCAAATCCTTCGCAGGGAAGATCCCCAGCTCACCGCGTGCGCACGCCCGCTCGCCGAACGACGCGTCCGGATCGGAGCGTGCCCACTCGGACGCGATCAGGACCGGCACCGGATGCCAGGAGTGCTTGCGCAGCTTCGACGGGGTCGAATGGTCACCCGTTACGACGAGCACGTCGGGTGCGAGTGTCGCCACGTCGCCGAGCAGTGCATCGACCGCCTCGATCGCGGCAACCTTCGCGTCGAAATCGCCGTCCTCGCCACGCGAGTCGACGGCCTTGAAGTGCACGAAGTGATAGTCGTATTGCTCGTAGTTCGCGACGAGCGTGCGCACGCTGTCGGCGTCCGTCCTGCTGCCCGGCTGGGTCTCCATGCCGAGCAGCCGTGCGACGCCGCGGTACATCGGGTAGCGCGCGATCGCCTCGGCACGCAGTCGGTAGCGCGCCTCGAACGTGGGATAGGGCTGGAACGCGTCGATGCCGCGCGCGAGCAGTGCATTCGCCTGCGGCTCGTCGTGCAGCGCCGCGCGCGCATCGTCGAGCACGCGCTGGAGGACCTGTGCACTATCGCGCGCGCCGGTCGAGAGCGGCGCGACCGGCAGCGGCTCCACGCCTTCCTCCTGCGGGTCCGTGTCGCCCAGCTCCGCCGACAGTGCCGAGCCGCGCAGCACGAGCACCGCGCGATGCTCCTTCTCGGACTCGAAGAACACCTGGACGCCGTCGGGCGCCTGCACGCGCTCGCGCAGGATGCCGATCAGACGGCGATTCTCGTCGTCGCTCGGCCGACCGGCACGGCGGTCGGTGACCCGGCCGCTGCGGTCGAGCGTCGCGAAGTTCAGCCGGATCGCGACGTCGCCGGGCTCGAGCGGGAAATCGACACCGAGCGCCGAGAGCACGCCGCGCCCGATGTTGTAGCGCACCGGATCATAACCGAAGAGTGCGAGATGGCCGGGTCCGCTGCCGGGCGTGATGCCCGGACCGACCGGCTGATGCAGCCCGAGCGAGGCGCGTCGGGCGAAGGCGTCGAGATTCGGCGTCGCCGCGCTCTCGAGCTCCGTGCGTCCACCCGGCTCGAGCGGCAATCCGCCCAGACCATCCAGCACGAGCAGCACGATGCGACCACCCGTGGTATCGACCAGGTCATCGGGAAACGTCACAGGCATGGTTCTCTCAGTGGTGTCACCATCCGTGGAAGTGGCTGAAGGTACTGGGCACAGGGACGGCGGCAAGGCCCGCGCCGTGCTGGTCCGGGCGCTGCGCCACGACTACCTTTCCGAAATCCATTACCGCGATCGTGCCATGAGTCCATTCCACCCCTTCGCTCTCGAGCGCTGGCAGTCCACGCACGAGAACGACGTCGAGTACAACCTGTCGGAGAGCGGCGTGCATCCGCTCACGATTCGTGAGCTGCGCGCGCTCGGCGACGATGCGCACCTCGACGACGTCCTGCTCGGCTACGGTCAGACGAACGGCACCCTCGCACTGCGCACGCGGATCGCGGAGCTCTACCCCGGTGCGACACCCGACCATGTCACCGTCGCGAACGGCAGCGCGGAAGCAAACTTCGCAGCGCTCTGGGCGCTCTGCGACGAGCGCGCACCGATCGCCGTCGTCGTGCCGACCTACCTGCAGACACCCGGCATCGCCGCGGCCTTCGGCGCCCCCGTGATCGAGATCCCGCTGCGCGAGGAGCTCGGCTGGCAGCCCGATCCCGATGAGGTTGCACGCCTCACCCGTGAGGGCGTCGCCGCAATCGTGATCACGAATCCGTGCAATCCAACAGGCAGCGTGCTGAGCGAGGAGGCGCGCCGCGCC
>CAYSGF010000347.1:0-2088 GCA_964430275.1 uncultured Gemmatimonadaceae bacterium
CGGTACACCGGAAACACCACGAGCACGAGCAGCGCCGCCCCGATCACCCAGCGAATCGCACGCGCGAATCCGCTCTCGGCGTCCTCCCGCGACGTCGCGGCATTCTGTGTCTTCATCAGCCGCCCTGTCGCCCGGCGTCCGCCGAGGCCTGCGCGGGATCCTGCGCCGCCATCCCCGCCCGATACTCCGGTGCCTTCGCTCCGATGACGTTGGACCGGAAGATGTGCCAGAACGCCGCGATGCCATCCTTCCAGCCGATCTTCTTGCCTTCCGCGTACGTGCGGCCGTGGTAGGTGATCGGCACCTCATAGATACGCGCGCGTGACTGTGCGAGCCGGGCCGTGAGCTCGGGCTCGATGCCGAAGCGGTCGGCCTGCAGTGGCAGGCTCTTCATGAGATCAGCGCGCACCATCTTGTAGCAGGTTTCCATGTCGGTCAGGTTCAGGTCGGTGAACATGTTCGACAGGAGGGTGAGCACGCCGTTGCCGACGCTGTGCCAGAAGTACAGCACGCGATGGGGTCCGCCGAGGAAGCGGCTGCCGAACACCGCGTCCGCACGGTCCTCCAGGATGGGCCGGATCAGCTCCAGGAAATCCTGGGGGTCGTACTCGAGGTCGGCGTCCTGGATGACGATGACGTCGCCGGTCGCTTCCTGGATGCCGCGGCGCACGGCGGCGCCCTTGCCGCGGTTCACGTCCTGGAGAATGAGCGTATCGAGCAGACCTTGCTCCTTCAGCCGCTCCAGCACCGAGCGTGTGCCATCGGTCGAGGCGTCATCGACGCACACGATCTCGATATCGAGCTCGACCTCGCGCACGCGCTCCACCAGCGCGGCGACGGTGCGTGCCTCGTTGTAGACCGGAATGATGACGCTCAGCCTGAATGCGCGACGCTCCACGCGATGCTCTCCGTTCATTCCTTACCCCTCCCCCAGGCCATACCGGTTCAGCTTCCGGTACAACGTAGACGGATCGATGCCCAGCACCTCGGCCGCCTTCGCCTTGTTCCCACCTTCCGCCTGCAGCACCCACAGGATGTACGCGCGCTCGATCAGCTCGAGCGTGGGATTCGTGGGCGGCCGCTCGGACACGAGCGGTGCCGCGTCCGGTGTGGTGATACGCGTGGGCAGCGCTTCGAGGTCGACGGCGTCGCCCTTCGA
This sequence comes from uncultured Gemmatimonadaceae bacterium, assembly GCA_964430275.1. Taxonomy (GTDB): domain Bacteria; phylum Gemmatimonadota; class Gemmatimonadetes; order Longimicrobiales; family RSA9; genus DASTYK01. The sequence goes on from CAYSGF010000347.1 coordinate 1,160, forward strand.
CAGGATGGCGGCGCGCTCGAGTGCGTTCTCGAGCTCGCGCACGTTGCCGGGCCACTCGTACGCCTGGAGCGCGGACAGTGCGTCGGGCGTGAGCGCGCGCGGGATGTCCTGCTCCTTCTCCTCGGCGAGCCGTGCGAGGAAATGGTCGGCCAGCACCTGCACATCCTCGGGACGGTCGCGCAGTGGCGGCAGGTGCAGCGAGATCACGTTCAGGCGGTAGTAGAGATCGCTGCGGAAGGAGCCGCGGCGGATCTCCTGCTCGAGGTCGCGGTTCGTCGCGGCGATGAAGCGGACGTCGATGTCGATCGTCTCTGTGGCGCCGACCGGCACGATCTCGCGCTCCTGCACGGCGCGCAGCAGCTTGACCTGCAGTGCGGGTGACATCTCGCCGACCTCGTCGAGGAAGAACGTGCCGCCTTCCGCGGCGACGAGCAGGCCTTCCTTGTCGCGCACGGCGCCGGTGAAGCTGCCCTTCACGTGACCGAAGAGTTCGGACTCGAGCAGGTTCTCGGGCAGTGCGCCGCAGTTGATGGAGATGAACGGGCCGCCGTCGCGCTCGGAGAGGTCGTGGATGTAGCGCGCGACGACTTCCTTGCCGGTGCCGCTCTCGCCGGTGATGAGCACGGTCGAGTCGGTGGGTGCGACGGTCTCGGCGAGGCGGATGACGTCGAGAAAGGCGCGGTTGCGGCCGACGGGGCGCGTCGCGTTCGTCTGCTCGCGCCGCCGGATCTCCCGCTTCAGCGTCTTGTTCTCGGTCGTCAGATGGCGCGTCTGTGCGGCGCGCCGACACAGCGCGACGAGCTCCATGTTGCTGAACGGCTTCTGGAGGTAGAAGAACGCGCCTTCGTTGACCGCCTGCATCGCGGACTGGAGCGAGGCCTGCGCGGTCATGAGGATGACGGGGACTTCGGGGTCCCACGCGCGCACGG
>CAYSGF010000348.1:0-22760 GCA_964430275.1 uncultured Gemmatimonadaceae bacterium
GCTGGGTGTGGGCGTCGAATCGCGCCGGGCGGACGAGTTCGGTGCATTCCTGACGGACATCGCGGGCACGGTCGGCGAGGTCGTGAGCAGCGTGTCACCGGAGGAGCGGCTGGCCGACGCGATCCTGCGCTGGGAAGGCGAGGGCTTCCGGACGCGGCGGCTGGAGCTTGCCCTCGATGCACCGCAGGGGGACGCGGACGCGCAGGAGCTGATCGAGGAGTTCGCACGCGATGTCGAGCGACTGGGCGACATTGCGCGGCGCATCCGCGAGCTGGACGGCGAGGCGCGCGAGCTGGAGCGCCTCGAGGTTTTGCGCAATCCGGACCGGGTCCACGACGCCGAGGCACTCCTCGCGGCAGTCGAGGCGCGCACGCGCTCGCTGCCGCAGTCGCCCACGAGCCCGACGTTCGCGGAGCTGTCGCTCGAGCGCGGCCTGCTCGCCGTGCGCGCGGCGCGCGCCGTTGCCGAAGCGCCGGGATCGCGCTACAACCCGTTCTTCGTGCATGGGCCGCCGGGTAGTGGCAAGAGTGCCCTGCTCATGGCCCTCGCGAACGAGGTGCGCGCCCGCTCACCCGATGCGGCAGTCGCGTTCCTGACGGGGGGCGAGTTCGGCGCGGAGCTGATGGACGCGATTCAGAGCAATCACGTCGACGGCTGGCGGGCCCGTTATCGCCGCGCGCGCGTGCTCGTGCTCGACGACGTGGATGCCCTCGCCGGTACGGAGCGCGTGCAGGAGGAGCTGTTCCACCTCTTCGACGATGTCCTGCGTACGGGCGGACAGCTCGTGTTTGCCGCGACGGCCGCGCCGCGCCAGCTCGAGGGACTTGAGGACCGGCTGCGTACCCGGCTGGAGAGCGGCCTCGTCGTGGAGCTCGGCGCGATCGACGCGGCAGCCGCGCGACCTGCCGCCGACGTGCCGCCGTGGGTCGAGCCACGCGTACCGGTCGGCGCCGGCGACATCCCGCTGGCGGAAGTCGAGCTCGACCTGGTCGACATCGCCGATGCATCGCCGGCACCGCAGCCGCCCCTCGATGACTTCTTCCGGACCGCCGAGAAGGCGCTCTGGCAGTGGCCATACGTCGAGGACTGGCTCGAGACGGACGTGGGGTAAGGGATGGCGATCAAGGGCAGTCTCAAGGAAGCGAGTCTGGCGGACGTGTGCCAGCTGCTGGCACTCGGCCACAAGACCGGGTGCCTGTCGGTTGCTGATCGTTCCCGCTTCGGCCAGATCTACTTCGACCGTGGCCGCATCACGTATGCGCGCATCGTCAACCGCCGAGACCGGCTGGGCGACCTGCTCGTACGCGACGGCGAGATCGCACAGGAGCAGCTCGACGAGGTGCTGCTGCAGCAGTCGCGTGAGCCCGACAAGCGCGTCGGTGAGTTGCTCGTCGAGCAGCGCGTCATCTCCGCTGCGGACCTGACGCGCTACATCCGCCTGCAGATCGAGGAAGCGATCTACCACCTCTTCACCTGGTCGCGCGGCAATTTCTTCTTCGAGGTGGATGAGCGGCCCGATCCGTCCGACGTCGTCGTGTCGATCAACCCCGAGAGCCTGCTGCTCGAGGCGGCGCGCCGCATCGATGAGTGGAGCCTGATCGAGAAGAAGATCCCGTCGTTCGATCTGATTTTCGAAGTCGAGCGCAGTCGTGTCGTCTCTGCCGATGTCGCGCTCACGCCCGAGCAGCAGGACCTGCTGCCGCTGCTCGACGGGACCAGAACCTTGACCGAGATCGTGGACCGGACCGGCTTCACCGAGTTCGAGATCGGCAAGGCGCTGTTCGGACTGCTGCAGGCGGGCTTCGCGCACCAGGTCGGCCGCCGCACCGAGGAGCCGGTGCGCGCGCGTGATGCCGAGATACAGGAGCGGCGCAACCTGGGCGTCGCGTTCGCACGCGCAGGCATGCTCGAGGAAGCGACCCGCGAGTTCCAGCGGGTGGTCGACCTCGATGCGCAGGACCACGTGGCGCGCTTCCAGCTCGCACTCATCGCGCTGCGGCGGCGTGACTACCGTGACGCCGTGCGCCAGTTGAAGGGACTCCTCGAGGACGCCGGCCCGCGCTTCGGCGCATTCATCAACCTCGCCGTCGCACTGCGCCGCCTCGGCCGCTACCCGGACGCGCTGCTCGTGCTGAACGAGGCGGAGGCGCTCCGCGCAGGCTCGGCGCTGGTCTCCCTGCAACGCGCCACCACGCTGCTGAATGCGGGCAACTTCGTGACGGCGGCGAACGAGTTCGACGAGTATCGCAACCGGCTGAGCGAGGACGAGCGGCCGACCACTGCGTACTTCTATCTGGCCGCGCTGTGTGCCGCCGTGCGTAGCCAGCGCAACCTGGCGGATCGCCTCGTGACCGCCGGCCTGCAGCTCTATCCCGACTCCGCGCCGCTGCTGTTGCTCGAGGGGCTTCTGCACGAGCGGCGCGGCGACCTGGACGCGGCAGACCGCTCGTACCGGCGCGCCATCGAGGAAGACTCCTCGATCGCCCAGGCGCACAAGAACCTGGGAGACGTGTCCTACCGGCGCGGGCTCCTCGAGGAGGCGGTGGAGCACTATCGCCGCGCCGCGGAGCTGGACCCGGCTCTCGGCGACGATCTCTGGGCGAAGCTCGGCAACCTGCACCTGCGCCAGCGCAATCGTGATCAGGCGATGCGCGCCTGGACGCGCGCGCTCGAGCTCAATCCCGACAATGAAGTCGTCCGCAACAACCTGCAGATCACGCGGACCGAAGAGCATGCCTGAGTCGCCGGACGAGCGTCGTCAGCGCGTGCGGAGCGCGCTGCAGGCGCTCCCGGAGGTCCATTCGTCGCTGCCGCTCGCGAATGGCGAGCTGAGCGAGGAGGATGCCGGTGAGCTGCGTGAGCTGAAGGAGATGATCGCGCAGCGCGTCGGCCTCGATTGCGCCGGCTACAAGGAGCGCTGCCTTCGTCGCCGCATCGCCGTGCGCATGCGGGCGCGCGGACTTCATCGTTACCGCGACTACACCCGGCTGCTCGACGAGGACGCCGCGGAGGCGGACCGACTGCTCGACGCGGTCATGATCAACGTCAGCAAGTTCTTCCGCAACAATGAAGTCTGGGACACGATCCGCAGCGTCGTGATCCCGTGGCTGTTCGAGGTGGATGCGCCGCGCGTGCGGCTGTGGAGCGCAGGCTGCGCGAGTGGCGAAGAGCCGTATTCGCTCGCGATCCTGCTGCACGCGTATGCGGACGAGCACGGCCTGCCGCTCGACCGCTTCGAGATCCTCGCCACGGATGTCGACCGCGCGGCGCTCGCCGCCGCACAGCGCGCGGAGTACGGACCCTACGCGCTGACCGAAACGAGCGACGAGCTGCGCGAGCGCTGGTTCGAGCCGCTCGGTGCGTCCTTTCGGGTGCGGCCGGAAGTGACCTCGCTCGTCCGCTTCGACACCCTCGACCTGATTCAGGACCCTCACCCGCGCGGCCTGCACCTCGTCATCTGCCGCAACGTGATCATCTACTTCGAGCGGCCCGTGCAGGAGCGGCTGTTCCATGGCTTCGCCGACGCGCTCGTCCCCGGTGGCTTCCTCGTCCTGGGCAAGGTGGAAACGCTCTTCGGTACGACAGCGACCGGGTTCAACGTGGTCGCGAACCGGGAACGCGTCTTTCGCCGGGCATGAGACCGGACCGCGTGCCGGTGCGCATCGGCGAGGTAAAGGTGGCACGCGGACAGGGCGTGCTCTTCACGATCGGCCTGGGGTCATGTGTCGCGATCGCCCTCTATGACCAGGACGCCCGGGTCGGCGGGCTCGCGCACGCCATGCTGCCGCGGCCGCTGCGCACCCGCGGCCCCGCAGCGCCGGGCCGCTTCGCGACGACCGCCGTTCCGGAACTGATCGAGCGCATGGTCGAGCACGGCGCAGAGGCCGTCCGCATCCGGGCTCGCCTCGTCGGTGGCGCGTCCATGTTCGCCGCGCTGCTCCCCGAGTACGGACTCCGGCTCGGCCTGCGCAACATCGAGGCGGCACACATCGCGCTGGAGGAGGCCGGCATCCCGCTCGACGGCGAGGAGGTCGGCGGCGAGCACGGCCGGAGCGTCTTCCTCGACACCTGCGATGGCAGCATGCTCGTGACGTCCGCGCTCCAGCCGGACGTGGAGCTGTGAGCGACGAGGCCCGCGCCGCCGCGGGACGCGTGCTCATCGTCGATGACTCACCGCTCATGCGTCGCATGATCCGCGACATCCTGGAAGGCACAGGCCGCTGGAGCGTTGTCGGTGAAGCCGGCACCGGCTTCGAGGCGATCCGGCTACTGCACGCGGAAAAGCCGGACGTCATCACGCTCGACCTCGAGATGCCGGACCTCGGCGGCGTCGAGACCCTCGGCTACATCATGAGTGAGCTGCCGCGTCCAGTCGTAGTCGTGTCGTCGCACACCGAGCGGATGGCGGACCCGGCGCTGCGCGCGCTCGAGTACGGCGCCGTCGAGTACGTCGTGAAGCCGCGTGCAGACGCCGATGACGATGGGCCCGGCTTCGAGACGCGCCTGCTGCGCGCGCTCGACGCGGCATTGCACGCTCGCCTGCGCAACCTGCGGCTGCGCATCACGGTGGCCGGAGCGCTGCAGCGCGCGCGGCGCGTGCGCCACGGACCGCAGCCGCTTGCACGCTGCGCGGTCGCGATCGCCGCGTCCACCGGCGGGCCAAGCGCTCTGCTCGACCTGGTCGCCGCGTTTCCCGCCGACCTGAAATGCGCGGTGTTCCTCGTTCAGCACATGCCGTCCACCTTCACCCATCGATTCGCCGAACGGCTCGCAGCGGAGTGCGCGCTCGAGGTGCGTGTGCCGGATGACCGCGACCTGGTGCGCGCAGGCTGCGTCTACCTCGCGCCCGGCACGCATCATCTCGGACTGCAGCGCGGCCCCGACGGCGTATGCATCGAGCTGACCGACACGCCACCGCTCTGGGGTGTGCGACCCGCTGCGGATGTGCTGTTCAACGCCGTCGCGCGCACCTACGGGCCGGCCAGCCTGGGCGTCGTCCTCACCGGGATGGGAAAGGACGGCGCCGACGGCATGCGCGCCCTGAAGACTGTCGGCGCGCGCACGGTCGTCCAGGACGAGGCGAGTGCGGTGATCGCGGGGATGCCGCGCGCGTCCGCACCGTATGCGGATGAGATCCTGCCACTTCCCGCAATCGGCGGGCGCATCAACACGATCGCGCGCGAGCTGCCCGGTGCGCGCTAGCCAGCGGTCGCGCCGTGCCCTCCGGTGCGCCGCGACTGCACTCCTCCTGCTCCCCGTCGGAAGTCCTGGCGCCGCTGCCCAGACGCTCCCCGGCCTGCGGCATCACGACGTCGTCATTCGCTTCCAGCCTGCGCAGGAACGCCTCGCGCGCGCGATCCTGCCGCTCGCCATCCAACCCTTCCCGGGGCTGCCTTCCGATATCCTCGCGCGGGGCAGGGAAGTCACCGTCCTTCTGGCACCGGACGAGCAGACCTTCGCCCGCTGGACCGGCGGCCGCGTCCCCGAGTGGGGTGCCGGCGTCGCGTTCCCCACCCTCGAGCGCATCGTTCTGCCCGCATACGCGCCGCGTGCACCCTCGCCCGCAGAGCTGCGCAGCACACTGCGCCACGAGCTCGCTCACGTCGCATTGCAGCGTCACCTCGGCGAGGCACAGGTGCCCCGCTGGTTCACGGAAGGCTACGCGACGTGGACCGCAGGGCAGCTCGATACCGAGGCGGACTGGCTCCTGCGCGTCGCGTTTCTGACCGGACGCGCCCCTCCGCTCGACTCCCTCGCACTGCTGTGGCCCGGTGGCGCGACCGACGCCCGGATCGCCTACCTCCTTTCCGCCAGCGCGATGCGCCACCTCTATGCGCATGGCGGCGAGCCGCCATTGACCAGGATGCTCGCCGAATGGCGCGCAGGCGCCTCGCTCGACCAGGCCATGCGCTCCAGCTACCAGTTCACACTCGGCCGCTTCGAGCGCGACTGGGGCGACGCCGTCCGTCGCGAGTACGGCTGGCTCCGCTTCCTCGCCCAGGCCACCGTGCTGTGGAGCATTGCCGGCATCCTCGTCATCGGCATCTGGATCATTCGCCGGCGCTACAACCGGACCCGGCTCGCGCGCCTGCGCGCGAACGAGATCCCTGACGACCCGGCCTACTGGATGAACGGCGAACCCGGCTCCACTGGCAGCCCGCCAGCAGCGCCGGAATCGCCGGAGAACACGCCCGGCGCGACGGAATCCGCACCATCCGACGACGATGCGGTCGAACCGCCCCGATGGCCCGGCGTGCAGGAGGATGAGACGGGTCCGGGCGGTTCTCGAAACGGCTGATTCGAAAACGAGCACGCGTTTCGCCCCTGCGGCGGCGACGCGACAACACCCGGAAATGAGTAGCCGGGTCGAGGGTCCCCCCGGTGGGGCACGCAAACGTCAACGGTTTGCCAGTGCAGGAGATACACGCTTCGGCACGGCCCATGCCTAATGCGGGGTGCAAACGCATTCGTCCCCTGCTCCCTCAGAGGCCCCCAATGACCCGACGCTGGGTTGCGCGCTTCGGCGCCGTGGCATTCGTCCTTGCGGCGATGCTTGGAACAACGAGCTGCGGCCAGGACCTTACCGCGCCCGAGACCCCGACCGTAGAGCAGACCGATACCGAGCTGTTCGGCCTCGGCTCCTGGCTGAGCCGCCTGCTCGGCGGCGACAACAACGACGGCCAGTCCGGCGAGTACACGCTGATCAAGGAGCGGCCGCGGCTGATCGGCGGCCTGCTCGACTTCCTCGTGGTGGACCTGCTCGGCCTCGATGGCGGCCTGCTGTCGGTCCTCGGGCACTCGATCCTGGTGCCGCCGGGCGCAGTGGATCGACCCGCGCTGTTCTCGATCGAAGTCCAGAGGAACGGCCTGGTCGAGGTGGACCTGACGGCGACCGCGCGCGACTGGCGCGGCCGGATCATCGACATCGGCGAGCAGGGCTTCGACGAGCCGGTGACGCTGACGCTGTCCTATGAGCGGGCGACGAACGTCGACGACCCCGACGACCTGGTGATCCTGCGGCGCCTGCCGGGCGGCGGCTTCGAGGAGCTGCCGACCACGGTGGACCGACAGAACAAGACGGTAAGCGCGCAGCTGGATCACTTCAGCCGGTACTGCATGGCCACGAACTGATGTCGGTAGTCGCTCCTGTCTCGACAGCCGGTGCAGGCCTGCCGGCGATCCTCGAGCTTGCGCGCACGGCGGAACGTGCGGGCAAGGTCGACGAGGCGCTCGCACGCTTCGAGGAGGCGTTGCACCTCGCGCCGCGGGAAGGAACGGCTGCGGACGTCGCGGACATCCTGCGCTGGATCGGCACACTGCACAGGGATCACGGTGAGACGGAGCTCGCGCTCGAGGCCTACGAAGTGAGCCACGCCGTCGCGACCCAGTGCGCGCTGCCGCTGCAGCTGGCATCGGCGCTGAACTGCATGGCGGTGGTCGAGCAGTTCCGGGCGAACATCGATCGCGCGCGGGAGCTGTACGAAGAGGCTGGTGAGATCGCCGAGGGCATCGGGGACGAGCGCCTGGGGGCAATGATCCACCAGAACCTGGGCACGATCGCGAACATCCAGGGCGATGTGAGTGCAGCGCTGCGCCACTACGGCTCGGCGCTGCAGCGCTTTCACGGCCTGCGCGAGCAGCGGGGTGCCTGCTGGGCGCTCAACAACATGGGCATGGCGCACGTCGACCTGGCGGCGTGGACGGACGCGGAGGCGTGCTTCGATCGTGCGTTCGACCTCGCCGAACAGCTCCGAGACACCACACTGCTCGGCACCGTCGAGCTGAATCGCGCGGAGCTGTACCTGAAGCGGAAGCAGCATGCGCGGGCGCGGGACTGCTGCGATCGCGCGTACGAGATCTTCGCACGACTCGAGTCACGCCAGCTGCTGGGCGAGACGCACAAGTTCTACGGCATGCTCTATCGCGACATGCGCATGGTGAGCCTCGCCGAGGCGCATTTCCGCCAGGGCGCCGAGCTCGCCGACGCCGCCGACGACCGCCTGCTCGAAGCGGAGTGCCAGGCGGAATGGGCGGTGCTGCACCTGACGAGCAACCGCAATGCGGAGGCGCTGCAGGCGCTCAACCGCGCGCACTCGCTGTTCAAGCAGCTTCAGGCGAGCCCCGAGCTCGTCGACCTGAACGGGCGTCTCGACCAACTCGAGGCGATGTACCTGCGGGTGGTGCGTGAGTGGGGTGAATCGATCGAATCGAAGGATCTCTACACCGCCGGTCACTGCCAGCGAGTCGCGGACTATGCGTGCATGATTGCCGCCGCACTCGGCTTCGAGAAGCGCGACCTCACGTGGCTGCGGATGGGAGGATTCCTTCACGACGTCGGCAAGACCGCCGTTCCGGCCGACGTGCTCAACAAGCCCGGGGCCCTGTCGGCCGACGAGTGGGAGCTGATGAAGAGTCACACCACGGTCGGCGACGACATCGTCGCCCCACTCAACTTCCCGTGGGACATCCGGCCCGTCGTGCGCAACCATCACGAGCGCTGGGACGGCACCGGCTATCCGGACGGCCTGCGCGGCATCGAGATTCCCGTGAGCGCGCGCATTCTCTGCGTCGCCGACGTCTACGATGCGCTAACCACGGCACGCAGTTACCGTCCCGCCCTCTCGCACGAGGAGGCGATGCGCATCATGGAGCGCGATTCGGGCACGGCGTTCGACCCGGAGATCTTCGCGATCTTCAAGCGGCTCGTCGAGGAACGGCGTCAGCTCGTCGCCTGAGCTTGACGATGCCCGCACGCGCATCGAGATTCAGCACCATGGCAACGCGCAACCGCACCCGGAACCGTCCCGCCGAGGGCGCGGCCTCGAAGGCCGCCCTCCAGTTCTCCGCGATCAATGGCATCCTGCTGGTCGCAGGTCTCGCCGCGATCGTGGCGGGGTACGTCCTGCTCGCGCAGGGCTCGACCGTAGCTGCGCCGCTGCTGCTGGTGCTCGGTTACGCCATCCTGGTTCCGCTCGCCATTATTCTGTAGGTCCTCAGTACGTTTGCCTCAGCCGGGCGTGCTCATGCTGAGCGTTTCCCGTACCCCCTGCGCGAGTTCCGCCAACGTGAATGGCTTTTCCAGGAACGGGGTCCCCGCTGCGAGTGCGCCCCCAGGCAATGCATCGCTCGAGTAGCCGGACATGTACAACACATGCATTTCAGGATGGAGCGTGCGGATCTCTGCAGCGAGCTCGCACCCGCTCATGTGAGGCATCACGAGGTCCGTGAGCAACAGGTCGACGGTCACGCTGGTATTGCGCGCGATCAACAGCGCCTCGCCGCCGTTCGCCGCCTCGATCACGCGGTAGCCCTGCTTCTGCAGCATGCGCGACGTGAGCTGGCGCACGGCCCGTTCGTCCTCACACACCAGGATCGTTCCTGCACCCCGGGCCACAGGCATGGTCGCATCAGGTCGTGATTCCGCGCTCGGCGTCGGGGCCGACACGGCCGGGAGCTGGATCGTGAAGGTCGTGCCAGCGCCAACAGCGCTGTCCACCCAGACATAACCGCCGCTTTGCCGGACGCTGCCGTATACGGTGGACAGGCCGAGACCAGTACCTTTCCCGGCTTCCTTCGTGGTAAAGAATGGCTCAAAGATCTGCGGCAGGATCTCCGGCGGTATGCCCGAACCGCTGTCCTGCACGGACAGGGACACGTAGGCGCCGGCGGGCACGAGCTCGCGATCGCGCGACACGGGGTCGGTGAACGTCGCCTGCCGCACCTCGACGTGGATCGTGCCGTGCTCCGCCATGGCGTCCCTCGCATTGACGACCAGATTGAGCAGCGCCTGCTCGAGCTGCCCGCGATCGGCTTGCACCCAGTTCTCACCCTCGGTCGCATTGGTAACGACCTGGATATCCTCGCTGACGACTCGGCGGATCATGCGCTCCATGTCACGCACGACGACGGCGACGTCCAGCACCTCCGGGTGTAGCACCTGCTTCCTGCTGAAGGCGAGGAGCTGCCGGGTCAGCGCTGCGGCCCGATCGGCAGACCTGCGGATCTCCTGCAGGTCCACGCGCATCGGATCATGCTCCGCGAGGTCGGCGAGAACCAACTCCGTGTGGCCATTGATCGCAGTCAGGATGTTGTTGAAGTCGTGAGCGATTCCGCCGGCCAGCCTGCCAACCGCCTCCATCTTCTGGGCCTGGCGCAGCTGCGCTTCCAGGCGACGGAACTCCGACGCATCGGCCAGCGACCCGACGATCTCGACCGGAGCCCCTCCTGCGTCAGACAGAATCCGCATCTGTGCACGGATCCACTTGTACGTGCCGTCGGCGCACAGAAAGCGGTGCTCGTGCGACATCTCGCCAGTCGTGTACAGCTGTCGTACGGCTGCCTCCATGGAAAGCCGATCGTCAGGGTGCAGATTGTCCACCCACCAGGCAAGGTCGCGCGTGGCCGCCAGATCGTGGCCGGTAAGCTGCTTCAGACTTTCACTCACCCAGACGTCGATCATGACGCCGTCCTTCAGCGTCATCGCAAAGAGCGCGGCCGGACTCGTCGCGGTCACATGACGGAGCCGTTTCTCTACCAGCCACTCCGCCGTCGTGTCACGCGTATTCACGACGATTCCATGCACTGCCGGGTCCGCGAGCAGATTCCGCCCGGTTGCGTCGAGACAGCGCCAGGATCCGTCCTTGTGCAAAAACCGGAAGCTGACCGAACAGACGTCGCCCTTCTCGAGGCCCGATCTCCCAAGCAAGTCCCCGACCGCCGCCTGGTCTTCGGGATGGATCAACGCGACGGCAGGCTTCCCGACGAGCTCGCTCGATGAGTATCCGAGCATCCGCTCCACCGGCGGACTCACATATGTGATGGTGCCATGCGCGTCGAGAATCGTCACGACGTCGGATGCGTTCTCGATCAGCGACTGGAAGTAGCTTTCCCGCTGCCGGCCTTCCTCTGCCAGTAGCTTCACCTGCGTGATGTCCTCGACGATCGCAACGAACTGCGTCTGTCCATCCGTGCGCTGCTGAACAGGCGAAAGAACCACGCGCGCCCACTTGATTGCGCCGCACTTGCAGATATAGCGCTGCTCGATTTCGACTCGCTCGACACTGCCCGAGAACAACTGCTTCAAGGTGCGACGTACCTCGTCCCGATCATCCCCGTGCGTGATGTCTTCCACCGTGCGATTTCTCAGCTCGTCCTCGGTGTACCCGAACATCCGCTGAAGCGCGGGATTGCATGCGAGCAACCGGCCGTCGGAGGTTCCTACCGCGATGCCGACAGCGGCGTTCTCGAACAGCGCGCGAAATAGCTGCTCGCTGTCGCGAAGCGCCTGAACAGCGCGCTGCTGCTCCTCCTGCGCGCGCCGCTGTGCCGTAACATCCAGCGCCATGGCTGCGAAGCAGCGGCGGCTCCCGACCATCACCTCGTATGTGGATATGTCGACGTCGATGAGCCGCCCGCTACGAGTCCGGTGCCGCGCGGAACCGACATGCTCGAATCCGCTCGACGCGCGGCGCAACCTTGCCTTCAGCTTCGCAACGTCCTCCTCCGGTCGCAGGTCCTCGAGACGCAGCGTCAAGAACTCGTCACGGCCGTACTCGTACTTCTGCAGCGCGGCATCGTTCACGGCGATCACGCGATGCGACTCCGCATCGAAGATCCACATGGGCGCCGGGACCTCGGCGAATCGAATCCGCTCCAGCAGGCTCTGCCGCGAGCGATTGCCAAGCTCGGCCTCTGCGATCGAAGCCATTCGTCTCAACACACCCGTGTCCCGCTCCGACCAGCGGCGCGGCCGGTGGTCCGCTACACAGAAGGCTCCCAACACATCCCCGCCAGGAGACTTCACTGGCACACCGGCGTAGGACCGCCAGCCGTTTTGGAGTGCGCACGGGTTGTTTCGCGTCAGCGGGTGCGTAAGGGTGTCGTACACGATCAGAGCCTCCCCTGTGGCGACGATGTGCTGACAGATGGATTCGCCAACCGGGGTTCCTGCCGCTGCAACGTCCCCAGCGAGGCCGATGTGGCTCGCGAAACGCTGTTTCGTGTCGTCGAGAATGGTGATGAGAGCGACGGGTGCTCCCAGCACATCCGCCGCCGCGCGCACGAGCCCGTCGAGGATCCCGCTGTTAGGCCCGTCGTCGCTCAAACCAACGTGTTGAACCGCGCGCAGTCGATCCGGGTGCCGGAGAGCGTGATTCGAGTACAGCGCGTTCGCCATGTCATTCTCCACTCCTGCGAGGCCGGGGCGGGCCTCACCCGAAGTGGGCGGCTCGTCGGAGTAAATATAACGGAAGTGCGCTGCCCGGTTGCATCGGGTTGATGCGTCATCCCTGTGGGGGGATCCCCCACAGGAAAACGGTTCATCCAGCCGTGCGTGCGCGAGCAGGCGGCCGTGCGCGGGTCCTTGCGCTGCTTCAGCAAACTGGCTGTCCGGTTGATTTCCCGGCCGAACACCCCGAGAATGATGGGCACGCGCGCTTAGCTCAGCTGGTCCAGAGCGCCTCCCTTACAAGGAGGAAGTCGGGGGTTCGAATCCCTCAGCGCGCACTGTCGGAAGATGAGCCCTGTACCGGTCTGGTGCAGGGCTCATTGTTCTGCAGCACGCTGATCGGTCAGCATTCTCGCCAGCAGCGTGTGGAAGTGATGGGTGCCCACCTCGCGCCGCGGTGAGTAGCGGCCGCGATCGTACAGGCGCGAGCGCACGCCGCGCTGCACGGACTCCACGACTTCCTCGTCTTCCATTTCGACGCGATGCAGGTCCGCTCCCGCGCCTGCCGCCCGCTTCGTCGCATCCCACACGTAAGCGCGGAAGCTCACACGAGTCCGTGCGGGACCGAGCGGCGTGACCAGGTTTAGCGAAAGTCCCCACGGATAGAAGTTCAGCATCAGGTTCGGGAAGAGCCAGTAGTAGAACGCGGCCACGCGCTTGCCATGATCAGGATGTCCGGTGGGCAGGTCGAATGCAGGCTCGCCGTCCCTGGCCAGACCCAGCTGGAGTGAGGCGTACGCGTACGTCTCGGTTGTATAGGTCGCGTAATCGATCGTTTCCGCGAGGGCCGCATGCACGTACGGGATGTGAAACTCCTCCAGGTAGTTGTCCACGTAGAGTGCCCAGTTCGCGCCGACCAGGTAGTCGTGCGTGCTCGTGCTGTCGAGCACGAACGCATCGAGCGGGATCCAGTCGAGGCGGGCACGCAACGGGCCGATCCACTCGTCGAATGACATGGCCGGATCGAGGGACGTGAAGAGAAACGGCCCCCATGGCTCCAGCGGGAGCGATGAGAGATCGTCGGTCGGGGCGGGGAAGCCCTCGACGTCCTCGAACTCGGGCATGAACGTGCAGCGACCGTCGAGGGCGAAGCGGCGGCCGTGATAGCGGCAGCGCAGCGAGCGCTGATGCCCCTCGCCTTCGACGACGAGCGCGCCGCGATGCGTGCACACGTTCGACAGGCAGCGGCGGCGCCCGTCATCGTCGTGCGTGAGCACGATCGGCTCGTCCAGGCAGCCGTCGAGCAGAGTGTGCGGTACGACGCGCCCGGGCGTGCGCAGCGAGCTGGCGTCACCGACCAGCTGCCACGAGCGCACAAAGATGCGCTCCTGCTGCAGGCGGTACCACGCAGGATCGTGATAGACTGCGGATGGCAGCGTCTGCGCCCGGCGGATGTCGCCGTCGACCGTGAACGGTTCGATCATGATCGGCAGGATGGCATGGGACGCTCCGGTCGAGTGAGCGCGGGGCGGTGTGGTCCCGCAGCCGAACACATGAACGTGGGCAGCTTGCGCCCTGGGAGTCCACGGTATGTCGCAGTAGACGATGCGGCGGCGCGCTCGTCAATGCCCGGTGGCCCTCAGGGCCGTGGCTCGGATGCCGCTTGACACCAGAGCGCGGCTGTCGCATCGTCCATCCATGAGACAGCGCCAGCGCTACTACGCCTACGTCTATTCCTACGCGACCCGTGCCACGGGCTGCGGAGCGAGGCGTACGCGTCGGTAGACGCGGCAACGTCAGCAACCGCGAGCGGCCCGTGGATTCGTCCACGGGCCGCTCGTTTTTATTACCACTCGGGAGGCGGTATGCAGGCAGCACTCGAAACCAGTCGCGACTTCTTCACGACGCAGTCCTGGGACGGGTACACGGACGAGAATCATGCCGTGTGGTCGATGCTCTACGAGCGACGGATGCGCGAGCTGCAGGACACGGGGAGCAGGCTGTTCCTCGAGGGTGCCGAGCGCATCGGCCTGCGTGCGGATGCGGTTCCGGACCTGCAGGCGGTGAACGCCCGGCTGGCCCCGCTCACCGGATGGAATGCGGTTCCCGTGACCGGCTTCATTCCGGCTGCGGACTTCTTCCGCTGCCTCGCCCACCGCCGCTTCCCGACCACGGTGATCGTGCGTCCGCGCGAGCAGCTCGAGTACCTGCCGGAACCGGACATCTTCCACGATGTGTTCGGGCACGTGCCGCTGCATGCGGATCCGGCGTTCGCGTCCTTTCTGCAGCGCTTCGGCGAGGTCGCTTTGCGGGCGCGTTCCGAGGAGGAGACGCAGCAGATGGCACGCCTCTTCTGGTTTACGGTCGAATTCGGGCTGGTGCGCGAGGCCGGCGGCGTACGCGTCTACGGCAGCGGGCTGATCTCGTCGGCCGGGGACGCCGCGAATGCGCTCGGTCCGCGCTGCGAGCGCCGCGCGTTCACGCTCGACGCCGTGATCGCACAGCCATTCGAGATCGATCATTTCCAGGACGTGCTGTTCGTCGCCGAGAACTTCGAGCAGCTCTTCGAGGCCGTGGATACGATGGCGAACCGGCTCTCCTGACGCACTTGCGCGTGTGGCGCTCCACGCACCACGATGCTGTCGGAGGTGTCCATGGACCGGGTTCCGAACATTGCCGGCCGGGCGGCGCAGCGACGGCTGTTGCTGGCGCCGCTCGGCCTCGCAGGCGCGTACGGCGTCTACTGGCTGCAGACCACGCTCGGTCTGCCGCACCTGCTGCGCCTGCTCGCCTTTCTGCCGCTGCTGGCCGCCAGCTACGGGTTCTTCCAGTTCCGGGAGAAGACGTGAGTCCGCCTGGCAGCGCACGGTCAGTGCGACATGGGCAGGGGAATCGAACGAATGGATGATCCTGTGCAGCTGTACCGGGTGCGCCGCCAGGCCACGATCGTGCATGCGACGGCCGTGGTGAGTGCGGCTGCCATCACCGCCGTCCTCTACGTGATCTGACCGGGAGAGCCGATGCTCGCACTGCTCGCACTGCTGTTCGCAGCACAGGCCGATACGACGTACTTCCAGCAGGATGTGCATTACCGGATCGAGGCACGGCTGGACGAAGCGACGGACGTGCTGACCGGCCGCGCCCGCCTCGATTACACGAACAACTCGAGCGCAACGCTCGACTCGCTGTACTTCCATCTCGAGCTGAATGCGTTCCGTCCGAACAGCGCATGGGCGCGCCGCGAGCTCGAGTACGACGAGCGCCGCTTCCAGGATCTCGGCCCCGATGAGCACGCCTACGAGCGCGTGCAGCGCATCACCGTGAACAATGTCCCGGTCGAGCCGCAGTACCGCGGCGTGCCGGACTCGACGGTGATGGCGATCGCGCTGCCCCGGCCGCTGCCGCCGGGCGGTCGCACCACCGTGATGATCGATTGGGATGCGCGCCTCGCCACGCTCCCGCGCCGCCAGGGCCGACGAGGCAGGCACTACGACTTCGCGCAGTGGTATCCCCGCATCGCCGTGTTCGACCACACCGGCTGGGCGACGCGCGCACTCCTGCCGCAGGGGGAGTTCTACGGCGAGTACGGCACATTCGACGTGACGCTGGACGTCGCCGCCGATCAGGTCATCGGCGCGACCGGCGTGCCGGTCTCGGGCGATCCCGGCTGGTCGGCCGCGCGCGCGCAGGGGACGCCGGAGCCGTGGCTGAAGCGCGATGCGTACCGCGTCCGACCCGCACCTCCCCTCGGCCTGCTGCCGGATGCTTCCGCGGAACGTCGCAAGCAGGTCCGCTGGTACGCCGAGGACGTGCACCACTTCGCCTGGAGCGCAAATCCGGAGTTCATCTACGAGGGTGGCCGCCTCGGCGACATCGCGGTGCACGTCCTCTATCAGCCGGGCGACACCGCATGGGACGATGGCGTCGTCGTGGCGCGCACGATCGACGCGATGACCTTCTTTGCCGACGTGTTCGGACCCTACCCGTGGCCGCAGATCACGAATCTGCATCGCATCGAGAACGGCGGTACCGAGTTCCCCATGTTAATCATGGACGGGTCGGCGTCGGAGGGGCTGATCGTTCACGAGATCGGACACCAGTGGGTACACGGGATCTTCGGCAACAACGAATGGCGCGAAGGCTGGCTCGACGAGGGCTTCGACTCGTTCCTGACGAACTGGTACTTCGAGGAACAGGGAGCGCCGGCCAGTCTGTGGGACAACGCGATGGAGGGCATCCGGCAGATGGCGGCCGCGGGGCGTACCCAGCCGATCGCGCTCGAGTCCGCTGATTTCCGCGATCCCGCGACGTACAGCGCCATGACGTATACGAAGCCGTCGCTCGTCTTTCGCATGCTGCGCGATCTCGTGGGCGAGGACGTGTTCCGGCGCGCGCTCCGTGACGTCTACGAGACGAAGGCGCTCGAGCACGTCACGGAAGCCGACCTGCGGGCGTCGTTCCTACGCGCGTCCGGGCTGAATCTGGACTGGTTCTTCGAACAGTGGATTCACACGACGGACACTCTCGACTATCGCATCGAGGACGCGCGCACGTGGCAGGTGAGCGACGAGTGGGTGACACGTGTCGAAGTCGTGCGCGAGGGGGAGGCGTACATGCCCGTGGACCTGCGCGTGGGCAGCGAGACGCGCAGACTGCAGAGCCGCGAGGCGGTGCAGGTCGTGTACTTTCGTTCCCGCGAGCGGCCCCGCCAGGTCCTGCTCGATCCGGACAACATCCTGCTCGACGTCGACCCGACGAACAACGAGGCGTCCTTCTGAGCGCATCGCGCCGCCGCAGTGCTCCGTGCCCGGCGGGGCGCGGCGGCGTCAGCGCTTTGCGCGCAGCTGCTCCAGCATGGCCTTCAGCTGCGTACGCGGCATGTGCGTGAGTGTGTTGAACTCACCGCCGCTCGCGAGCCATTCGCCGCCATCGATCGTGATGCATTCACCGTTGATGAAGGCTGCAGAATCGCTGATCAGGAAGGCCGCGAGCTCAGCAAGCTCCGCGGGATCACCGAACCGTTTCAGCGGAATGCGCGCGCGCATCATCGCCTCGGCCTCCGCCGTCGGGATCAGGCGCGAGAATGCGCCCTCCGTCGGAAACGGACCCGGCGCGATCGCGACGGAGCGGATCCCGTACTCCGCCCATTCCACGGCGAGCGAGCGCGTCATGGCCAGCACGCCCGCTTTCGCTGCCGCGGACGGCACCACGAACGCGGAGCCGGTCCACGCATAGGTCGTCGCAATGTTGAGGATGGTGCCGCCGCCGTGCTCGATCATGTGACGACCCGCGGCGGCCGTCGCATGGAAGCTGCCATGCAGCACCGTGCGAACGACCGCATCGAAGGCGTTCGGCGACAGCTCCTCCGTGGCCGCGAGGAAATTGCCGGCGGCGTTGTTCACGAGCACATCGAGTCCGCCGAAGCGCTCCACCACGCTCGCGACCAGGGCCTCGACAGCCTGCGCGTCGCGGACGTCCGCGGCCTGCGCCATGCTCGTGTCCGGTGCGCCGAGCTCGTCGAGGGCGGCGCGCAGGCGCTCCTCGGAGCGGCCCGCGATCGCCACCCGGGCGCCCAGCTCCAGAAATCGCCGCGTCATGGCGAGGCCAAGCCCAGATCCGCCGCCGGTCACGAGGATGCGCTTACCGCCCAGGCTCTCGGGTGCGAGCATTCGTCGTCTCCGTGTGAGGTACGCATCGCGAAACCGCCGGCACGCCCCCTCCGTAGGACGGCAGCCGGCTCGATTCATTTACAGGAGCGCCCGATGCCATCAGAGCTGATCCCGATCATGTTCTTCTTTTCCGTGGCCGCCGTACTGATCCTGAGACCGTTGACGAAGCGGCTGGGCCTGCTGCTGGAGGCGATCGCGCGCGACCGTTCGACCTCGCAGGCCGATGACGCCGAGCTCGCACGCGTCCGGGTGCTGATCGAGCACCTCTCGAAGCGCCTCGAGCTGATGGAGGACCGGGTGGATTTCACCGAGCGCCTCGTCGGCTCGACCAGCCAGGCCCGCAGCATGGCCCACCTGCAGGGGCCAACCCTGGCTCAGTACTCGCCCGGCTCCACGTCCGGCTCGGCAAGATAGGCATCGGCGGCCTCCACGGGGCCGCCGCAGCGTTCCAGCATGTGGCGGAGCCGGCGCAGGCTCGCACGCAGGCGCCGCTCCCGCTCGATCGCCGCCAACTTTGCAGGGCCGAGCTCGACCCATGTCGGCGCGTCCTGCTGCATGGACTCCTCCGACGCCTCCGGCGGCACCAGCTCCCGCACCACATAACCGGAGCGGACCAGCGCCAGCGCGTAGCGCGGCTCTACCGATTCCTCCAACGCCAGATCATAGACCTCCTCGGCGAACTCGCGCTCCAGCCGCTCGTCAGAGGTGGCGCGCTCCAGGACCTCCTCCCTGCGCCGCGCCGCCCCCGTCTGCCCAGCCGCCTCTGCCATCTCCCGACGGAACGACTCCGCCCGCTCCTGCGCCTCATCCATGGACAACCCTCCGGTGCATTGCGATTGCCAGCCCGGGTGCAAGCGATGTTCCCGACCCGCCTCGAGCCACTCGTCACCGCGGGAACCCTGCTGGTCCCACCTGTGTAACGTATCCGGGCCACCACCCCAGGTGGTGCGCTCACGCCGCGCTCCGACCACGAATCGCACGGCTTTTTGCATCGGCGCGCTCCTTGCGACGCAGCCGTGCATGACGATAGAATGGCTGCTTCCACGCAGCAGATTCGAGCCGGCGGGCGCAGCGCGCATGAGTCGGCGAACTTTTTGCCAGTCATAGGGTTACAGAGTTCGAGCGACCCCTCGAAGGTCGCGCTTCGTGTCCATTCCCCATGGAGACCCTGCTAATGGATCGTGCACGCAACCACCGACGGCTCATGCCGATGGCAGCTCTCGTGGCCGTGGCTGCCGGTGCCTTCGGCGCCGCGCCGGCCGAGGCCCAGGACGGCGGGCGCTATCGCGTCCTCGTTCCGGCACTCGCGCCCCAGGCAGGTACCAGTGCCAATTTCGGCAAGGACGTCGCCGAGGACGTTCGCGACGCGCTGGACGAGTTTGCGACGCACGCGCCGGTCGAGGAGAAGGTGCTGAAGGATGCGCTGAAGAAATTCAGCCTGAAGGAAGACGACATTCGCGACTGCATCAAGGCGCGCCAGCTGGCGGTCCAGATCCAGGCGGAGCTGGTGATGTGTGGCCAGTACCAGGATGCCGGCGGCGCCATGCAGGTGACGTCGAAGTTCGTGGTGCCGACGACGGGCGAGGAGTTCAGCGTCGAGCCATTCAGTGCTTCGGAGTCGCGTGATGCGGCAGCGAAGATCGCTGGTGCATTCAGCCAGTACCTCGACCAGCTGCGCGTCGCCGTCTTCTGCAACGACGAGCTGACCCGCCAGGCATGGGAAGCTGCGATCGAGCAGTGCGGCCGCGTGGTCGAGATGAATCCGGCGTCCGCCTCGAACCAGTACAACCTGGCGAGTGCGTACATGAATGCGGGGCAGGACGAGATGGCCCTCGCCACATACGAGAAGGCGATCGAGGTGAACCCGGTGCACCAGGACGCGATCCTCGGTGCGGGCGTGGTCGCCGCGCGACTCGGCCAGGATGACAAGTCGCAGCAGTACCTGCAGCAGTATCTGGAGCTGAACCCGGGCAACCTGCAGGTGCGCCTCAAGATCGCTGCGGACGTGGCGCAGGCCGGTGACCCGCGCGGTGCGCTCACGCTCATCGAGGGCGGTCTGAGCGCGGACTCGATCGATGTCACGACGCTCCAGTACGCCGGCCATTTCGCTCTGGCTGCCGCGCGCGAGAGCATGGAGAACCCGGGTGCCAGCGGTGACCCGGCCGACGTGAGCGGCATGCTCGAGAAGGCGCTCGAATACTACAACCGCGCCTTCGAGATGGGCGGGACGGAGACGGACCCGACGATTCTCACGAACATGCTCGTCGCCTACCGTCTGCTGGAGCGGCCGGAAGAAGCAGTCGCGCTCGGCGAGCGCGCCGTGCAGGCGCAGCCGGACAATGCAGCGCTCTGGTCCGCCTACGCGGACGCACTCGCCTCGGCAGACCGGCGCGATGAGGCAGTGCAGGCACTCTCGCGTGTGCAGCAGCTCGACCCGCAGTACGCAGTGAGTGCGCGCCTCGGCTCCTGGCAGCTCGAGGACGGCAACCTGAGCGCGGCGCAGGCGTCGTTCCGCCGGGCGATCACGAACGGTGAGGTCGCAAGCGGCGACGAGATCGCACGGCCGATCTTCGGTGCGGGCTATAACACGCACCACAAGAACAAGCGCTACGACACGGCGATCTCGTACTACAACGTTGCGCGCGAGTTCGCGACCGAGTCCGCCACGAAGGGGATGATCAACTTCTTCCACGGCTACGCGCTGTTCCAGAAGGCGCTCGATGTGCAGAAGCCCAGCACGGCCGCATCCGCGCGTGCATCGCTGCCGCTGTTCCAGGAAGCGAAGCGCTGGCTCGACCAGGCCGGCGGGTACAGCGAGCAGGCACAGCAGCGTCAGCAGCTGCTGCAGAACATCCAGCAGTACATCGAGATCCAGGACGCGCTCATCAAGCGCGGCTGATCACGACGCTCGGAAGACAACGGAGCCGGAGCGCAGCGCGCGCTCCGGCTCTTGTCTTTTGCGCTGCCTGACAGGACCGCACCCTCCTCAGGGCGTCGCGGCGTGCGCATGCACCGGCACCATCAGCTCGAGCGCGTGCGGGTGCAGCGAGTACGCCAGCCGCCGCGCACTCATCGGTTCCCCATCCACGTTCACCGACAGCGCCGCTTCACTGCGGACCTCGAAACGCCGCGCCCGCAGGTACAGAACGTCCGGACTCTCCAGATGCGTGCCCGCTCGCAGATCGGGCAGCAGGGAAAGGAAATCCAGCCGCGACGTCGTGGTCACTACCGTGATGTCGAGTCGGCCATCACCGGCATCCGCCCGCGGCGCGATGCGCGTGCCCCCGCCCGTCCGACCCGAATTCGCGACCGCGAAGAAGACGAACGCGCCGTCATGCACGATCTCTCCGTCCGCGACGAAGCGTGCCCGCTCCGGCATCATCGCAATCAGCCGACGCGCACCGCTCACGACGTAGGCAAGCGCACCGAGACGCCGCTTCAGGCCGCGCGACGCCTCCGCCGTCGCGCTCGCACCAAACCCCCCGGTCGATACATTGATGAAATGACGACGGTTCACGCACGCGATATCGATCACTGACGCTCGTCCCTCGAGTGCCGCCTCGAGCGCAGCGCCAGGATCGAGCGGAATGCCGCTCCCTCGTGCGAAGTCGTTCGCCGTGCCGAGCGGCACGATGCCGAGCCGCGGCCAGCGTCCCGAAACCGCAATACCGCTCACGACCTCGTTGACCGTGCCGTCCCCGCCCGCCGCGACTACGAGCTCCGCTCCCGCGCGCGCCACTCCCCGCGCCAGCCGACGCGCGTCTCCGCCCGCCCGCGTCGTCCTCACCCGCACCTGGTGACCCGCTGCGCGCACGCGCTCCACCGCTGCGCGCAGCTTCCGCATCCGCTCGTCAGCGACCGGCTTCACCACCACCGCAATCCGCATCGATCTCCAGGCTCAGTGGACGCGCCTTCGTACCGGTCGCCGCGTGCACGCCGCGCGCCATGTCCTCGGATCGTCCATCCATCCGCGCCGCCCGCGAGTGGAGCGCCATCCCATGAATCGTCACGCTCCTCCCATGGAGAATGCGCCTTCAGGAGCCAGCGCCCATGCGGAAAAAACTCTTGACGCCTGGAAAGGCGCGGGGTAGCTTGGTGGCGCGAAGTGGGATGGAGTGGGGGAAAGTGGGTAACCCGGTCCGTGGGACCGCCTCCGAAGCGAGGATTTGAGTGGCCGGCACGCGCGCCCCGTCGCGGGTCAAATTTCTGGGCAGTTACCAGAACCAGCTCGACAGCAAGGGTCGGGTCAGTCTGCCAGCCGCGTTTCGGCGGGAGGCGGCGGACCAGGCGTTCGTGCTGATTCAGGCGCATGCGCCGTCGCTGACGCTGTACCCGGAAGGGACGTGGGCGGAGGTGGAGGAGCGTTTGCAGGATCTGCTGCGGCGACAGCCGGAGGCACGGCTGTGGGTGCTGCGGATGATGTCGAACGCGGTGGAGGTGGTGCCGGACGCGCAGGGACGGATTCTGATCCCGGCGCGTCTGAAGGACGCGGCGGAGCTGGACGCGCAGGCGTTGCTGGTGGGAGCGATCGACAAGGTGGAGATCTGGAACCCGGACCGGTTCGAGGGCGCCGTGAGCGATCAGGGCGGCGATTTCGAGCGGTTCGCAACGCAGATCTTCCTGTAGTGGCGCGGGGCTACCACGAGCCGGTGATGGTGCGCGAAGTGGTGGCGCACCTGGAGGCGGAGTGCGGGGGCGTCTACTTCGACGGCACGCTGGGTGGTGGCGGGCACACGGAGGCGATCCTCGAGGCGAGCGAGGCGACGCGCGTGATCGGCGTTGACCAGGATCGGGAGGCGCTTGCGGAGGCGCGAGTCCGGCTGGCGCGGTTTGGAGTGCGGGTCGTGTTCGTGGAGTCGAATTTTGCGGATGCGGCGGAGCAGGGGAGTGAGCCGCTGCAGGGCGCGCTGCTGGACCTGGGCATT
>CAYSGF010000349.1:0-4425 GCA_964430275.1 uncultured Gemmatimonadaceae bacterium
CTTCCAATCGATAACCGACTGGAACGACCGGGGGCGATCATGCCATTGAAGGGGGACCTCGTTACGGGCACGCTGGACCTGCTCGTGCTGAAGGCGCTGCAGCTGGGGGAAGCGCACGGCTGGGGGATCATGGAACGGATCCGGGCGACGTCCGGCGGCGAGCTCCAGGTGAACCAGGGCTCGCTGTACCCGTCGCTGTACCGGATCAAGCGGCAGGGGCTGATCGCCACGCGCTGGGGCGTATCCGAGAACAACCGGCGCGCGCGCTTCTACGCGCTGACCGCGCAGGGGCGGGAGCGGCTCACGGCGGAGCGGCAGGAGTGGCAGCGGCTGTCGGGGGCGGTGAACCGCGTGCTCGCCACGAGGAGCGTGTAACCGATGTCTCTGCTGAGCCGTTTCCGGGAGTACCGCGACGCACGGCGCGAGCACGACGCGGTCGCCGAGGAGATGCAGTTCCATGTCGAGCGCGAGATCCAGCACAACATCGCGAACGGCATGTCGCCGGCGGATGCGCGCCGCCAGGCGATGCGCGACTTCGGCGGCGTCGAGCGCTTCCGCGAGCGTGCGCGCGACGAGCGCCCCGGCACGCGCGTCGCCGACTTCCGTGCGTCCTGGCTCGACTGGAAGCTGGGCGGGCGCATGCTGCTCAAGTATCCGGGGCTGTCGATCATCGGCGGCATGACGCTCGCTGCGGCGATCGCGCTCGGTGCCGCCGTCTTCGAGTTCACGTGGGAGATGCGTGACCCGAAGCTGCCGCTCCCGGAGGGCGATCGGATCATGCGGCTCGAGAACTACGACGTGGCTGAGGGCGAGATCGAGCCGCGCTCCGTGCACGACTTCCTGCTGTGGCGCGACGGGCTGGAGTCGATCGAGCAGCTGGGCGCGTATCGCGCGATCGAGCGCAACCTGATCACCGCGGACGGGCGCTCGGAGCCGGTCGAGGTGGCGGAGATCAGCCCGGTCGCGTTCCCGCTCACACGGGTGCCGCCGCTGCTCGGGCGGCCGCTGGTGGAAGCGGACGCGGCGCCGGGTGCGGAGAACGTGGTCGTGATCGGCTACGAGCTGTGGCGCACCCGCTTCGATGCGGACCCGTCGGTCGTCGGGCGCACGGTGCAGCTCAGCCGGGTCCCCGCGACAGTGGTGGGCGTGATGCCGGAGGACTTCCTCTTTCCGATCAACCACCAGGTCTGGACGCCGCTGCGGCTGGAAGCGACGCAGCCTCGCACGGGTCTGCCGATCCGCATGTTCGGACGGCTGCGCGACGGTGTGTCGCTCGCGACGGCGCAGGCGGAGCTGGCGTCGATCGGCGCGCGCATGGCCAGCGCCAGTCGGGCGACGCACGAGCACCTCCGGCCGCGCGTGCTCGCGTACGCGGCGCCCTCGGCGTCACTCGGTGCGGATCTGGACGACCTGATTACCGCCAACCTGTTCATCTGGGTGGTGCTCCTCATCGCGGGCAGCAACGTCGCCACGCTGATGTTCGCGCGCACGGCGCTGCGCGAGTCCGAGATCGTGGTGCGCAATGCGCTGGGTGCGTCGCGCGCGCGGGTGATGGGGCAGCTGTTCGTCGAGTCGCTCGTGCTGAGCCTGGTGGCCGCCGCCGTCGGCGTCGCGCTCGCAATGGGCTTCATGACGTACGCGCGCGCGAACTTCGCGTCGGACGTCGACTGGCCGTTCTGGTGGGACCTCAGCCTCAGCCTCCCGACCGTGCTGTACACGGCGCTGATCGCGGTGGGCACGGCCGCGATCGTCGGCCTGCTGCCCGCCATCCATGCGACCGGCCCGCGCGTGCAGGCTGCCCTGCGCAGCATTGGCGGCGGCGGCACGCACATGCGGATCGGCCGCGTATGGTCCGCGCTGATCGTCTTCCAGGTCGCGCTGTCGGTGCTCGGGCTGCCGGTCGCGATCGCGATCACGGGTGAGCAGCTGGCGCAGCAGCAGGCGCGCGCATCGTTCGACGCCCGTCCGTTCCTGGCGTTCAGGCCGGAGCTGGACGCCGACGAGGTGACTATCGACCCGTTGGCTGGCGACCCGTTGGCTGGCGACCCGTTGACTGGCGACGATCCCGATCTGCCGGCGCGCATGACGACGCTCGTCGGCGACCTCGAGCGCCGGCTGGAGGCCGATGGCGACGTCGTCGCGGTGACCTTCGCCGACGCAGTGCCCGCCATCAACTGGCCGCCCGCGCAGGTCGAGCTCCAGCGCGGCATGGAGCCGCCCGTGCTCATCGACACGAAGCTGGACAACGAGCAGGTCCTCGTGTCCGCCGTCGACGCCGGCTTCTTCGAGGCGTTCGGCGCGCCCATCACGGCCGGCCGCTCGTTCCACAGCGGCGACATCGGCTCCGGCCACGGCGTCGCCATCATCAACGAGTCACTCGCGCAGCGGATCGGCGGCAATCCGCTCGGCGTGCGCCTGCGCACCGTCGAAAACGACGAGGAGGAGGACCCGCATCCGTGGCACGAGGTCGTGGGCGTCGTACGCGACGTCGGCCTCGAGCCGACCGCGGAGGGCGCGGCGGAGCTGATGTACACGCCGGCGTCGGTCGCGACACTGGCCGCGCCGCAGATGATCGTGCGCGTGCGCGGCGACGCCGCCGCGTTCGAGTGGACGCTGCGCGAGACGGCCGCGCGCGTTGCCCCCGACCTCCGCCTGTACGACGTGATGACGCTCGAGGAGGTGATCCGGCTGGAGGCGTTCGATGGCATTCTGACGGCCGCGAGCGTCCTGATCCCGGTGCTGCTCGTGCTCCTGCTCTCCGCGGCCGCACTGTTCGCGCTCATGTCCGTGGCGGTTGCGCGGCGCACGCGCGAGATCGGCATCCGGCTGGCGATCGGTGCCAGCCCGCGCGCGCTGCTCGCCGCGCTCTTCAAGCGGGCGGCGCTGCAGATCGGTGCCGGCATCGTCGTTGGCAACCTGCTCGTCCTCGCGCTGATGTCCGTTATCGCGGATGAGTTCGATGCCGTGCCGACCGCGCTGCCGATGCTCGCCGCATCGCTCATCATGGTGATCGTCGGACTCGCCGCGTGCTTCGTTCCGGCGCGGCGGGCACTGGCTGTGCAGCCGACGGAGGCGGTGAGCGACGCCCGGTAGCCCGGCCGCAGGACCGCGCCGGTCGACGGCTCGTCCCGTCATGACCGCGTTTGAGCACACGCCGCTATGCGTGCGAGGGGTCTCGTCTGCATCGACCAGTCGTTGAACGCGGCGGAACATCATCAGGGGAAACGGGCAGATGAAGACGACGAAGGCACTCCTGGCGGTCGCGACGGCGGCCGCAGCGCAGCTGCTGACGGCCTGCGCGCCCGGCACGCCCGGCGCGCAGCTCGCTCCGGGCGCTGACATCGCGATCGACCGCGACGACATCGCGGGCGTGGTCACGGGAACCAGCGGCCCCGAGGCGGGCGTGTGGGTGATCGCCGAGACCTCCGACCTGCCGACGAAGTTCGCCCGCATCGTCGTGACCGACGACCAGGGGCGCTACCTGCTCCCCGACCTGCCGCCGGCGCGCTACGACGTCTGGGTGCGCGGCTACGGGCTCGTCGACTCGCCGAAGCAGCAGGCGGAGCCCGGGACGATGCTGGCCCTGCAGGCGACGCCCGCGCCCGATGCGCGCGCCGCCGCGGAGTACTATCCGGCCGGCTACTGGTACTCGCTGCTCGAAGTCCCGGCCGAGAGCGAGTTCCCCGGCACCGGCCCGGAGGGGAACGGGATCGCCCCGTTCTTCGAGAGCCAGCCGGAATACGTGCGCATCCTGAAGAACGGGGCCTGCCTCGGCTGCCACCAGATGGGCAGCAAGGGCACGCGCGAGCTGCATCCGGCGCTCGGCACCTTCGAGTCGTCGGAGCAGGCGTGGGAGCACCGGCTGAAGGCCGGCCAGGCCGGAGGCGCGATGGCCGGCATGGTGAACCAGATGGGACCGCGCACGCTGCAGATGTTCGCCGACTGGACCGACCGCATTGCGGCGGGCGCGGTGCCGCCCGCGCCGCCACGGCCGCAGGGGATCGAGCGCAACGTCGTCATCACCCTCTGGGACTGGGCCGATCCGAAGGCGTACCTCCACGACCTGGTCTCGACCGATCGCCGCAACCCCACCGTCAACGCGAACGGCCCCGTGTACGCCGTGCTCGAGGCGAGCGCCGACTACCTGCCCGTGCTCGACCCGACGACGCACACGGTGTCGAGGATCCCGGTCACGGTCCGCGACCCCGCCACGCCGCCCGCCGCGCCGCAGCAGGTCGCCGGGCCGTCGCCCTACTGGGGGACCGAGCCGATCTGGATGAGCCGCGCGAACGTGCACAACCCGATGCTCGACGAAGACGGTCGCGTCTGGATCACGTCGCGCGTTCGGCCGCCGGACAATCCGGCCTTCTGCAGGGAGGGGTCGAGCCATCCGTCCGCCCGCCTGTTCGCGCTGAACAACGCCGG
>CAYSGF010000350.1:0-3254 GCA_964430275.1 uncultured Gemmatimonadaceae bacterium
GTGCGACGTGAGGTGTGGTGGGCGCGACGGTCCAGCTGGACCGAGCGGGAATATTGCCGCTCCGCCGTCCGGTGCTGCATCTTGGTACCATCACGAACGATTGCAGGGGGCTACCAATGCAGAAACTTGGGTTTCTCGGACTCGTCCTGATCACGGCTGGTGCCTGTGCCAGCAACCCGTCCGAGCGCGACGTCCGCTCCACCTCCCCGGACGTCGTCTCCGTCAGCACGTCCAACAACTCGGTGAACGCGAACCTGCATCTCCGGCGCGACGATTTCCTCGCGCACCAGGAAGTGGCCGCGTCCCGTGAGGAGGTCTGGTCCGCCGTCGGGGCGGCATTCGACCGCGTCGGACTGCCGGCTCCGACGCTCGACTCCGGGCAGTGGACCGCGACGCTCGAGAACCACGTCGTTCAGCGCCGGCTAGGCGGCCAGAGCCTGTCATCGCTGCTCGAGTGTGGTCGCGGCTTCACCGGCGCCAATGCCAATACGCACCGCATCCATCTCGACGTCACGCTGCAGCTGGTTTCGGCGGAGGACCCGTCGCTGACGAACGTCTACACCCGGATCGAGGCCATCGCAGAGAACCCGTCGGGAACGACAGACGATGTCGCCTGCACGACCCGGGGTGTGCTCGAGCGTGAGATCGGCCACGCGCTGCAGCTCGAGGTGCTCGAGGCCGAGCGAGGGCCGTAGCCAGGCGCGCAGGGCGCCCTCTGTGGCGTCGTCGGTCCGGTTTCTGCACGCCCGGCGACGCATGAGCCATCGAGCGACCATCGCCATCATCCTTCTCGCAGCCGCCTGTGGCGGCGACACCGGCGAGGTGCCGCCGCCGACACCCGGTGCCGTGGATCCGGCACCAGGAGCGCAGGCGCCGCAGCCCACCGATACCGGCGCGTATCCAGCAGAAGTTCCGGCGGACTGGGACGTCGCCTCGCTGCCACCCGCCGCTGCGCTCGCGCGTGATGGCGCCTGCCCGTTCGAGTGCTGCCAGTACGGCGAGTGGTCGTCGGACAGCGCGACGGTCGTCTATCGAAACCCTCGTGATACGAGCGACGTCGCATTCACCCTGCCGCCGCGAACGCCGATCACCGCCGAAGCCGGCACCGTGTTCGTCACGTCGCTCGCGCGCGTCGTGTTCGACGCACCCATGAGCGCCGAACAGATCGGCATGCAGGGCGTGGATGGACTCACACCCGCGGATACCATCTACCTGCTCGAGCCGATCGGCGAGGGCTCGTTCATCGTTTGGCTGCGGGGGCGGGAGCAGGAGCTGCCCGGCGTATGGGAATCCTACTACCCCGGCGGGACCGGACGTCTGGAAGGCGAGCACGCGCACGAGTGGTGGGCGCGCGTGCGAACGCAGGACGGGCGCGAAGGCTGGGTCTGGATGGACCGCACCCTTGCGCCGATGCGTGGCGCCGATGCGTGCTCCTAGTGAATGAATGAATTCATGGGTCGCGGCGGGTGGGCACTGCTGTTACCGCGTGTGAGATAGGCAGGCACTTCCTGCTCGCGCCGTCGTCTGCACAATGTCCTCCTATGGTACCAGGATTCCCAGCTTCCACACGTGCAATACAGGTGTCATGTTCTCGAGTATGTGAGAACTGACGACGCGATGTTCACCAACAAAGGATTGGGCGTATGCATCCATGCGACCGGATGCGACGACCCGTGAGCCGGCCGGTTCGATGACTTCGATGATTGTATCGAAGTATTTGTTCAAGTCTGACGGTACGTACTGCCGGCCGTCCGGATGCTCTGATGCCAACTCGAGACCGGCCTGCCAGTTATGATCCGCCACACCCATGAGAATCCACAGATACCCGTTCGCATCTCGTTGTATGTCATTGACGCGAGGAGGCGGCGCCGTGTCTGAATGAAACGACGGCCGTCGCGTATGTGGTTCGAACCAACTCGCATTGCGCCGGAGCTCGCGCAGCAGCTCCCCATGTATTGACCATTCCTCGAGGGCGTACTCGGTTGGTCGTATTGCCCAAACCGACTCGCGTGATGCAGGCGCCAGGTGTCGCCAGCTTGCCCACGGCACATCGGCTCTGAAGAAACCTGTGGTGCTGCCGAAGGACTGCAGAAGACTGTCGTGTTCCACAACATGAAGAGGCAGGCCGGCGCGCTTCTGCGAACGGATGTCGCTGTTGATAACGACCATGGATGGCGTCAATCTGGCTGCGTCCAGGGCGAAGGGCGCAGCGAAT
Source organism: uncultured Gemmatimonadaceae bacterium (assembly GCA_964430275.1). GTDB lineage: Bacteria > Gemmatimonadota > Gemmatimonadetes > Longimicrobiales > RSA9 > DASTYK01. The sequence continues at coordinate 2,216 of CAYSGF010000350.1, forward strand.
GTGCGACCCAGCTCACCGTCCAGATCAAAAACCGAGATTCGCTTCTCTCGATGGTAGACGAACAGGCTGTCACCGTGAACTGCCAGGTTCCAGATAAAGCGGGCTTCGCCGGGGCCATCACCAGGTCGCGAGAGAAAGCCCTGGAACTCGCCCGCAGGAGAAAACACCTGCACCTGTGCCGCACTCTCCACCGAGACCACGTAATAGCGACCATCCGGTGCGCGCGCAGCGCTTCGGAACACGCCGAGCTCGCCACCACGTAGACCGAGCGTCGCAACGCGCTGAACCTGAATTTTGCAGTCGCGGCAGGGAGGTCGGAGAACAGCGGGCGATTGGACTGCCGATGCGTCCGCTGGAGCGATGCAGAAGAGGAACAAAAATGTGCGAAGATGCATCGATCGGCTCCCGCGTCCTACACACGTTGGCGTCATGCAATCTGCACGCCGCGCTCGCAGTGTGGGGCGAGTCGCCGCGCGCCGTTCCAGCGCATCGCCAGCTACGCGTAGAAGCCGGCCGGGTCCGCATTGGACAGCTCTACCAGAAATCCGGCGATCCGCTGGGTAACCGCGGTGAAGAACGCGCTTCCCTTCTCCGCTGTCGCGGCCTGCGGATCACCGACGCCTGTGTCCTCGGAGATCTGCGTCCACTGGCGCGGCGCCCAAGCCCAGCCCTTCCGCAGCGCCTCGATGCGGAACTGCTTCGCACGCCCGGATCCCGCTTCCTCCAGCGGCCGCACGAGATCGGGCGCGAGATGCAGCATCATGCTGGTCTCCAGCTCACCCGCATGATCGCCCGGCTCCTGGAAATACTCCCGCGCTTCCACGCACGAGTACCAGTTCAGGGCGCACAGGAACACGTCGGTGTCCGGCTGCAGCTCGCGGATCATCGCCTTGAAGTCATTGCCGCCGTGCCCGTTCAGGATCACGAGCTTGCGGATGCCGTGCGGCGCGAGGGACTCGACGAGATCCGCGAGCAGCGCGGCCTGCGTCGTCGGGTTGAGGTTCAGGCAGAACGGGATGTCGAGCTGGCCGGTCTGGAC
>CAYSGF010000351.1:0-29409 GCA_964430275.1 uncultured Gemmatimonadaceae bacterium
CGAACTCCGCACTCCGAACTCCGCACTCCGCACTCCGAACTCCGAACTCCGAACTCCGAACTCCGAACTCCGAACTCCGAACTCCGAACTCCGAACTCCGAACTCCGAACTCCGAACTCCGGCCTTTCCCAACCATGGCACGCCTTCTGCACCTCCCCTCGGTACGGCGGCTCGAGCGACCCTCCCTACGTGGTCCCCAAGCCACAAACAGAAGCTCGGTCGCCAGAAAGGGCAGCCGCCACGTAGGCGGGTGCCCTTTACCTCGTGGGGAACATGGAGCAGGGTGGCTCAGTATAGAGTGCCAAGCCGGACGGGCGGGGCGTTGGTGCGCCCGGGGTCACCGGCGAATCTCGTGGATCCCCGAGCAGGTGCAGGCGATGGACTGCCAGGCGTTTCTGAAGCTGCATTCGGAGTACCTCGACGAGCGGCTCGAGCAGGAGGATGCCGATCGTTGTGGGGCGCACGCGGCGGCATGCGAGTCGTGCGCGCGCTACGACCGGATCGTGCGACGCGGGCTGGAACTGCTGCGGCGCGAGCCGCCGGTTTCGGTTTCGGCGGAATTCACGACGCGGCTGGAGCGCCGGCTGCTGCGCGGACGCGACGAGCTGTTCACGGAGCGGGCGCCGGGCACCAGCTCGGGTGCGGCGCTGTCGCTCGCGCTGGCCGGCCTGCTTGCGCTTGCTGCGTGGGGGCCGATGCTGCGTGCGGATGGCGATCCCCGGACGGACCTGGTGCTGGAGACGCAGCGTGGCTACGAGTCGAGGGAGCCGCTGATGCTGCCCGCACCGGAGTGGTGGCAGGCGCCGGCCGTGGCGCCGGGCTTCGACACGACGGTGCGTCCCGTCGACCGGATGGAAATGGCGTTTCCGGGACCGTATTCTCCTCTGATCGTGATGCCGCCGGTCCCGGGCCGGCGTGGCGCTGCGCACCTGACCGCACTGGAGTGACATGGCTGTGAGCTCGACGGACGCCATCGCGCGTGCCCTGAAGAAGGGCGCACGCGGTGGCGTCTTCTTTCTGCATGGTGAGGAAGATCACCTGAAGGAGGAGGCAGCGGGCGCGATCGTCGCAGCGCACCTCGACCCTGCGACCAGCGATTTCAACTACGACCAGTTGCGCGCGAGTGACACGGACCCGGAAACACTCGCGTCGATTCTGCAGACGCCGCCGATGATGGCAGCGTGGCGTGTCGTGGTTGTGCGCGATGTACAGGTCATTGCGCAGCAGGCGCGGATGCGCGCGGTCATCGAAGACGCGGTCGCGAAGCCGCCGGCGGACGTCGTGCTGATCCTGCTGGCGAATCTGCCGGACCGCTCGCGCGCGCAGGTATGGGAGCGTCTGAAGCGCGCGACTACGGCGATCGAGTTTCCTCCACTCGCTGCCGCAGACGTGCCCGGCTGGCTGATCGACCGTGCCGGGTCGCAGGACGTGGAGCTCGAGACTGCGGCCGCACGCGCGCTCGCCGCTGCGATCGGCACGCAGCTCGGCGTGCTGACGCAGGAACTTGCCAAGCTGATCGACTATGTCGGCGAACGGCGTCGCATCACGGCGGCCGACGTTGCCGCGGTCGTGGGCAGCGTGCCGCGACAGAATCGGTGGGACTGGTTCGACCTGGTGGGCGACGGCCGCTTTCGCGAAGCGCGCACGGGGCTGTACGTCCTGCTCGACGAAAACGAGTCCGGTGTCGGGCTCGTGATCGGCCTGGGTTCGCATTTCCTGCGACTCGCCATTGCCGCACGTGGGGGCGAGCGCGCACTCGGCGAAGCACTGCCCCCGCATCAGCGCTGGCTGGCGCAGCGGCTCGCGCGCCAGGCCCGCACGTGGCACCCGGACGCACTCGACCGCGCGCTCGGCGACCTCCTGCGCGCCGACCGGCTCCTCAAATCGGCATCGCTCGACGAGCGCCAGATCCTGGAGGAGCTCCTGCTGCGCCTGCAGCAGCGCGCACAGAAGGCGGCCGCATGAATGCGCGTCTATGGGGTCCGGCCCGCGGCGTCGTATGCGCGCTCGCACTGCTCGCGAGCGTGGGCGCAGCGAGGGACGCGCACGCGCAGGACCTCACACGCATCGATTCGCTCATTGCGACCGGCCGCTTCACCGACGCGCGCGACGCGCTCGCGACCTGGGTCGCGCGCAACCCGCGCAGCGCGGCGGCCGCGACGCCCGAGGAGCAGGCGCACGCCGGCCTCCTGGCCGGCCGGCTGGCCAGCGATCCCGCCACCGCCTTCGACGCATACCTCGCCGTCGCACTCGGATTCCCTACGTCGGACCACGCACCGGTGGCGCTCCTTCGACTCGGACAGGGATTGCTCGCCAGCGGCGAGCCGGAGCGCGCGCGCGGCTACCTCGAACGCCTCGCCCGCGACTACCCGAACGCACCCGGTCGCGCAGCCACACTGCTCTGGCTCGCGCGCGCACAGCGCGCCAGCGGTCGCGCTGCGCTCGCCTGCAGCACCCTGCATGATGCACTCATGCTGCCCGACGTCGACACGGAAACGACCACACTGCTCCACAACGAGCAGCCGCTCGCATGCACAAACTCGTAACGCGCGCACGATGCGTGCATCCGCACTCATCTCCATGCAACCCCGAACTCCTTGTGCACCGCGTAGGTGCCGGTTAGCGTTCAGCCGATGAGCGCACCCCGCACCGCTCCTCGCCAGCAGTATCAGGAATGGATCGAGGAGCAGATCGAAGACTACAAAGCGGGGCTCACCCGCGATGAGATCCTGGAACTCGCCGACGTGGCGGTCCAGCAGCTCTTCGACGCGCCAGACGGCCAGTACCCCCTCACCGAGATCCTCCTGCGCGACGCCGTCGACGCCCTCCTCTTCCGCAAGCTCCAGCTCCCCGACTACCGTGGCTGGCGCCGCATGCGTCAAAAGGACACGGATCCTCGTCCACGAAAAGAGACAGCCGCTCGCTCGGTGCAGCTCGACTGACGCCGGAAATCCTTGGGGCACAACGAAGAACACGTATGCCGCGGATGGTATGACTCGTGCCTTTGCATGCGCGGGAGACCGCAATGCTGCGGCTGATGCGCGCGACGCTGTGCGCGGATAGAACAAGAGGGGGACGGGTATGGAGACGAGGCGAGAGGGGCAGGACACGGCAGCCGTGCCGACGGGGATCGTGATTCGTGATCGGCACGAGCCGCAGCGGCGGCCGGCGATCTCGGCGTTCATCTGGGGCGGCAAGGTCCGTCCGACGCCGGCGCTGCCGTACGGTCGCAAGGCCGCATAGATTTTCGGACGAACGGCAATTGCAGGGAGCCCGCGGGAGACCGCGGGCTCTTTTTTGTGCGCACCGAGTGAGGCGACATGCGCGATGTCGGAATCGTCGGAGGGGGTCTGGCCGGACTGGCGGCGGCGGTTGCGCTGGTGCGTGCGGGCGTGGGTGCGCACGTGTACGAGGCGGGCGCGGATGCGGGTGGTCGGATGCGCAGTGACATGCTGGATGGTGCCACTGTCGATCCGGCGGTTCAGCTCGTCAGCTCGACATACACGGCGTTCTTCGAGCTTGCGCGCACGTGCGGTGCGGAGCGCCTGCTCGTCCGTGCGCCCGGGCGCGATGCGCTCTGGCGCGGCGGGCGTGCGCATGGGATCACGTACGGTTCGGTCGCGAGCATGGTGGGATCGAGTGCGCTCCCGACGTCATTGAAGGTGAAGCTGGGCATGCGCTATCTGCCGTTTCTGGCGAGCACCGCGCGCGCTCTCGATGCGAACGATCTTTCCGCCGGCGCGGCTGGCGCGCTGGAGGACGAATCGGTGGCCGCCTGGGGGGAGCGGGAGCTCGGCAGTGATTTCGTCGAGCTGCTCGCATATCCGCTGCTGGCGGCATACTACGGAGGCGTGCCGGAGGACACGAGCGCTGCGCTGTATCATGCGCTTGCGCGTGTGGGCATGGAAGTGCGCGTGCACGCAGTCGAAGGCGGGGCAGGTGCGCTGCCGCAGGCGATCGTGCAGTGGCTGCGCGAGCGCGGTGCCGAGGTGCACATGGCTACGCGCGTCGCACGCGTGTACGAGGACGAGGGAGGCGTGCGGCTCGAGCTGGAGCAGGGAAGCGCGCATCACGACGCGGCGATTGTTGCGACCACGCCGCGCGCTGCGCGCGCGCTGCTCCCGGATGCCGGCCCGGTGGTCGAGTGGCTGGGCGGCGTGCGGATGGCGCCAACGGCGACGGTTGCGTTTCTGCTCGACGCACCACTGGGCCGCGAGTGGTTCGGCCTGTCGTTCCCGCGCGGGAGCGAGCCGGGCGCGAGCATCGCGGCGGTTGCCGCGCAGTCGCGTAAGCTGCGGTCACTGGTGCCGGCGGGCCTCGAAGTGATCGTCGTGTATCCGGCACCGTCGTTCGCGCCACGGATCGCCGACGCCACGCCGCAGAAGGCGGTGGATGCGCTGCTGCCCGCGCTGGAGTCCGCGTTTCCGGGAGTCCGCGCGCGTGTCCAGCGCGCTCGCGTGTATCCGTTCGCGGAAGGATACCCGCTCTTCTATCCAGGCTACCTGCGACACCTGCGCGCATTCGACGACGCCTGGTTGTCTCCGCGGCTGGCGCTCGCGGGCGACTATCGCGTGGCGCCGTCAGTCGAGGGCGCCGTGCGCAGCGGGACCCGGGCGGCGCAGCGGCTGCTCGGCACCTGACGGTTCAGTCGTCGATGCGCAGCTCGAGCGTGATCTCGCGCCGCTCGCGCAGCACGCGCAACTCCACCTCGTCCTCGTCCGTGCGCGCGATCTCGCGCCGCAGCTGCGAAATGCGCTCGACGTCCTGGCCGTTCGCGCGCAGGATCACGTCGCCTTCACGCAGCCCCGCACGCTCTGCGGGTGTGTCCTCACCGACCTCGAGCACGAGCAGTCCGCTGTCCGTGCCGAAGTATGCACCGAGCCCGTCATCGAGCTCCTCGAGCTGCATGCCGGCGATCGAGGTGAAGCCGACGTGCGCGATGCGGAATGGCGCTGCATCGAAATCGAAATCCATGTCGCCGCTGCGGTACATGAAGGGGCGTATCCCGCGCACGCCCATGCTGTCGCCGAGCACGACCACGGAGTCGCCATGGATGTGGACCTGCATACCGGGCCGTGCCACCCGCAGGAACACACTGTCCATTGCATGGCGCATGCTGTCGCCGAAGAGCTCGAAGTGCTGGAACAGCGAGTCGGTGTCGAACTCGAACCGGAGTGTGTCCACGTCCTCTCCGCGCCCGCGGATGATCACCGTCCGGCCTGCACTGTCGTGTATCGTCCGGAAATGGATCTGCGGGAACTTCAGGCTGTCGATCCGGATGAGCGCGGAGTCGAGCATGCCGCGCACCATGGGCAGCACACTGTCCGTGCGGATCGTGTATACGTTCGTCATCCCGTACCCCTCGGGGCGCTCGGCCGCCGTCAGCGAAAGCGTTCGCTCCGAGCCGTTGCGCCGCACCGTCAGCTCGACGCGATCACCGGGCTCCAGCCCGAGCGATCCGAGCAGCCGCGGCGTCGCTCGCAGCCCGTTCACCTCCATGACGGTGTCGGCCTTCTGCATGCCTGCGCGCGCGGCCGGCGATTGCGGAATCACGGTGTCCACGACGACGCGTGCGTCACCATCCGGCCAGCCGGTCGAGTAGGAAAAGCCCAGCCACCCGGACTGGCCGATCTGCACCACGCGCGCTGGCTGCTGTGCCGTCGTCTCCGCAGCCGGCATTGCCACGGCGGCGGCGAGTGCGATCAGGATCCATCTTGCCTGCATGAGAATGCTCCTCAGAACCACGGATTGCGTGTCGTGGCGGCGATCTGCCGCAGTGTGGCCTCGCGCTGGGCGAGCGCCGTCATGTGATAACCATTGATGATGGGATCCGCCGGTGCCCGGCCAAGCGCCTCGCGCGTCGTCAGCACGATGCCTTCCAGTGCGGCGAGCCGCGCGAGCGGATCTCCCGTCTCCTGCGCATTGCCTGCGAGCTGCGCATACCGCGCGAGCGCGTCCAGATACATGCCTTCCGCGTCGCGCAGCTGCATCGCGGCCTCCTGCGCCGTGCGCGGTGTGACCTCCGACATCGACGCGAACCGTACGTCGCCTGGCGCCGGTCCCGTGATCCGCGGCTCGTTGCGGACCGGCTCGCTCGCCGTCGCCGCCGGTTCCTGCACCACCAGCGCCGCTGGTGTCTCCTGCACTGCTGGCGCCTCACCTGCACTCGCGGCCGCCATTACCGCTTGCTGGTCGGCCGCAGCCGCAGGCGTACGCTCGTGCACGGCGCTCGGCGGTCCGTCGGCACGCTCCGCATCCGGTGCTGCGGCGACGGTCGGGGCTGCCGGCAGTGTGGCCGTTCGCCAGGCGAAGCCGGCCAGTGTGCCGGTCAGGAAGAGCGCGAGCGCGGCGGCAATGCGCAGCCACGTGGGCGAGCCGCGTCGTGTGCCACGTACGAGTCCTTCCGCTGCGAGCCGCTCCTCCAGCGTCGGCCATGCGTGCGCGGGCGGCGTGATCTCGCCCAGGCCGCCGAGCGCCTGCACGTCCGCGCGCATCCCTTCGAGTCCTGTGCGGCAGTCGGCGCAGTCGGCGAGATGCGCGGCTTCGAGCGCCGACGGCTGTTCGTCGACCAGGCGGGCGAGGGTTTCCCCAGTCAGATGCGACATGCTTCTTCCTCCTTCGTGTCACGCACGGCCGGTCCGAGGAACTCGCGCATCTTCGCGCGAGCCTTGAAGAGCTGACTCTTCGACGTGCCGGGATTGATCCCCATCAGGCTGGCGATCTCCTCGTGCGTGTAGCCTTCGACGTCGTGCAGTACGAGCACCTGGCGCATGCCTGCGGGCAGGCGAGCGAGTGCGCGCTCGAGCGTGATCCGCAGCACCGGCTGGTCGGCCGGCCGGGCATCACCGAGTGTGACCGGCAGCGCGATCTCGTTGCTCGTGCGCCGCGTCCGCCAGCGCTGCCCGTGCAGTGCACTGTTCACGGCGATTCGGTGGAGCCATGTCGAGAACGCCGCCTCGCCGCGGAAGCCCGGGAGCGCACGGATCGCGCGTACCCACGCTTCCTGCGCCCAGTCCTCCGCGAGCGCGTCCTCGCCGGCGAGCCGGCGGACGACGGCGTACACGCGAGGCGCGTAGCGATCGTACAGCTCGCGGATCGCGGCGCCATCGCCGTTGCGTGCCCGGGCTATGCATTCCGAATCGGTCATGCCTGCTCTCTGGCGATGCGCTGCGACAGCGCGCATCCGGTTCTGCTCATGGGATGCCGGATCCGGGGGCAGGGTTGCCTGCGCCACCGCCCACGGCAGGAAGGTTGCACATCCGGGCGTGTCGGCAAAGCCGGTGGGGCGGTAGCATCGGAGTCCCGGCGGAAATCATGAACCGGGCGGACGAACCTTTTCGGGAGACGCGGATGGCCTGGCGCAGAATGAAGGCGGAGGGAATGGAGTGGGAGGTGCGCGCGATCGCGCGCGAGGCGACGAGTGGCGGCGAAGACATGCTGGAGTTCCAGCCGCTGGAGCAGCGGCTGCCGATCCGCCGGCTCGCCGTGGCGAGCGGCGCTCTCGCGACCATGGACGACGACGCGCTGCAGGCCGCCTTCGTGCGCGCGCGTCCGATCGGCGCCGAGTACTACGGCAGGCCCGGCAAGACGATGCCCGACATGAAGGGCTGACGCGGGTCTTGCCAGCCCTGCGCCGCTCCCATCCTATTCGGCATGAACTCTTCCACTGCGGCTGTGCGCGCGGGCGCCACGCACCTGGAGTGCACCCGTTGCGGCACGCCTGAGGATGCCGAGCGTCCGCACCGGCTGTCGGCATGCTGCGAGAAGCCGCTCTATGCACGCTACGCCCTCGATCGGCTGAAGCCCGGCTTCCGTCCGGAGCGGCTGGCGGGCCGCGACCCGACGATCTGGCGGTACGCCGAGGTGCTGCCGGTCCGCGATCCCCGCTTCCGGCTGACCCTGGGGGAAGGTTTCACACCGCTGCTCGACGCGCCGCATCTGGCCAGGCATCTCGACGTGCGCCGCCTGCTGGTCAAGGACGAGGGGCAGAATCCGACCGGCAGTTTCAAGGCGCGCGGTCTGGCAATGGCGGTCGCGCGCGCATGGGAGCTCGGTATCCGCGAGGTCGCGATTCCGTCCGCGGGCAATGCCGGCGCCGCGACCGCAGCGTACGCCGCGGCGGCGGGTATCCGCGCACACGTCGCGGTACCGAAGGACACGCCGCGCCCGATCCTCGCAGAGATGCACGCCCTCGGCGCAGACCTCACCCTCGTCGACGGTCTGATCACGGATGCTGCGAAGATCATTGCCGACGGCGCGCGCGAGCACGGCTGGTTCGATCTGTCGACGCTCAAGGAGCCATACCGCGTCGAGGGCAAGAAGACGATGGGCTACGAGCTGTTCGAGCAGCTCGGCCGGCTGCCGGACGTGATCGTCTATCCGGCGGGTGGTGGCACGGGCCTCGTCGGCATGTGGAAGGCGTTCGACGAGATGCAGCAGCTCGGCTGGATCGACGGGCAACGACCGCGCATGATCTGCGTGCAGGCGGAAGGCTGTGCACCGATCGTGCGCGCGTTCCACGACGGTGCCCGGGAAGCAGAGCCGTGGGTGGATGCACACACGTATGCGGCCGGCCTGCGCGTGCCGCGCGCGGTCGGCGATTTCCTGATGCTCGATGCACTGCGCGCCTCGAATGGTGATGCGGTCGCGGTGAGTGACGAGGCAATGGCCGATGCGGTCGCGCTGCTCGGCCGCACGACCGGCATCTTCGCCGCACCGGAAGGCGGCGCAACGCTCGCAGCCGTCAGCGTGCTGCTCGCGGAAGGTCGCCTCGACCCCGCAGCAGAGATCGTGCTGTTCAACACGGGCAGTGGCCTGAAGTACGTTTAGCAGCACCGCCGTAGCCGGAGGCTGCAGGCACTCCTGTAGCCGCAGGCGGAAATAGTTGCCGCCCGCCGTGCGCCGATCCGGGCGAACGCACCGGGCCCCAGCGGGTAGGGAAGCCGGTCCGATTTCTGCGACGAGATCCACTCATGCGCCACATCTTCAGACGCCTCTCCATCGCCATCTCGCCGGGCTGGTCGGTCGCGGTCCTGCTGATCGCGATGATCGTGGGCGTCGCGTTCTGGATCGGGCCCATGCGCCCGCTGCCGCCCGAGCTGCAGCTCCTGGCACTGCAGCGCGACGGCACGTTCACGGATTCCATCGACGTGGCGACGCAGGCTCGCGGCGGCGGCCCGCGCTTTCCGCTCGTGCTGGCCGCGCGCAACGTCGGCTACAACCCGGCCCGTCCTACGATCCTGCAGCTGAGCCTGCCGCTCGGCTTCCGCCTCGTCGATCGCGACGGGCGTGCATACGAACGGGAGACGGCACCGGGCGCACCACTCGGCCGCTATTCACTGGGATTGAGCGCATCCACCCTCGCACCCGGCGGCGTCCCCGAGCTGCTGCTCGACACGCTCTGGCTCGAGCCGGATCTCGCAAGCTACACGTGCACGGTGCTGAGCGACGGCGTACCGGAATTCGCGCCGTCACCGCCCGCGAATACATCGTTGCTCCGGCGAGTCGACGTGTTCTACTCGTTCCGGTCGCCCGACACGGATACGCGCCAGGCCGGCCTGCTGCGCGTACGTGTCGACTCGACGGTGCTGCGGCCGCCCGTCGCGAGCATGGCCGAGCCCGGTGTCCCGACGATCGTCGAGCCGGAAGCCGAGCTGCCGCCCATGGACGGGCTCTACAAGGTGTCGAACACACAGGCAACGTGTGGAGATCCGCAGCAGCCGGTCGAGCTGCAGAGCGTCGTATACGCGAACGAGGCCGGTGGCCGCTTCGTCGTGCTGTACCATGCGGGTGCGCCGCGCAAGTACCTCCTCGACATGAATGGCGACAGCATCGTCGAGCGCGAGGCGTGGGATCCCGATGGCGACGGTGCATTCGAGGGCACACGCACGACCCGCTACGCGATCCCCGAGTTCCTGTTCCCGCGCGTCGAGGAGTATGCGCTCCTCGCCGCGGACACGACGACGCCCGATCCCGCGTTCCTCGCACTCTATGCGGACACGCTGCGCGGCCCGTTCCGCTTCGTGGCGACCACGCAGCCACAGAGGCCGATCGCCGCCGCGTCCGATTCCGCAGCGCCGCCAGTACCATTGCCGAGCGGTCCGGCCATCGCTGCGGACACGACGCAGGCCGACTCCGCCTGGCTCGCGCTGTATGCGGACACGACCGCCGGTCCCTTCCGCTTCGCCGCGGGGCCGGATACGGCCGCAGGCGCGATCGCCGCGCAGGCAGCGGCCGACAGTGCGGCGGCCGCCGACAGTGCCGCCGCCGAAGCGGCACGGGCAGCACGCCGGCAGAGCGGCCCGCGCATCCTCGGCACGCCCGTCGAGTACCCGCCCAGCTCACGTCCGCCGCCCGATTAGGAACGGTTGTTGCCCGCTATGCACAGACGCGCGCCTGGCGCGGCTCAGCACGTTGAATCCGGAGGCATGATGACGGACGAACAGCGCAGCACGCTCGAAGCGAGACTCGTCGAGGAGCGCGACCGCGTGATCGCACGCGCCGGGCGCCACGAGGAAGACATCGCCCGCTCCGACGACGACGGCGATCTCACGACCTACCCGCTGCACCTCGCCGACGAGGGCACCGACACCATGGAGCAGGAGACGGATCTGCTGCTCCGCAGCCGCGACGGCGATCACCTCGGCCTGATCGACGAGGCGCTCCGCAAGCTGTACAAGCAGCCCGAGCAGTACGGGCTGTGCGAGAACTGCGGCAAGGCCATCCCCTACGATCGCCTCGAGCTCGTCCCCTGGGCGCGCTTCTGCATCGACTGCGTGCAGCAGGTCGATCCGGCACGCGGCGCATGACGCAGCGCGCGCGTTGATGCCCGGGTCTTCGCGGTTGATGCCCGCCTCGCGGTTCACGCCGCCCCGCGGTTGATGCTGCCTCGCGGTTGACGCCGCGCACGCCTGAGGACACCTTCGCGCTGCACAGCACCGCCGACTCTCAGCGGACATCGCAACCGTGCTCTTCGGTTTCATCCTCGCCGTGCTCGCGGCCATTGCAGCGCTGCTCTACCGCCGCCGGCTGACGCACCACACGACCACGATCGACGACGACGTCCTGCGCGCGATCGAGGAGCACGGCCGCGTCGAGGTCGACGAGCCGCTCGACATCGAGCACATCCGGGAGGAGGAGAGGCGATTCCTGGAGGAGGAGAGGTGGGACGAGGCGGAGGACTGGTGACATCGAGGGAGGGAGAACGACAACATCTACTTTCACAACATCACGTCCACGTGAGCAACCTGCTTTCACCACAGAGTCCGCAGAGTGCACAGAGGAGGCGAGACGCGATGTGCGTCGGCGCAGCGGGCATCCTTTTTTTTGGATTGGTGCGCGGCAGGTCACGTTCGCGGTGTTACGGTCCTCCCCGCGCGGAATCGACGCATCGCTGCAAACCCTGAAGTAGCGAAGACAACGAGAAAGGACGGGGTCGCACTCCGGCAGCCCGAAGAATCCGCCGCGACCCCGATGAAGCGACGCCAACCAGCACATTGATGCCGAGGAGCCCCGGCAGTCCGAAATAACGCCGCGCACGCCTCTGTGCCCTCAGCGTGCTCTGTGGCAAGAGAAGTTTGCAGTTCTCGAACCTGCCCCCTCCTACACGGACCTGTACTCCGTCTCCGCGACCTCCGCCCCGCCATCGACTGCGCGCACGGTGTAGTCACCGAAGATGTGCGGTGCCTCCTGCTGCAGGACCTGGAGCACCTGGATGGCGAGCACGCGGATCTCGGCTTCTGCGGACTCGGAGGCACGCAACTCGATGAAGTGTCGCCAGGTGCGTGCATTGCCGGTCACGACGATCTTCGTCTCGGTCGCGTTCGGCAGCACGCTGCGCGCGGCCTGGCGCGCGCGCTTGCGGCGCAGTGTCGCCTTCGGCTCGTCCTGGACCTGCTGCTCGATCTCGTGCAGCAGGGCGCGGTACTCTTCGAGCGCGGTCGCGCACGCGCGCTCCCATACGGCGTAGGCGGGTGAGCCTTCGGCGATCTCGGGCGGCAGCACGAAGCCGACGTCGGACTCGTCGACGTAACGCTGGGAGAGCTGCGAGAACGAGAAGTGGCGGTGTCGCACGAGCTCGTGCGTGAGGGCGCGACTGATGCCCTCAAAGAGGAACGTCCAGACGCCGTGCTCGAGGACACTGCCGTGGCGGACGTTCAGGATGTTGCCGAGGTAGTCCTTGTTCGATGTGCGGCCGGCGATCAACTTGTGGCCACCCTCGAAGCCGGCATCCGCGCCGAAGGAGAGGTAGCACAGCCGTCCCGCGAATTCGGCAACGGTCTCGGCCGGTACCTCGCTGTCACTGTCCCAGTGGATGTGCGGTGCGCCCAGGTACTGCTGCCGTGCGAGCAGCGTGATCTTCGGCTCGCGGTAGATATGCATCGTCCAGCTCCGTCGAAGGTTCGCGGGAAGCTAGGGCGCAGCGCGAGCCCGGACAAGCCGCGTTCGACGCATGCGCCGGCAGTGCGAATTCAGCTGTTCCATACCTGATGGAGGCGTCCGAATGGCAGTCCGGCAGCAGGCCACACCGAATCCGAATGCAATGAAATTCACGGCGGACCGGCGCGTCGTGGAGGGCAGGGAATCGAGGTCGTACTACAGCGCGGCGCAGGCGGGTGCCGATCCGGTCGCCGCGGCCGTGTTCGCGCTGGACGGCGTCGAAAGCGTCTTCATGGCGGACGACTTCGTGACGGTCACGCGCACCGCGGGTGCGGACTGGGCGGAGCTCGGGCCGCGTGTCATTGCTGCGGTGGAACAGGCGTTGGGATAGAGGATGCGTTCGCGTACGGGGGTGCCGGGGTGGCTGCGGATGCACACGAGGGCGTCGATGTGTCTGCGGATGCGAATTCCGACGGTGATGCCGAGGCGGACGCCGGGGCGGCTGCGTCTGCGCGTTGCGCTGCCCGTCGCATGCGTGCTGTTGGTATTCCCGGCCGCCGTGCGCGCGCAGTGCAGCTCATATCCGACGACGGTGCCTGCGCTGGCGCCGAGCGTCCGCCTCGACCCCGGCTGCCGTTCGCCCTCCGACCGCCACGACTGGGGCGGCGAGATCTCCGCGTTCCTCGTCAATGCAGCGCTGGGCGGCCTGACGGCCGGGCTCTCGCAGACCTGGCGCGGCGGCGACTTCACGGACGCTCTCCTGCGTGGCGCCGTCGGTGGGGCCGTGGGCTATGGCGGCAAGCGGCTGGCCGCGGAGCCGTTCGACGGCGCCGGCTTCCTCGGCCGGCAGGTCGCATCCTTCGGCAACAGCTTCGTTCGCAATGCTGCCGATGGGATCCCGCTGCTCGACAGGCTCTACGTTCCGCTCTACCTCGTCCGGCTCGAGATTCGCGCGCGACCGGAGGGCACACACGTACAGCCGCGGCTCGACGTGATGACAACGGCTGGCACGATCTACGGGCTGCTTCAGTCGGACGCTTCATTCGACGCGGGCAGCACGCTGTCCGCCGGCGCCGTCGTGTTCCGCACGCCCGCAGACCTGACGCGCATCTACAACACCCAGGGCACCGCGGTCGGTCAGACCATTGGCGGCTTCATCCTGCTCGCCGAGCGTGCTGACCGCTCGCCCGCGGATCACGCGCGCACGTTCGCACACGAGCGCGTCCACACGCTGCAGTTCGACCAGTCGCTCGCCTACTGGGCGAGTCCGCTCGAAAGCTGGGCGCTCGAGAGGATGGGTGCGTCCGGGCTCGCCCGCTGGCTCGACTTCAACGTTGCATCGAGTGCGCTCGGCCTGCTCGCACCCGTCGCTACGTACGACGCTCTGCCGTGGGAGATGGAAGCGGAATGGCTGACGCGTTGACGTCATGACCGGCGCGCACGTCCACGAGTCCCGGCGCGCTGGCGTCGCTGCCCTGCTCGGCGACCGCGGCGCCCTCGTCCTCACCGCAGCGCCCGAGCTGCTCGTCGGCCGCGACACGGAGCTGCGCTACGCGCCGGATGCCGACCTCTACTACCTGACCGGCTGTGTGGAGCCGGAAAGCGTCCTGGTGCTCTGCCCGTCCCATGCCGAGCCGTACACGCTGTTCGTGCGCGAGCGCGACCCGGCGCGTGAGCAGTGGACCGGTGCGCGACTCGGACCGGCTGGCGCCCACGAGCGGTTCGGCGCCGATGCGGTGTATCCGATCCGCGACCTGCACGAGCGTCTGCCGAGGCTACTCGAGGGCGTCGACGTCCTGTACATGCGCATCGATGCCGTGCCGAACGCGTCGATGCCGGCACTTGCCGCACTCGTCGCGGCCGGCCGGCGCCGGCGCGCGCGCCACGGCACCGGCATCCACACCGTCGTCGAGCCCGGTGTGCTGCTCGACGAGATGCGGCTGTACAAGGATGCGTCCGAGGTCGAGCGGATCCGCGAGGCCGCTCGCATCAGTGTCGCAGGCTTCGAGGCCGCGCGCTGTGCGATCCGGGACGGCACAGGCGAGTGGGAGGTCGAGGCGGCACTCGAAGGCACGTTCCGCGCACGCGGCGGCAGCGGCCCCGCGTTCCCGTCGATCGTCGCGTCCGGACCGAATGCGACGGTGCTGCACTACATCGCGAATGAGCGACGCATGGCCGCGGGCGACCTCGTGTTGCTCGATGCCGGCGCGCGCGCCGCCATGTACTGCGCAGACATCTCGCGCACGTACGCCGTCGGGCCGGTGTCCGCCGACACGCGCGCGCTGCACGATGTCGTACGGAGCGCGCACGAGCGCGCACTCGCCGCGGCCCGACCGGGCGCCACCATCGGGAGCGTGCACACGGCGGCGACGGACGCGCTCGCGGAGGGGCTCGTCGCGCTCGGCCTGCTCGATCCGGGGCTGGACGGGCCGCAGCGCGCGGAGGCACTGCGCCGGTACTGTCCGCACCAGACGTCGCACTGGCTCGGCCTCGATGTGCACGACGTGGGCGACTACCTGCGGGACGGCGTGAGCCGCCCGCTCGAGGCGGGGATGGTCTTCACGGTCGAGCCGGGTCTCTACATCCCGGGTGACGCCGCGGACGTGCCGGAAGCGCTGCGCGGCATCGGCATCCGCATCGAGGACGACGTCCTGATCACGGCGGACGGGGCCGACGTCCTGACCGCCGCACTGTCGACAAAACTCGAGGAATGACGCGGGTTTCCGGGCCGAAGAGCTTGCGCAGCCACAGCCGCTGCCGCTAGGTTGCCTGCAGTGTAACAGGACATTGAGGTCGGCGGACGGATTTGGTGGCCGCTTGCTACCGCCGGGCGGGCCCTTCCAGGGCGCGCCGCACAAAAGCCTAAAGTGCCGGGAGTCGTGTCTGTGCGCCACTGGGCGCTGAGCATACCCCCCGCACCCGATGGGCTGCGGGGATTTTTCGTTTTCGAGGGTGCCATGGCTGGACATCATTACCTGGAAGAGCTGCGTCGTCGCGTCCTGATCTATGATGGCGCGATGGGCACGAGCATTCAGTCGCTGAACCTGAGTGCCGCCGATTTCGGCGGCGCCTCGCTCGAGGGCTGCAACGACTACCTCGTGATCACGCGGCCGGACGCGATCGAGTCGATCCACGCGTCGTTCCTCGAGGTCGGCTGCGATGTGCTCGAGACGGACACGTTCCGCTCGAACCGCCTGACGCTGCGCGAGTATGGCCTGCAGGACCGCGTCCTCGAGATCAACCGTACGGCCGCGCAGGTCGCGCGTCGCGCTGCGGACCGCTTCGCGACGCCGGAGCGCCCGCGCTTCGTCGCCGGCTCGATCGGCCCTTCCGGCTACCTGCCGAGCACGTCAGACCCGGCACTCGGCAACATCACGTTCCCGGAGCTGGTCGAGGCGTTCAGCGAGCAGGCGCGCGGACTCCTCGAAGGCGGCGTCGACGTCCTGCTGATCGAGACGTCACAGGACATCCTCGAGGTGCGTGCACAGATCGTCGCGATCCGGCGCCTGTTCCGCGAGCTCGGCACGAGCGTACCGCTGCAGGTGCAGATCACGCTCGACACGAACGGCCGCATGCTGCTCGGCACCGACATCGCTGCAGCGACCACGATCATCGAAGGCATGGGCGCGGACGTGATCGGGCTCAACTGCTCGACCGGCCCCGAGCACATGCGCCAGCCCGTGCGCTGGCTGTGCGAGAACTCGAGACTGCCGATCAGCGTCATCCCGAATGCCGGCATCCCGCAGAACGATGGTGGCGTCGCGATCTACCCGCTCGGCCCCGCCGGACTCGCGGAAGCACACGCGGAGTTCGTCACGCAGTTCGGCGTCAGTGTCGTGGGCGGCTGCTGCGGCACGACGCCCGAGCACCTCGCCGCCGTCGTCGAGCGCTGTCACGGCAAGGCGCCGCTCGCGCGTAGCGTGCCGCACGTGCCGCGCGTGGCGAGCGCCATGACCGCTTTCGACCTGAAGCAGAATCCCGCACCCACGCTCGTCGGCGAGCGGGTGAACTCGCAGGGCTCGCGCGCCGTCAAGCGCTTCCTCCTGGCCGACGACTACAACGGCATCCTCGATGTCGCCCGCGAGCAGATGGAAGGCGGTGCGCACCTGCTCGATGTGTGCGTCGCACTGACCGAGCGGCAGGACGAGGCGGACCAGATGCGCGCGGTCGTGAAGCTGCTCGCACAGGGCGTCGAGTCGCCGCTCATGATCGACTCGACGGAGAGCGACGTCGTGGCTGCCGCGCTCGAGCAGTATCCCGGGCGCGCGGTCGTGAACTCGATCCACCTCGAGAACGGCCGCAAGCGCATCGACGCCGTGTGCCCGCACATCGCCGAGCACGGCGCGGCCGTCGTCGCACTCACGATCGACGAGCAGGGCATGGCGAAGACCGCCGAGCGCAAGCTCGAGGTGGCGCGTCGCATTGTCGAAATCGTCACCGGCGAGTTCGGACTGAAGCATGAGGACATCATCTTCGACGACCTGACGTTCACGCTCGCGACCGGCGATGAGGAGTTCCGCCGCAGCGCGATCGAGACGATCGAGGGGATCCGCCTGATCAAGCGCGAGCTGCCCGGCGTACTCACGTCACTCGGCGTGTCCAACGTCAGCTTCGGCCTGTCCAGGCCCGCGCGCGCTGTGCTCAACTCCGTGTTCCTGCACCACTGTGTCGAGGGCGGCCTCGACATGGCCCTCGTGTACCCGGCGCACATCACGCCGTACGCCGAGGTCGACACCGAACAGCGCACCCTCGCCGACAACCTGATCTACGATCGCGGCGAGGACGCCCTGCCGAAGTTCATTGCGTTCTACGAGACGCGTGATGTCACCGCGGACGAGACGGTGGATCCGACGGAGGGGATGGAGCCGGAAGAGGCGCTGCACTGGAAGATCCTGCATCGGAAGCGGGATGGGATCGAGGTCTGGGTGGATGCGGCGATTGATAAAGCGTCCCTCGCCCTTTCAGCGTCACCGGGCAGGACGAGCGCGAGGACGAGCGCTAGCGGTGAGGGGAGCGCGTCCGGCATCCTCGCCTTGGAATCTGCGTCAAACGCGGAGCAGCCGTCAGGCGAGGAGGGAGAGACCCTCACCGCTAGCGCTAGCGCTCGTCCTCGCCCTGATCCGGTGACGAATGAAGCCGCAGTGAAGGTCCTGAATTCCGTACTCCTCCCCGCGATGAAGGAGGTCGGCGACAAATTCGGCGCCGGCGAGCTCATCCTGCCCTTCGTGCTGCAGTCCGCGGAGGTGATGAAGCGCGCGGTCGCGCGGCTGGAGACGTACCTGGACAAGGTGGAGGGGCAGACGAAGGGGAAGGTCGTGCTCGCGACCGTGTTCGGCGACGTGCACGACATCGGCAAGAACCTCGTGAACACGATCCTCACGAACAACGGCTACACGGTCTACGACCTCGGCAAGCAGGTGCCGGCGAACACGATCATCGAGAAGGCCATCGAAGTGGGTGCCGATGCGATCGGCCTGTCGGCGCTGCTCGTCTCGACGTCGAAGCAGATGCCGCTGATCGTCCAGGAGCTGCACCACCGCAACCTGTCGTTCCCGGTGCTGTGCGGCGGCGCGGCGATCAACCCGTCGTTCGTGCGCATGGCGTCATTCGCGAACCAGGAAGCGGACCTGCTGTACGACCCCGGTGTGTTCTACTGCAAGGACGCATTCGAGGGGCTCGGCGCGGTCGAGAAGCTGGTCGACCCGCAGACGCGCGGATCGTTCGTACACGCGCGCCACGAGGACGTGCGCACGGGCATCGCAAAGCGCGCAGAGCTGAAGGAGAAGGCGAAGGGCATGCACGCCGGGCGCACGATCAGCGCGCCCGCTGCCGATGCGCCCGTACCGGAGACACCGTTCCTCGGCACGCGCCACCTCGACCGGCTGCCGATCGACGAGCTGTTCCGCTACATCGACCGTAACACCCTCTATCGGTTGCACTGGGGTGCGAAGAACCTGAAGGGCGAGAAGTTTGAGCAGCTCGTGCGCGACGAGTTCGAGCCGCGGCTGCAGAAGTACTTCGAGGAGACGCGCGACAGCGACTGGCTCGCCCCGTCCGCGGTCTACGGCTACTACCCGGCCGCGGCGGACGGCAATGCGCTCGTCGTCTACGACGCGGAGGACGAGAACCGCGAGATTGCGCGCTTCGACTTCCCGCGCCAGGACCTGCGCGACGGCCTCTGCCTGTCCGACTACTTCAAGCCAGCCGGCAACGGAAAGCGCGACGTCGTCGCATTCCAGATCGTGACCGTCGGCGACAAGCTGCTCGAGAAGAGCGAAGCCATGATGAAGGGCGGCGACTACTCCGAGGGCTACTACCTGCACGGCTACGGCGTGCGCCTGGCCGAAGCGGCCGCGGAGTACGTGAACAAGGTGATCCGCAACGAGCTGCAGCTCGGCGCCGGTCGCGGGCTGCGCTACTCGTGGGGTTACCCTGCATGCCCCGATCACACGCAGCACCACACCCTCTTCGGCCTGCTCCCCGCCGCGCAGCTGCTCGGCATGGAAGTCACGGAAGCGGGTGCACTCGTGCCGGAGCTGTCGACTGCGGCGATCGTGGTGCATCATCCGGAGGCGAAATACTTCAGTACATGATCTGGCTTCCTCGCGCATTCCGGTGCCCCCGTGCGGCTGCGATTTTGCGCGCTCGGTACTGCGCACCGGACGAGCGCTAGCGCTAGCGCTAGGGAGGAGGGTCCGATGGCATTCGAGTTCGAGAAGCTGGTGGTGTTCGAGAGGGCGCTGGATGCCGCGGAAGCAGTGGATGCACTCGGGC
Source organism: uncultured Gemmatimonadaceae bacterium (assembly GCA_964430275.1). GTDB lineage: Bacteria > Gemmatimonadota > Gemmatimonadetes > Longimicrobiales > RSA9 > DASTYK01. The sequence continues at coordinate 19,153 of CAYSGF010000351.1, forward strand.
AGGCGATGCCATTCTCGCGGCGGCGGATGAAGGATCAGGTTGGACGATCGGCGGATTCGCTGGTGCTGAACATCGCGGAAGGGTCCGGGGAGTTCACGAAGCCGGAGAAGGCCCGGTTCTATCGGATCGCGCGCAGGTCGGCATGCGAGACGGCAGGAGCCCTGAAGCTGGCGGTGCGCTACAGGCTCTTCCCCGCATCAAGAATTGCGCACGCGACGAAGCGCCTCGATGAGACGGCGGCCATGCTGACGACGATGTGCAACAACCTGAGCGAGCAGGCGCGGGCGCCGAGGGCACGCGGACCGGAGACGAAGGCGCAGGGGGCAACCCTCACCGCCAGCGCTAGCGCTCGTCCTCGCCCTACACGGTGACGAAGGCACCACGAAGAAGCCGACATCATGACGATCCAAGATCTGCTAACCGACGCCCGCCCCCACGTCTTCGACGGCGCCATGGGCACGATGCTCTACTCGAAGGGCATCTACATCAACCGGTGCTACGACGAGCTGAACCTGCGCGAGCCGGACCTGATCCGGGACGTGCACCGCGAGTACCTGAAGGCGGGCGCGGAGGTCCTGGAGACGAACAGCTTCGGTGCGAGTCGGCTGAAGCTGGCGGAGTACGGGCTGGAGGCGCAGGCGCACGAGATCAATGCGCGTGCGGCGCAGCTGGCGAAGGACGTGGCCGGTTCGAATGCGCTCGTCGCGGGTGCGATCGGGCCTCTCGGCATCCGCATCGAGCCGTACGGTCCGACATCGCTCGACGAGGCGCGTGCGCTGTTCCGCGATCAGGCCGCGGCGCTGCTGGAAGGCGGCGCGGACTTCATCCTGCTCGAGACGTTCGCGGATCTCGACGAAGTGCACCAGGCGCTGCTCGGCGCACGCGATGCCGGTGCACCCGCTGTGCTCGCGCAGATGACGATCCAGGAGGACGCGCACACAGTGTACGGCACCGCGGTCGAGACGCTGGCCGCGCGGCTGGACGAATGGGGCGCGGATGCGATCGGGCTGAACTGCTCGGTCGGGCCGGCGCTCATCCTGTCATCCCTCGAACGCATGGCACAGGCGACGGAGCGGCCGCTCGCGGCGCAGCCGAACGCCGGGCTGCCGCGGGAAATCGCGGGCCGCAAGATGTACATGGCGTCGCCGGAGTACATGGCGAAGCACGCGCAGCGCATGATCCGCGCGGGCGTCAAATTCGTCGGCGGCTGCTGCGGTACGACGCCGGAGCACATCCGTCGCATTGCGGACGCGGTCCATTCGATTGCGCCGCGCCGCACGCTCGTCCACGTCGAGCATCATGCGACGGAGCAGGCGCCGGTGCCGACGATGCCGCTCGCCGAGCGCTCGAACTGGGGACGCAAGATTGCCGCGGGCGAGCTCGTCACCACCGTCGAGATCGTACCGCCGCGCGGCATCGAGCCGGCGAAGATGCTCGCGGGTGTGCGCCTCCTGAAGCAGGCGGGCGTCGACGCCGTGAACGTGCCGGACGGCCCACGCGCGCAGATGCGCATGGGCGTGCTGCCGACGGCGACGCTCGTCGAGCAGATCGTCGGCATCGAGACGGTCGTGCACTACTGCTGCCGCGACCGCAACCTGCTCGGCATGCTGTCCGACCTGCTCGGTGCGCACGCACTCGGGCTGCGCAACCTGCTGCTCATTACGGGCGACCCGCCGAAGATGGGTCCGTATCCGGACGCGACCGCGGTCTTCGACATCGACTCGATCGGCCTGACGAACCTGGTCACGCGGCTGAACCACGGCATGGATCCGGGCGGCAACACGATCGGCGAGCCGACATCGTTCACGATCGGCGTGGGCGTGAACCCGGGCGCACCGGACTTCGAGAACGAGCTGTCGCGTTTCTACTGGAAAGTCGATGCGGGCGCCGAATACGCGATCACGCAGCCGGTCTTCGACGCCGCCCAGCTGCTCCGCTTCCTCGACGAGCTCGAGCGCCGCAACCTGCGTATCCCCGTGGTCGCCGGCATCTGGCCGCTCGTTTCGGCCCGCAATGCCGAGTTCCTGGCGAATGAAGTGCCCGGCGTCGTCGTGCCGCCGGCCGTGCTGCAGCGCATGCACGCGGCGAACGCGCGCGGCAAGGAGCACGCGCTCGCCGAGGGCATCGCGATCGCGCGCGAGATGTTCGCGGAAGCGCGCGGCGCCGTTCAGGGACTGCAGGTCAGTGCGCCGTTCGGCAAGGTCGAGTTCGCACTGCAGGTGTTCGACGGTATCAACGGCATCGACTGCAACATTGCGCTCGCTCCCGAGGCCGCGAGCGACGGGTTCGGCTTCGCACCGCCCGTGCGCCGGGCGACGCCGGAAGCTGCGCGGGCGCGGTGAGATGGGCAGAGCCGTTACCGCGCCTCGAGCGGCGGCACTGAGACGGTGAGCGGAGCTGCGTCGGTCAACCCGACGGATGTTGCCTGGAATCGGACGAGCACCAGGAGCAGGCCCTGGCAATGAAGACGATCTCCTTCTCGAAGGGCGAAGCCCTCGGCAACGACTATATCGTCGTGGACCGGGCGGAGCTGCCATTCGAGCTGACCACTGCGGACATCCGCCGCATCTGCGATCGCCATCGTGGTGTTGGCTCCGACGGCATTCTGATCGCCGACCTGGGCACCGATATCGCGCTGCGCATCTACAACCCGGACGGCACGGAAGCGGAGAAGAGCGGCAACGGGCTCCGCATCTTCGGCGCGTGGCTGCACGGCAGGGGGCACGTCAGTGACGACGACTGGTTCCCCGTGCGGCTCGTGCGCGACACCGTGCGCATGCGTGTGGAGGAGCGGCTGGCCGGTGGGCAGCTCATGATCCGCGCGGAGATGGGCAGGGCGACGTTCAATGGCGCGGACGTCGATTTCACACCCAGCCCCGGCGAAACCCTCGACTACGAGCTGGACCTGGGCGATGCCGGCAGTGCACGCATCAACACGGTGTCACTGTCGAACCGCCACTGCGTCGTGTTCGTCGACCGGCTCGAGCGTGCCGATTTCGAGCGCCGCGCACCGCGCCTGTGCACGCATCCCTCCTTTGCAGAAGGCACGAACGTCCAGCTCGCGCGCGTCAAGGATGCGCATACGCTGGAAGCCTGGATCTGGGAGCGCGGCGCCGGCGAGACACTCGCATCCGGCTCCAGCTCCTGCGCGGTCGCCGCTGCTGCAGTGAAACGCGGCTTCGTGCAGCCGGGAACCTTCCGCGTGGAAATGGAAGGCGGGCACACCGAGGTCGAGGTGTCCGGTGATTTCGCGATCCGGTTGCTCGGGCCGGCGGGGATGGTGTTCAGTGGGGCTCTGCCGGTCGAGGTGCTGCGGGCGCAGTGAAGAGTCAACTTGCAGAACGGCAGGAAACTCGGGTCAGGAACCGTTGAGCGGCAGCACTCGGCTCACGAACGGATGAACAGCTTTGACACGGAGGACGCGGAGGACGCGGAGGTATTCCGGCGGATGCGTAGCGGGCCTGTCATCATCCGGCATTCATTTTTTGTCAACACACGGCGATGGCACGTTCGAAGCGTTCGTCCACCGGCCCGGTCGATCCGCCTCGAAGGCTGACACGCCGTGTGTCAGACAAGAAAGGATGCTGGATGCCAGCGAACGAGGTGACGCATCCGCCGCGCGCCTCGGCCAGGCGCGCCTCCGCTTCCTCCGACCTCTCCGAGCACTCCGTGTCAAGCCGTTTGAAGAGAGCGAGGATGTTGCCCTGAAGATTGAAGACCGTCCAGCATACCTCGTCCTCTACGTCCGCACCCGCACCCACAACACGCCCGCCGCCCCCAGAAACAGCAGATTCGGCAGCCATGCCGCGAGCGTCGGATCGATCGCGCCGCTCGACCCCGCGGCGCCCGCAACCCGGAAGAACAGCATGTAGAAGATCGTGATGCCGAGTGCGACGCCGATGCCGTAGGCGGGGCTGCCGCGCGCGGCGGCATTCGCGAGCGGCATGCCGAACAGGATGATGATGAGGGTTGCGCAGGGGATCGCGATCTTCTGTGCCTGCTCGACGATCAGCTCGAGCGGCTGCCCGCCCGAGCGCTGGAGTGCGGCGATGAACTCGCGCAGCTCGGCGTAGCGCATCTCCTCGGGCTCGCGCGGGATCGCGAGCAATGTCTCGGGCTCGTCGTCGAACCCGCGCACGCGCGCCGTGCCGAAGTGCCAGGTCGACTCCAGCCCGGTGCCCTCGTAGCGGCGCAGGTAGCCATTGCGGATCGTCCAGCCGTGGGCCGGAGTGAACGTCGCGCGTGCGCCGGCCAGATGGACGTGGGCGCGCTGCGGCGGATTGCCCTCGCTCTCCATGACGAGCCCGGTGATCGTGCGGCTGTCGGGATCGAGCCGGCGGACGGAGTAGACGCTGCCATCGTCGCCGCGATAGATGAACGCGGATCGTGATGGCTGGGCGGAAGGTCGCTCGCGCATGACCTCCGCCTTCATGCGCGTCGTCACGGGCACGACCTCGCTCAGCACGAGGCCGACCACCGTGAACACGACGCCCAGGATCGGCAGCATGATGAGGCCGCGCAGGAAGCTGATCCCGCCGGCCTTTGCTGCGGCCAGCTCGGAATGGCGTGCCATGTTGCTGACCGTGAACACGGTCGCGATGAGTGCGGCGATCGGCAGCGACCACGAGATGAAGAGCGGCATCTGGTAGAGGTAGCCGAGCAGCAGGTCGGCGCCGCTCAGGCCCCGCTCCGCATAACGTCCCACGTTGTCGGTCCAGTCGCCGATGATGAACAGCATCGGCGCGGCGAGGACGAACAGGACGAAGAGACGGAGGAACTCGCGTGCGACGTAGCGGTCGAGCGTCCGCATCAATCCGCACCTGCCGCGCCCGGCGCCGGCTCGCGCGAGCGCCGGAACGGCCTGGCGAGGAACGCCTTCGCGGTCTGCAGGAAGTCGTCGAACCCGCCGCCGCGCGTCGTCGAGGTCTCGCGGCCGATGCGTGAGAGGCCCCACAGCGAGATGCCGAAGAAGGCGATGTTCGGCAGCCACGGCCCCACGAACGGCGCGATCGTGCCGTTGTCGCCCAGCGATTCACCGCCGATCAGCGAGATGTAGTAGATCGCGAAGATGATCACGGAGAACAGGATCACCATGCCTGCGCCGCCGCGCGGAAAGCGTACGGCCAGCGGTGCGCCGATCAGCACGAACACGATGCAGGCGAACGGGATCGCCCATTTCTTGTGCCATTCGACGCTGTACTCGTTGATGCGACGCTGCAGGGTCCGCGCCCGGTTGCGGAACGCCGCGAGCTCGCCCGCGGCACGCTCCGCGATGTAATCGCTTTCCGCACTCGCCGCACTGCGCAGCTCCACGTCCTCGAGATCCTCGAGCTGCCGGTTGTAGCCGCCGGCACTCGGCGGCGGGAACCGCTCCTCGTCGGACGTCACGCCGCCCGGACCCGCGAGCGCGTGCGCCACTGCCGCGCGCGCCAGCCGCGCCGCCTCGCCGCGCAGCGAATCCAGCTCCATGCGTGTCGTATCGATCGTGGAGGCGAGCTGCGCCAGCGACATCTCCCGGTCGCTCCGGTAGTCGCTCGCCTGCTCGCGCTCCAGGACATTGTTCACGCCGGCGAGCTGGAGGAGCTGCTCGCGGAAGAGGACGCGCTGAAAATTGGCCGGCTCGTTCTCATTGATCTGGTTGATCCAGCCGTCATGGAGCACGAGCAGGAGGTTCGTGCGGTCCTCGCTGAAGGCCAGATGGCCGGAATCCGCATAGACCGTCCGCGGCTCGGTCGGCACGCTCAGGTCGTAGATGACGACGTCCTGCATCCGGTTCGTGCCGGGATCAATGTGCGCGGCCTGGAGGTAGTAGCGCGAGCGGTAGTTCTCGCTGCGGATCTCGTTGATCACCTGCTCGCGCAGCTCGAGTGTCGGGTTCTTGCGCGCGATGTCCGCCAGCAGGTTCTTCAGGGCGTGGTTCGTCTCCGGCAGGATCCGATCGTTGAAATAGACCATGCCGGCGCCCAGCGCGACGCCCGCCGCCAGCACCGGCATCATCAGGCGCACCAGGTTGACACCGCTCGCCTTCAGCGCGGTCACCTCGTTGTCGGCGGTGAGCTGGCTGAAGGCGTACAGCACGGCGACGAGCACTGCCATGGGCAGGGTCAGCGCGATCACGTGCGGCAGTGAGAGCAGGCAGACCTCGAGGATGACGCCGATGCCGAGGCCCTTGCCGGCCAGATCCTCGATCCGCCGCGCGATCGTGTTGATGAAGACAATGCTGGTGAGAACGCTGAGCGCGAACAGAAAGGGACCCAGATGCGCCCGCAGGATGTAGCCAGTGAGGATTCGCATGAATCGGTTCCGGCCGTGCTTTTCCGCCCGGGCGTCGCGCGGGTCGGTTGAGAACGGCGTAAGTGCTTAGTATATTTACAGGTTCCGGTTCTCACAAGATCGCGCCGCGCGCGCGATCCTTCTCTCTCATGTCATTGGGTGCGGCCGTGTTGCGCCGCTTCGTCTGCATGCGCTTTCGCTGGTACACGAGCCTGCCGCTGTTCGTTCTGTTGCACGCGGCCGCCGCCTCGGCGCAGGACCCGCGCCCGCGGCCCGATACCACCCGTGCGGATACGACCCGCGCCGACACCGCGCGCGTCCAGGAGCCAGTGCGTGCCGATACCACTGCGGTCGAGCAGCCGCCCCGGCGGCTGCGTGCGGATAGCGCACTGATCCAGGAGCTGCCGGGCCGGCTGCGCGAGGCAGCGCCTGCAGACAGCGTTCCGCCCCCCGACACGATCCCGCAGCAGCAGCCGGATACGGTGCTGCGCCTCGGTCTCAAGCGGATGCCGCCGCTCGTGCCGATCCACTTCGATCCCGGCCGGACGCCGTTCGGCATCGACGAGACGCCGTTCACGGATTTCGTGACGGACTGGCGGCTCGGGCTGGAAGCGTCGCTGGCGGCGCAGCGCATTGCGCATCTGCGGCGCGTGCTCGCGTCCGCCGAGGCGCAGGCCGCAGCCGATGCGGCCGCCGCGCAGGCGCGTGCGGATGCGCTGCGCCGGGCGGGCGTCGAGCCCGGCGAAGTGCCGGTGGACCAGCCGGTTGCCGGGGACTCGGTGCTGCTCGATCCCGCTGCCGATTCCGCCCGGCTCGCGGTCGCCGACACGGTCGAGTATCTGCCGCCCCTGCCGCCACCGGACACGGCGCAGCGCGGCGACGGCCTCGGCGGGACGGTCGGGCGCTATGCGGATCTCGGGCTGGTCGTGAGCGGGCGCAGCGAGCTCGGTGGCTCGTGGACGCGCTACTCGCCGTGCGATCCGTCGCTGTACCGGAACTGCAATCCGAGCCTGCTGCCGCAGATGAAGCCGGACATCCAGTTCGGTGTGCAGGCGGGCGGCACGATCAGCGACCGTGTCTTCATCAATGTCGACTATGACCAGCGGCGCGAGTTCGACGCGGCGAACAACATCAATGTCTACTACCAGGGCCGCGAGAACGAGATTCTGCAGCGTGTCGAGGTTGGCGACGTGTCGATCCGGCTGCCCAGCTCGCGCTTCCTGACGCAGGGCATCCCGGCCGGCAACTTCGGCTTTCGCGCGCTCGGTCAGCTCGGCCCGATCGATTTCCAGACGGTCTTCGCGCAGCAGAAGGGCGACGTCGGCATGCGCGAGTTCCGGCTCTCGGGCGGTGGCGGTCAGCAGAGCGGGCTCGTGCAGGACGCGCAGCGCGTCATCGACGATGCCGACTACGTGGTCGGTCAGTTCTTCTTCCTGCTGCATCCCGACAGCATTCCCGGTGCACCGCACATCGACGTGCTCGAGCTGCAGGAGACGTCACTGCCCGCGCACCTCCGTCCTGCGCGCGGCGGCGAGCTGCAGCTCTACCGCGACGAGCGGGTGAGCGCGCAGGGCTCGCAGCAGCAGGCGCAGCTCGGCTACTTCCTTGCGGACGCGCTGGCGACGGAAGGCACGGACGTCGTCCGGCACAGCGGGCTGTTCCGCCGGCTCACGCCCGGGCAGGACTACATCGTTCATCCGAGTGGTGCGTGGGTACTGCTGCGCTCACCGCTGCGCACGGACGAGGCGCTCGCGGTGTCGTACGTCACGGAGAGCGGTGATACGGTCGGTCACCTGAATGCGGAGCAGGCGACGGCAGGCGAGACGCCCGAGCTGAAGATGCTGCGCGCGCCCGCATCGGATCATCAGCCCGGCCGGCCGACATGGGCGTACGAGATGCACAACGTGTATCGCATGGACAGCTCGGCCGGCGTCGACCGCACGAGCATCGATCTGCGCGTCTCGCTCGGCGAGCTGAGTGGTGGCCGCACGTTCGTCACGCTCGACAGCCGCCAGATCACGTACCTGAAGCTGTTCGGTCTCGACGAGGACTCGCCTGCCGATCGTGTCGACCAGGCGCAGGTCTATCAGCCGGCGCGCGATGCCGCGGGCGGCGCCGACCCGGGGCAGGGCAGTGCCTTCTCCGGCACCTACATCATCTTCCCCACGCTCGAGCCGTTCGCTGCGCCGCCCGGTGTGCCGAGCGAGAGCCTCTCACCCGAGCAGACGGGTGCAGCGCTCGGCAGCGACGCGAACACGACGATCTATGACGCTGCCGATCCTGTCCAGCGCGAGAGCGGCGGTCGCTTCCGTCTGACCTTCGACTACCGCGTCGCCGTCGATGGCCTCGTCAGCACGTTCAACCTCGGCGCCTTCGGGATCCGCGAGGGGAGTGAGAAGCTGTACGTCGGCGGCGTGCAGCTCCAGCAGGGCCTCGACTACACGATCGACTACGACATCGGCCAGATCACTCTGACGGACCCGAATGCCGTGTTCGGCGCGAACCCGAATGCGGAGGTCCGCGCGACGTGGGAGCAGAAGGCGCTGTTCCAGATCGCGCCCACGAGCGTGTTCGGGATGAACGCCCGCTACGATCTGGGCAATCGCGGCGAGCTGAACGTCGTCGGGCTCTACCAGGCGGAGCAGACGATCCTGAACCGGCCGCAACTCGGCACGGAGCCCGGCTCGATCTTCCTCGGCGGGGTGAGCGGCAGCTTCGACCTGGGTGGCGCCCTGCTCGACCGCGTCCTCGATGCGATCCCGCTCGTGTCGCTGACGAATCCCTCGAGTGTGCGTCTCGAGGGTGAGATCGCGATGTCCGCGCCGAATCCGAACCGCGAAGGCGACGCCTACCTCGACGACTTCGAGACGAGCGACGAGATCCCGCTCGACGTGCGTCGCCAGGCATGGCGCCTCGGCTCATTGCCGGACGGTCTCACCGGCGACGCCGCGGTCTTCCCGATGACCTACGACGTCACGACCGCCGCACCGCTCGTCTGGCAGCACGACTATACGACGGCCGCCGGCGCGATCGCGGGCAACGTGCTGCCACAGCGCGACGTCGACCAGAGCATTGCGATCACGAATACCGGCGTGTCGGAGCCCGCGATGTGGATCACGTTCGGCGGTGATGCGACGCCGCCGGAGCAGCCCGCATGGCGCTCGATGACTACCGTGCTGTCGACCACCGGCCGTGACTTCACACGCACGGAGTACCTCGAGTTCTACGTGCGCGCGCGCTTCGACCAGCCGCGTGCGCTCGTGTTCGACATCGGCACGGTCGGCGAAGATGCGTTCTACGTGGACTCGCTGGGGGCGGTCAACGGGCAGTACCCGGACGGCCGGCTGTGGGGCCGCGGCTTCCTCGATGCCGAAGCACGACTCGCACAGAACGAGGTGTGGGGGCGCGACAAGGATGCACTCGGTCTCTGGGACCAGCCGTGCGAGGCCGAGCCGCTGACGCCCTACCCGCTCGGCGACCCGCGCGCGAACTGCACACGCGGCAATGGCGTGAACGACAGCGAGGACCTGGACGGCAGCGGCGTGCTCTCGCCGAACGACGGCGCATTCTTCCGCTACGTGGTCCGCCTCGACGAGCTGTCGCCCTACCTCGTCAAGGACACCGCCGCGACGCGCACGGGCTACCGCCTCTACCGCATCCCGCTGCGCGACGGGATGCCGATGAACAGTGCCTCGGAAGCAACGTGGCGCTTCATCGAGCACCTGCGCCTGACCGTGGTCGGCCAGCCGGGCAGCGGGCCGGCCGACCAGCGCAGCATCTCGCTCGCGCGCATGAAACTGGTCGGCTCGCGCTGGACGAAGCGTGACGTGTACGGCATCCGCGCGGGCATGCTCGACGACGAGCCCGGCATCGGCGAGACGACGACGGAGCTGCGCGTGGGTCCCGTCAGTCGGCTCACCGACGGTGCGGCATACTCGTCACCACCCGGCGTGAGCGATCAGCTCGCCGATCCGTCGCAGCAGT
>CAYSGF010000352.1:0-2613 GCA_964430275.1 uncultured Gemmatimonadaceae bacterium
AACGGCGCCGCGGTTATCGACCGCGGCGCCGTTCATCATTCTGCAGTGAACCGTACTAATCGACGAAGTCGACCTGCACGCGGTGCGGGATGATGCCGGCGTCGTGCCCCTCGTCGAGGAACAGCTGCACCGCGCGTCGCCCGTCGGCGCCGTAATCGAGCGTGCGGTCGTTCACGTACATGCCGACGAACTCGTCCGTCTGCGCATCGTTGAGGCCCCGCCCGTACTGGCCGGCGTGCGCGAGGGCGGCAGCACGGTGCTCGAGTCCGTATGCGATGGACTGCCGCAGGATACGGGAGACCTTGCGGGTCAGCTCGGGTCCGAGATCGCGGCGCACGGCATTGCCGCCGAGCGGCAGGGGTAGTCCACCGGTTCGCCCGGCCCACCACTCGCCGCAGTCGGCGATCAGGTGCAGTCCCTCGTCGGCGTAGGTGAGCTGCCCTTCGTGGATAATGAGGCCGGCGTCTGCCTTGCCAGCATTCACGTGCTCGATGATGCGATCGAACGGAACGACTTCCGTCTCGACATCCGGCTGCATCAACCGGAGCGCGAGGTACGCGGATGTCATCAGCCCCGGTATCGCGACCGTGCGTCCGGCAAGCTCGGCGAGCGTCAACGGCTCGCGCGCGACGAGGCGTGGGCCATAGCGCTCGCCCATGGAGGCGCCGTGCGGCAGCAGTGCGTACTTGTCGGCGAGGTATGCGTAGGCGTGAATGGAGACGGCCGTGACCTCGAGCTCGCCCTGCAGGGCACGACGGTTCAGCGTCTCGATATCCTGCAGCTCATGTACGAACTCGAGGCCTTCCGTGTCGATCTGATCCGTGGCGAGCGCATAGAACATGAACGCGTCGTCCGAGTCCGGCGAGTGGGCGACGCGAATGGTGCGGCTCATCCTGGCTCCTTCGGCAAAAGCGGTTGTCGGGCGGGATCTTAGGCTGGCCCGTGCAGCGGGTCAACCGATCCGGAACCAGTGCGGCGCGGTTGCGGTCCTACGGCGTCGGCGCACGCGAGTGCGGATCCGGCACGCGCCGCCGGGCCGCGGGTATTCGCGAGCGTGAGCACTCCCGATTCTCTCTCGGACCGCATCCGACGCAAGGCCCGCGAGCTCGGCTTCGAGTCCGCGGGCATAGCGCCGTTGCACGCCAGTGACCACGGCGAGCTCTACCGCGCGTGGCTCGAAAGCGGACGGCACGGCACGATGCACTACCTCGCCCGGCCGGACGCGGTCGAGGCACGGCTGGACCCGCAGCGGCGCTGGCCGACGCTGCACAGCGCGATCGTGACGACGCTGCGGTATGCGACGAACGGCGACGCAGCGGCCGGCGCCGAGCGCGCGGTCATCGCCCGGTATGCGCGCGGCCGCGATTACCACAAGGTGCTCAAGAAGAAGCAGCTCGAGCTGTTGCACTGGATCGAGGCGGAAACCGGACAGCGCCTGGCGGCCGCGCGCGCCTACGTGGACACGGGACCCGTGCTCGAGCGCGAGCTCGCACGGCGCGCGGGACTCGGCTGGTTCGGCCGCAACACCATGCTCATCGATCCGCGCCGCGGCTCGTACTTCTTCCTCGGTGTGCTGCTCGTCGAAGTCGAGCTCGATGCGGACGAGCCCTTCGACCACGACCATTGCGGCACCTGCAACGCGTGTGTAGACGCCTGTCCGACCGGCGCACTGCTCGGCCGCGATGACAAGGGTGCACCACGCATGGATGCGCGCCGATGCATCTCGTACCTCACCATCGAACACCGCGGCCCCATCCCGCGCGAGCTGCGAGCGCTGATGGGAAATCGGGTGTTCGGCTGCGACATCTGTCAGGAAGTGTGTCCGTTCACCCGTACCTTCTCGGTACGGGCGGGCGAGCCGGCATTTGCCGCGCGCGCGCCAGGCGAACCGCCGTTCGGCGTGCAGCTGGAGCCGGCCGCCTCGACGTCGCACCCGGGCACCGCATCGCCGTCGCTCATCGACCTGCTGTCGATGGCACTGGACGAGGCCGCATGGGACTCGTTCTCGAAGGGCTCGGCAATAAGGCGGGCCGGCCGCGCGGGCTTCGCGCGCAACGTGTGCGTGGGGCTGGGCAACTGGGCGTCGCCCGATGCCGTCCCCGTGCTTTCGGCCGCATTGGCAGACGCCGAAGCGCTCGTGCGCGCGCACGCCGCCTGGGCGCTCGGCAGGGTGGGTTCTGCCGCGGCCAGGGCTGCCTTGTCCTCCCACAGGTCGGTGGAGACCGACGCGTCCGTGAAGGCGGAGGTCGGGGCGGCGCTGGACGCCTGACGGGCCGACGCGCATGACTGCGGGCCGCCGGGTTTGAAGCGACGGCGCGCTGACAACCGCCGCCGCGACGCAACCGGCGTTGCGCTCTCCGTGATCCCGACAACCTGCCGGATCGCCTACCGCTCGTATGTGAAGTTCGCCGCTATCGTCGCGTTACCCTGAATCACGATGTCGCGCTCGAGAACACCGAGCTCTTCGTGCCAGACACGCAGCCGGTAGGCTCCGGGCGGCACCAGCCCGACCTGGAACGAACCATCGGCGGCGGTGATCGCGTAGTACGGGTGAGGCAGGACCCAGACTCTGGCGTGCATCCAGTCGTGCGCTTCGCAGCGAACCTCGAGCAG
>CAYSGF010000353.1:0-5622 GCA_964430275.1 uncultured Gemmatimonadaceae bacterium
CGTTCACCTGGAGCTTCCAGGGCTGCCAAGCGTCCGCGCAAGGGAAGTCGCGCGCGCAAGCGTGCACCGCGCAAGACTGCTGCTGACGAGGCATCCGCACGCGCGGATCAGCCCGTGCGCGGTTCGGAATGGGAGCTGTCCGACGAACAGGTCGAGATTGCGCTGCAGACGGGCGAGCACGAGGGGCTGCTCGAAGACTACTTCGGTCGCGACGAGTACGAGGAGCTGCGGCAGCTCGCACGCGACGCTGCGTCGCGCAGTGTGCGCGGTGGCCCACCCGTCCTGATCCTGCCCGGCATCATGGGCTCGAAGCTCGGCCGCGAGCGCGGCGGCTGGTTCGACGACGTGATCTGGATCGATCCCGTGGATGTGATCGCCGGCAACCTGCGCAAGCTCGCGCTGCCACCAAAGACTGCGGCGAATCGCTCCATCCGCGCACTCGGCGTCATCCTCTTCGCGTACCTGAAACTGAAGCTGCGCCTGCGTGCCGCCGGCTACGACGCCGAGTTCTTTCCTTTCGACTGGCGCCAGAGCATCGACGTGCTCGGTCGTGAGTTGTCTGCCCGCATTGCGCGCGACGATCCGGACGAGCACGGCCGCGTGTCTCTCGTCGCCCATAGCATGGGTGGACTGGTGGCGCGCGCGGCACTCGGCAGCGGCATGCCGATCCGCCGCCTGATCATGCTCGGCACGCCGAACTTCGGATCCTTCGAGCCGGTGACGGCATTGCGCGCGACGAACGGCGCCGTTCGCAAGGCCGGCTGGCTGGATACGGATCACAGCGCGGAAGAACTCTCGGCTGACGTCTTCAGCACATTCCCGGGACTGACGCAGATGCTACCGGCACCGGAGAAGTGGGCGGAGCTGGATCTCTACGACGTCGCGTCCTGGCCGGATGACGGGCTGCGCCCGTTGGCGCGGCTGCTCGGGCAGGTCGCTCCCGTTCGTGCGTCCCTCGCCGATGGTGGCGAGAACGTGTACATGATCGCGGGTGTCGACCAGGAGACAGTGACAGGCATGCGGCTGCGCGAGGACGGTGCGGAGTTCGAGTACGTGCTCACGCGCGAGGGCGACGGTACGGTACCGCTCGACCTCGCACTGCTGCCTGGCGCCGTGCGCACCTACTACATCGCCGAGAAGCATGGCAGCCTCGCGAACAACCGGGTCGTGGCACAGGCGGTCACGGACCTGCTCGCACGCGGCGAGACGAGCCGCCTGCCGACGTCGTGGACACCGACGCGGGCAACGCCGATCGTCATCGACGAGTCGACGATCCGCGCGATCCCACCCTTCGCAGTGGAGCGCGGTGCCGTCGTGCCGCGCAGCGAGCTGCGCCACATTCTCGAGGAGTTCGCGGCACCCGATACGCGCGATGCGGTTGCGCCGCTCCTCGTCACGCCTGGCGTCGACCCGTCGGCCGCAGGTCCGGCTGCCGGCTACACGCACCGTTTCGACCGCGTCGTGGTCGGACGGCGGCGCCAGCACCGCATCGACCTGCGATTTGCGCTGGGCAGCATCACGGAGGCGGACACACGCGCGATCGCGCTCGGCATTTTCCGCGACGTAGCTCCTGCCGGCGCGGCGAGCGCGATTGACGCGCGCCTCGACGGCGCGATCACCGAGCTGACGCGCCGTCGCATGTTCAACGGCGAGGTCGGGGAGATCTTCATGCTGCCGACCGGGCGGCATGCGCTGGGCGCGGACACCATCGCGTTCGTCGGGCTCGGCTCCTTCGACCGCTTCAATGACGAGGCGCTGCAGACGGCCGCTGAGAATCTGATACGCACGTTCGTGCGTGCGCGCGTCGAGGAGTTCTCGACGGTGCTGTTCGGCGGCGGCTCCGGCTCCAGCCCGGCGCACGGCCTGCGGAACCTGCTCACCGGCTTCCTGCGCGGCCTGCGCGACGCCGACCACGACCATCACTTCCGCCGGATCGTGCTATGCGAGTATGACACGGCGCGCTACACGGCGATGAAGGAGGAGCTGTTCCGCCTCTCCAGCACGGAGCTGAGCGAGGACGTCGAGATCACCTTCGACGAGGTGGTGTTGCGCCCGCCGATGGTGCCGGCAGCGGCGACTGTCGAGCGGGTCACACCGCGGGTGCAGCCGGTGTACCTCATCGTGCGCCGCGAGCGCGGCGGGGAGAGAGAGTTCGGCGTGCGCTCGTCGCTGCTCACGGCCGGCGGCAAGGCCACGATCGTCACGGGCAGTCGCACGGTCAGCGTCACGGAGTTCGAGCGGCTGCGCGCCGAGCTGGTCGATGACGACACGCAGGACTTCACGGACGCCGGCTGCCGGATGGCGGAGCTGATCCTGGCACAGGAGATCACCCACGTGCTGCCGCGCTTCGCCGCGAACCACCTGGTCGTCGTGCACGATGCGTTCATGGCGCGTGTGCCGTGGGAGACGCTCTGCCTGGTCGACGGGGATGCGCCGTTCATGCCCGCCGCAGGTGCCGGCATCAGTCACCTGTACGCGGCAGAGAAGCTGTCGGTCGCGAAATGGCTCGAGCAGCGAATTCAGGATGACATACTGAACATGCTGCTCGTCGTCGATCCGACACGTGACCTGCAGGGCGCGCGCGAGGAGGGACGCGCGATCCAGCGGATGTTTGCGGGCCGGTCATACGCGAGCATCGACCTCCTCTACCAGGGAGAGGCGACACGACCCGCCCTGCTGGACGCGTTCGGCTCCGGCAGGTACGACGTGGTTCACTATGCGGGGCACGCATCATTCGAGGAAACACAGCGCGAGCGCAGCGGCATCCTGTGCGCCGATCACGCGGTTCTGTCGGGCGCGGACCTCGCCGGCATCAGCCGGCTGCCGACACTGATGTTCTTCAATGCCTGCGAATCCGCGCGGCTGCGGGACCGGCGCGCGGCGCGGGCGGTCGGCGAGCGCACCGCCCGGATCGAGAGCAATGCGGAGCGGCTCGCACGGGTCGAGCGCGCCGCGGGTCTGGCGGAAGCGTTCCTGCGCGGCGGGCTGGCGACCTTCATCGGCACGTACTGGCCGGTGAACGATGATGCGGCCAGTGCGTTTGCAGGCACGCTGTACGAAGCGCTGCTCCAGGGCAGAACGATGCACGAGGCCGTGCAGCGCGGGCGCACGGCAGTGCGTGCGACGGGCTCGCGTGACTGGACGAATTACCTGTTCTACGGCAATCCCGATTTTGTGCTGAAGCAGGCACCGCTCGTGCGTGAGGAGACGACGCGCATCGAGGTGGACGTCGGCAGCGACACGTGAATGAAGAGCAGCAGCAAGTCGGTACGAGTCTTCGGGCAGCACGAGGAGCAGACGCTCGCTCAGCTGGATCAGGTCGCGCGCCAGGCGGAGCGCGCCGCGCTGATGGCGGACGGACACCTCGGGTACGTCATGCCGATCGGCGGTGTGGCGGCATACCGGGACCGGGTGTCGGTCGTGGGGGTCGGCTTCGATATTGCCTGCGGGAATGCGGCGATCCGCACGGATCGCACACTGGATCAGCTGACGGGGTTTTCAGCCGAGGAACTGCTGCAGGACCCGGGTCGTGTCCGGGGCAACCGCACGCTGAGCCAGCTCGCGGACCGGATCCAGCGCACGATCTCGTTCGGCGTCGGACGGGAGAACGAAGCTGCCGACGCGCCCGTCGACGATCCCCTCTTCGCGAGTGATGCCTGGTCGCTCGTTCCCGCGAACGCACGCGCACCCCTCGTGCAGAAGGCGCGGGATCAGCTCGGCACTGTCGGATCAGGCAACCATTACGTGGACGTGTTCTTCGACGACGACGGCGCGATCTGGGTCGGTGTACACTTCGGCTCGCGCGGGTTCGGCCACACCGTCGCATCCGGCTTTCTCGCGCTTTCGCAGGGCGGCCGATGGGGCGATCGCGCCAGGCAGGCCGAGGCGCTGCTCCCCCTTTCCACCTCGCTCGGCCATGACTACTGGCACCTCATGGAGCTCGCCGGTCGCTACGCCTACGTCGGCCGCGAGTGGGTCGCCCGCAAGGTCGTGGAGCTGCTCGGCGGCAACGAGCTCGAGCTCGTGCACAACCACCACAACTTTGCATGGAAGGAAACGCACGACATCGATGGCGTGGCGACGGAGGTCATCGTCGTCCGAAAGGGGGCGACGCCGGCGTTCCCCGGACAGAAGGGCTTCATCGGCGGATCGATGGCGGACGACGCGGTGATCGTGCGCGGGGCCCTACCCGATTCGCCCGGAGCCGGACGTCCGGACGAGCGCAGCGTGCTCCAGCGCGAGGCGCTCTTTTCCACTGTGCACGGCGCCGGTCGCGTGATGAGCCGCACGGCGGCGGCCGGCAAG
Source organism: uncultured Gemmatimonadaceae bacterium (assembly GCA_964430275.1). GTDB lineage: Bacteria > Gemmatimonadota > Gemmatimonadetes > Longimicrobiales > RSA9 > DASTYK01. Next base: position 4,306 of record CAYSGF010000353.1, read on the forward strand.
CGCAACCGGCGGACCGGCAGGGTCGTCTCTCCCGGGCGCGTCACGCCCGAGGCCATGGAAGCGCGCTTGAAGCAGAAGGGCGTGGTGCTGCGGGGCGGCGGCCTGGACGAGAGCCCGCAGGTCTACCGCCGGCTGTCGGACGTGCTCGCCGCGCAGGGCCCCACGATCGAGGTGCTACATACGCTGCACCCGCTCATCGTGGTGATGGCGGGTGCAAACGAGCTCGATCCGTACCGGGACTGAGCGGTCAGCCGCGTGCGTCGTCCAGTGAGTGCGCAAGCTCGTCGATCAGGAAGTCCGCGGCGAAATCGGACAGGCCTTCGAGCACCTGCTGGATCTCCGCAGCGGACATGTTCGCGATCGTCCAGGCCGTGACGACACCCGAAACCGTACGTGCATCCGGGCCGACGACGACCGGACTCACGCGATCCGTGGCGTGCACATCCTCCTTCCAGATGCGCCGGCCGGTGGCGCCGTCGAGCAGCCACAGGTCAGCATCGATCTGGAAGTATGCCTGTGATGACCACGACGACGCGACGATGCCGTAGCGCTCGACGCGAATCTCCAGCTCGTAATCCGCCCGCCGGTTGTCGCCCGTCGGCGTCGTACGCAGGTGTCTGCTGGCGCCCGCGAGCACGCGCTCGCCCATGCGCTCACCGATGTCGATGCGTGATGCCGCGCTGTCGACGCGCGCACGCGCCCCTTCCACCGCAACCTGGCGCGCGACACCGCTGCCTACCCGCAGAATCGTCTCGATCGGGCGCTCACGGTCGATGTCGAGGTAGAGCCCGCTGAAGACGTCCGGATGCGCTGGGGTCACCGTCGCGACCGCCAGGGTGCGGTTCCGGAAGTCGTACTGGCCGAGCCGCTGCTTGTTCGAACAGCCCATGAGCACGGCGACCCCCACCACCACTGCCATCGTCCGCGCTGAAACGGACGTACCGCGCCTGCACTCATTTAATCCCGGCATGATCGGCTCCTTGCAGAGGCAGCATCGCTTCCACTGCGTGTGGGTACGCCGGCGGGCAATGGCCGGTTCCCGAGGGGACAGGGTGTGCGGCTGGCGATCGGCGTCCAAGCGTATGGGCATGAAGCAGATAGCTTCTGTTGCGGAGTGCGGAATCCGGAGTGCGGAATTCGGAGTGCGGAATCCGGAGTGCGGAATCCGGAGTGCGGAATTCGGGGTGCGGAATCCGGAGTGCGGACTCCGGAGTGCGGCATCCGGAGTGCGGAATCCGGGGTGCGGAATCCGGAGGGCGGAATCCGGAGGGCGGAATCCGGAGGGCGGAATCCGGAGGGCGGACTCTTACTGTACAG
>CAYSGF010000354.1:0-6437 GCA_964430275.1 uncultured Gemmatimonadaceae bacterium
CGCCGCGGCCGGAGACCGGGGCGCGAACGTCGATCACCTCCCAGTCCGGTCGTGAAAAGGCAGCCGCGATCGCGGCTGCCGCCTCGTCGGGAAGGTTCCAGGCGGGGCGATCATCGCGGAGGTTGAAGACTGCTCGGCGCACGTTCTCGAGATCAACCGGCTGAGGGGAGTGTATCCGTAATCCGGCATGGGTGGCCCGAGTATCCGGAACGCCGCGCCGCGCGGCAAGTGGGCGCCACGCCCGGCTCATTCCGCCGGCACTGCCACGCGCGTAGATTCCCCGAATCGCGGCGCCGTCCGGCGGCCGCGCCGTTACCACTCCCCGGAGGTCATCCCATGTACAGGCTACGCATCGTCACCGGTGCGGCCATGCTCGCCGCGGCAGGACTCGCGGCTCCCGTTGCCGCCCAGCACGCAGACCACGCCGCGCACGCAGCGCCCGAGTCCGGGATTCGCGCCGAGCTGATCCGCGACATCGAAGGCCTGGAACGGAAGTACACGGCACTCGCGGAAGCCATGAGCGGCAAGTACGGCTGGCGCCCGGCGGAAGGCGTGCGCTCGGTGGGTGAAGTGTACGCGCACGTCAGCGGTGCGAACTTCCTGCTGCCCATGATGGTCGGCATCGCCCCGCCGCAGTCCCTGCATGCGACGAACATGCAGGAAGCGATGGGGCGGATGCAGGAGCTCGAGGCCCTGACCGACGAGGCCGAGATCCGTGAGTCCCTCGCCCATTCGTTCATGCACGCGCGCCACGCCATCAGTCAGATCCCGGACTCGGACCTCGAGTCGATGGTCGAGGTGTTCGGTTCACAGGTCACGAAGCGGGCAGCCCTGACCATGATGGTAACGCATATGCACGAGCACCTCGGCCAGTCGATCGCGTACGCGCGGACGAACGACGTCGTTCCGCCCTGGAGCGCCGGCGATCGCTGATCGGCACAGCGGGGCCGAATCAACTGCGGAGGTGGACTGCCTGCCGGTCCGCCTCCGCCAGCCCCTCCGGCGTGCCGATATCCAGCCACACGCCGTCGAACGGGCAGGCGACCACACGCTCGCCTGCCTGCGACAAACGCAGGTACGTATCCACGACCGAGAAGATGCCGCGCTCCGTGACGAGCTCGAAGATGCGCGGGTCGATGACGTGGATGCCGGCGAAATCCCATTGCTCCACGCGGCCCACCGGATCGCGGACAGTACGGTCCGCGCCACCGCCGCGCGGCGAGAAGCCGAGCAGCCCCCGATCGTCGAAGAGCAGATAGCGACTCTCCCGTGCCGGACGGACAGCGAGCGTCGCGAGCGCACCGCTCGTACAGTGCGACGCATATATCTGCTTCAGCGGTGCGTCCGTGAGAATGTCGCCATTGTGCAGGAGGAACGGCGCATCCTTGCGAAAATGGGCGCGTGCATGCCACAGACCGCCACCGGTATCGAGCGGCTCGCTCACCTCCTCCGAGAACCGCACGTCCACGCCGAAGTCGTCGTGCTGATGCACGTAGGCCGCGATCTGGTCGGCGTGATGATGCACGTTGATGATCAGGCGGTCTGCGCCTGCAGCAACCAGCCGCCGCGCGACCCGCTCGAGCAGTGGCACACCACCGACCGGCAGCAGCGGCTTCGGCGTGCGGTCCGTGAGCGGCCGCAGTCGTGTGCCGAGTCCGGCGGCGAGGATCATCGCGTCCATGTATCGAGTGTCTGAGTGGGTGAATGAGAAGGTAGAGTGGGTCGACGGAGATCCTGGCGTGGCGTCACCGGGCAGACCGCCCGATGTCCAGGTGATCAGCGGCCCTCACGCCCTCGAGGACGGATGGATCGCGGACGTCGCCGAGCACGGTAAGGGAGCCGTCGGTCTCCAGCACCACTGCCTGAGCGGTCTCCACGGAAGGCAGTCCCTGGTTCCGGATTGCGGCGCGGACCTCCTCGTGTGAGATCCGTTCCCTGCGCATCGCGGTCTCCAGATACGCACCCCCGTAGTACAGCAGAGCCGGGGATGCCGTGGTCATGCTCCGCAAGCGCGCCGATCGCATGCCCCCCCAACTGATGAGGAACTGCCCGACGATGAGCACGAGAAACGCGACGACGCCGTCGACCAGCCGCACATCGCGGCTGACGAGCGTCGTCGCCAGTACGGAGCCCATCGCGACCGTGACCACGAGATCGAAGGCATTCAACTTCGCGAGCGTGCGCTTGCCGGAGACGCGCAGCATCAGGATCAGCGCCGCATACGCACAGAAGCCGACGACCAGCGTGCGCAGAACGCTATCCCAGGATGAAAAGAACATGGCGTGACTCCGTTGCGGCCGCATTCTGCCCGGGCTGCGACAGTGCAGGATGCGCGCCCGCGGAGAAGACAGCGCGTCCGAAACCCGAGCACGCGGCGCGCGTACGGCTCACGGGCATCCGCCCCGCGCAAACCGTTGACAGGAACCCACGATGCGACTGCTCCCTCTGTGTCGGCGCTATGCGCCGGCGCTGCTTGCAGCTTCCGTCCTGATGCCGAGCCCCGCGCGTGCGCAGAGCCTAGACCTCGGCGTCGACAATGTCGGGATCAGCATCGGCAACTCGGCCCGTTGGACGGGGCTGCGCATCAACCTGCGTGACAGCGATGTCCAGCGCGTGAACGGGATCAACCTCACGCTCTGGCGGCCGCATGACGACAACGACGACTTCGTCATGAACGGCCTCGCGCTGGGTGTGATCGGCCCGAATGCCGCCGACTTCAATGGCGCCGCACTCGGTCTCGGCGGGGTCGTCGCGGAGCGGGCGATGCGCGGCGTCGCGCTGGCGGGACTGGGCGTGGTCTCGCAGGGCACGATCCAGGGCATCGCTGGGGCGGGCCTCGGCCTCGTCGCACAGGGCGCCGCGACCGGACTCATGTTCGGCGGGCTCGGCGTGGTCGGTCAGGAGGCAATGCGCGGCGTCAGCATCGGCGGACTCGGCGTCGTGTCGCAGGGCGATCTGGCCGGACTCAGCGTCGCCGGGCTGGGAACCGTTGCGCAGGGCGGCATGAGCGGCATCAACGTCGCCGGCCTCGGGCTCGTCACGCAGCAGGACATGAAGGGGATCAGTATTGCCGGGCTGGGGGCCGTATCGCAGGGGGACATGCTCGGCATCAACATCGCCGGCCTCGGCGCTGTTGCGCAGGGCGATATGGCCTGGCTGAACCTTGCCGGTATCGGGGTCGTCGCCCAGGGGCGAATCACCGGCATCAGCGCCGCACTCGGCGGCGTGGTCGCGCAGGACGGGATTCGCGGCGTGAGCATCGGCGGCGGAGGCGTCGTTGCTCCGGACGCACGCATCGCCGGAGCCTCGTTCACCATCGGGGAGATCCGCGCGGAGAGGGTGAGCGGGATCAGCGCCGCGGGCTATCGCATCAAGGCGGACGAGGCGCGCGGGCTGAGCATCGGGATCATTCGCCTGCAGCTCGGCACGATGCGCGGCGTCGCGATTGGCGGCTACAACCGCATGGACGTGCAGCGCGGGCTCGCGATCGGCGTCTACAACCGCGCCGACCTCCTGCACGGGGTGCAGATCGGACTGCTGAACTACGCGGGCAATGCCAGCATACGATACCTGCCGCTGGTGAACGCGAAGTTCTGAGCCACGCAGCGCGCGCCGGCGCCGCAACACGTCCGGCGAGCGGCGCGCCCCTCCGTTCGACGATGCGACTGCGTCAGGCGAGCGCGTCCGCTGCACGCGCAGCCACTGCGCGTGCGAAGTCTTCCACGCGGCGCGGCCGCAGGCCGTACGTGCGTACGGTCTCCGAGGAATCGAATGCCGCCTCGTGGGCTTCGAAACCCGCCGCCAGCTTCGCGACCACGTCGGGAAGCCCGGGGAACGGCTCACCCGGCTCGATCAGGCGGATCTCGATGGCGCGGCCGAGCACACGCTCGAACACCGCAACGACATCGCGCCACGACAGCCCCTCGGGTCCGCCGAGGACGATCGTCTGGTCCGCTGCGGCCGGGTGATCGGCAACGGCGACCGCGAGATCCGCGACGTCGTCCATCGACACGAACACCTGGCGTGTGCGTCCATCGCGCACGAGCGTGACGGGCTGCCCCGCCATGACCGGCCCGGCGACGAGCATGCCGACCCAGACCTCCGTGAACAGGCTCGGCTCCAGGATCACGTGCTCCAGCCCGCTCGCGCGCAGATGCTGCTCCGCCTCGCCCTTGCCGCGCAGGAAATCGACGGGACTCGAGGGATCCGCACCGAGCGCGGACGTGAAGACGAAGCGTCGCACACCACTGTCCTTTGCTGCATCGATCAGGTTGCGGTTGCCCGCGCGCTCGACCGTGTCGACCGTGTCATCGCCGCCGCGGTGCGCCGAGTTCGCAGTCGTGATCACGACGTCCACGCCCTCGCATGCGCGCTGCAGCGACGCCGGGTCCGTGAGGTCGCCCGTGACCGGCTCGGCGCCGGCCGCGACGAGCGCCGCATAGTCGGAGCCGGGCCGCACGAGGATGCGCACGGGCCGGCCGGCAACGAGGAGACGCTGTGCAATCATGCCGCCGAGCGTTCCGGTTGCACCTGCTACGAGAACCATGAGGACCTCCGGGGGAGTTGGGGGGCGCGTTCCGTTTACCTGCAGAGATCGTTGTCCGATGTGACGTACACGCGGCTGCCATCAAAATAGGTCTCGCCGTTCTGATATCCCAGTGCCACCCACTGCCCTTCCGCCGTGCCGCCCTGTTCGCTCCGCTGGTACTGCAGGATCGCCTGGCCGCCCTGCTCGATGATCCGCCACGTGCCACTGAAGGAATCGTCGCCACTGCCGCTGCCCCAGGCGCCGCCCACGTCCACACTCATCCGGTTGCGCGAACGGTAGTGGAACGACCCGTCACCGCAGAGGAACGCCTCCCAGCGATTGCTGTAGCCGCCGTAGCCACTCGCATCGCTCGACGAGTAGCTGTCGGTGTACGTGACCTTCTTGCCGCGCAGGTGCCCGAGCCACTCCTGCACGAGCGGCGAGCTTGTCGAGGGTTGTGCGTTGCTGGCGACGTCCGGCGCCGCCGCTGCACCCGCGCCTCCGGCATCCGTTCCCGGCTGTGGTCCGGCCCCACCAGCCGGCACGAAGTCCAGACGCCAGCCATCATCGAGGTTCGGCTCGCCGGTCGTCGGATCGAGATCGGCGACGAGCAGTGTGAGCTTCCCGTCGAGGTGGCCCGCCGCGAACCAGCCGGTACCGTTCGTCGTGGCAATCGTACCGGTTGCCTTCTGTCCATCGAACGTGCCGTCGAGCCGGTTCACGCTGCCGTCGACGCCCGTCATCACACCCGTGACCTGCGCGCCTGCATGCTGAAGCTCGAGCAGCACGGGACCCTGCGGGCTCTGGTACACGTAGCTGCCGGAGAGGTCCTGGGCAGACGCGGTCATCGGCTCGAGAAGAGCGAGCACCGACAACAGGAAGAAGCGTTTCATGGTCAGTCTCCCGGCGGGTTCGTGGTGTTCGTCGCGGACTCGTGGTGGATCACGGTCGAGCACGTGCGTGGTCGATCGCAAGCGCCGTGTAGCGTGGAGTCATGGCTCGAGCAACGCGACGGGGAACACGTCTTCCGGCGACGCATTGAACTCGACCGTCTGCGTGACCCAGCCCTCCGGCCTGCGGTACAGCTCGAGGTAGAGGTACGCGGGTCCGCGCTCGTAGTGCAGGACGGCATACACGCGCCGCACGTGCGTGCCGACCGGAAGCACACGCACGACGTCGTAGCCGACCATGCGACCAGTCTGCTCGGCCATGCGCGCGAATCCCTGCCCGAGCGAAGCGCGCGTCGCCGGCGTGTCGAAGCTCGTGCCGCGGATCCATACCGCGATCGCGGAATCCGCACCGGCTGCACGGAACGCGTCCAGTCCGGCCGCCGCGATCGGCGGCACGTCCGGCTGCTGTCCATGGACGAACGACGGGAGTGTCGCGATCAGCAGACACAGAACGACGGCAGAAGCGATGCGCACGGAGGTCCTCCGCTCATGGTGGATCGGGTGGCGCCTTCACCCCTCACCATACGCACGAGTCAGGGGACCGGGATCATTTCTGAACAGGATGAGCGAAAACGGTCGGCGGTGGCGGGTTGGAGCTGGTGAAGGAATCCGGCACTCAGGCGAAGAGGTCGCCCTGCCCTCCCGGCGCGGGACGCCGGAACAGATCCGTCCGGACGGGGGTGCGGCCGCCGTTCAACCCCAGCTTGCGACACGTCATGTCGAACACCGCGCCGATCTGATCCGCAAAGATCCCCTCGCCGCGCTGCCGCACGCCCCACTTCGAGTCGTACAGCTTCCCGTCACGCATGCCGCGCAGGCGATTCAGCACCTTGTCCTTACGATCCGGACAGTGCGTCTCCAGCCAGCGCTCGAACAGCTCCTTCACCGCGAACGGCAGGCGCAGCATCACATAGCCCGCGCTCTGCGCGCCCGCATCCTTCACGGCGCGCAGAATGTCC
>CAYSGF010000355.1:0-3536 GCA_964430275.1 uncultured Gemmatimonadaceae bacterium
CCCGGCAGAACGTCGAGCGGTGCGCGCGATTCCTGGTCATCGCGCTGCACCGGATAGGCGAGCCAGCGCTCGGCACCGGTGCGCAGATCGCGAATGCGCAGCCCGGTGTGTATGTCGTGACGCGTGCCGTACACCAGCCACCGTCCGTCGGGCGAGAGGGCCGGGCGGAACGCCGAGCCGTAACGCGACGTGACTGTCGTGCGCGTGCCCGTGTCGCGGTCATGGACTGCGAGCTGGTACTGCGGGAAGATCGCGTTGTACTGCCAGTCGCCGGTGCGCTGCGCGTAGTAGATGTAGCGCGGCTCGTCGCCGAAGGCCGCGCCCACCATCTTGAGCTGGCCGATGCCGCCGTTGCCGTCACCGTCGCCTTCCGGTGCCTGCGCCAGCGACACGCCGCTGCCGCCCCGGGTGTGGATGAGCCACAGCTTCGCCGGTCCTCCGAGTCCGGTGGACTTCGATGCGACGATGTAGTCGCCGTCGGGCGTCCATTCGGGAGACGTGTACAGGTTGTTGTTGCCGCGCGTCACCTGAGTCGTGTCGCGGCCGTCGAGCGACATGATCCACACGTTGTCGCCACCGCTGCGATCGGATACGAAGACCACGCGCGAGCCGTCCGGACTGAAACGCGGCTGGGAATCGAAGGCCTGCCCGTGCGTGAACGCCGTCGCCTGACCACCCTCGATCGGCACCGTGTACAGATCGCCCAGCAGATCGAAGACGATCGTGCGGCCATCAGGACTGACATCGACGGACAGCCAGGATCCTTCGGAGGTGCTGAAGCGAATCGTGTCGGCGGGCTCGATCGGCAGCGGTTTCTTGCTGGCGTCGCCGTCGCTGTCATTCTGGGCGCTGACGGGCGAGAACGCCGCGATCGTGCATATGGTCGCGATCAGGCTGCGCATGGGGTCTGGCTCCGGGGCTGGACTGTACGTCACCGCCCGGGGGCCGGGCGGTACGAGCGTCGCGAAGGATGGTCGGGAGCCCCGCTATGCCGCAAGTCAGCGAACCAGGTCGAACACGGCGCCGGCGAGTCCCCCCAACGCGGCACCGAGCGCAATCGCCTGAACGTCGAAAGGAAAGTGGGCATCCGGCGCGTTATCGTGCGCTCCAACGACGCCGCCGATCACGGCTCCGCCCACCGCGCCGATGAACACCGATAGAAAGCTGATTGATGAGACACCGGCTTCGACAGGAGCGGACATCCCGCTCGTGATGCTCGAACCCAGGAGCTCGGTGGTGTCGCCCGGGCTCTCTGCGGCGATACTGACGTGATGCACAGGTATGGAAATCGACTCGCCCTGTTGTTGCCCGAATGCAGTAGCAGGCAGGGAGAGCGTCAGGAGCATCGCAGTCAGGAATCTCATCAGCTCTCCATGCAAGCGATATAAGGTGCTGACTCGATGTAAACGTCAGCCCCAGGTGGCCATGACCCTTTGCGTAGTTGGCAGATGCCCGGGGTGGGGGTCGAACCCACATGGCCTCTCGGCCCAGGGATTTTAAGTCCCCTGCGTATGCCATTCCGCCACCCGGGCGAGCGAGGAATCTAGCAGATGTTCCTGGGACTGGCAGTTGCTTACGGGTGTAGCCCCGCGAGCTGAGGGTTACGCGCCGTGCGGCTGCTTCAGCCGGCCGAGCCCGCCGCCTCCCGCAGCGCCGCAATATTCTCCTTCACCGTCCCCTTCCCTCCATACACTGCCGCCCCCGCGACCAGCGCCGTCGCCCCCGCCGCCACCACCTCGCCGGCCGTCTCCGGTGACACCCCGCCATCGACCTCGATCTCGATCGGCCACAGGCTGCGCTCCTCGAGCGTGCGCCGCAGCGTCGCGATCTTCGCGGCGCTCGTCGGGATGTAGCGCTGACCGCCGAAGCCGGGGTTCACGCTCATGATCAGCACGAGGTCCACGTACGGCAGGATCGCGTCCAGTAGATGCACAGGTGTGTGCGGGTTGATCGACACGCCGGGCTGCACGCCGCGCGAGCGGATGTGCTCGACGAGCCGGTGCAGGTGCGTGACGGCCTCGTAGTGCACGGTCAGGATGTTCGCGCCCGCGTCGATGAACGCGTCCACGAGCTGGTCGGGATTCTCGATCATGAGGTGCACGTCGAGCGGCAGGTCGGTGACGCGCCGGACGGCCTTCACGACCGGCGGCCCGATCGTCAGGTTCGGCACGAAGTGGCCGTCCATGACATCGACGTGGATCCAGTCGGCGCCGCCCGCCTCCGCCTCGCCGATGCCGTCGGCGAGGCGGGCAAAGTCCGCGGAGAGGATGGAAGGCGCGATCTTCACCATGCAGCGTCGCTACGCAACCGACGCTGCATAGATACTGCCGATCGCCTCGTCGAGTGCGGCGTTGAACTCCTCGTCGCTCTGATCGGCGCGCAGTCCTTCCGTGAGTGCGCGCGAGAAGCTCGCGATGACGCCGGGATTGCGCGCCAGCTTTTCGTTCGCATCGTCACGGCTGTAGCCGCCCGAGAGTGCGACCACCTTCAGCACGCGCGGATGCTCGACGAGCGGGCGGTAGAAATCGTCCTCGTCCGGCAGCGTGAGCTTGAGCATCACCACCTCATCGCCGGGCAGCTTCTCGAGTCCGGCTAGGAGCGCGTCGCGCAGGATCGCCTCCGCCTCGCCCTTGTCCGGTGCGTGGATGTCGACTTCCGGCTCGAGAATGGGAACGAGCCCGGCCGCGAGGACCTGCCTGCCCACCTCGAACTGCTGATCGACGATCGCCTGGATCCCGGTGCGGTCCGCGCGCTTGATCACCGACCGCTCCTTCGTGCCGAACACGCCCTTCTCGCGACCCCGCGCGAGCAGCGCGTCGAGCCCGGGCATCGACTTCATGAGTTGCACGCCGTTCGCCTCGGCAGCGAGCCCCTTGTCGATCTTGAGGAATGGCACGACGCCTTTCTCGCCCCAGAGGAACTCCGCCGTGCCGCGCCCTTCGATGTCGCGGTCCATCGTGTTCTCGAACAGGATCGCGCCGACGATGCGGTCGCCGTCGAAGGCGGGACTCGTAATGATGCGCGTCCGCATCTCGTGGATGCGGTCGAACATCTCCGTGTCGTTGCCGTACGCGTCCTTGCCGACGCCGTACGCCGCGAGCGCCTTGGGCGTGCTGCCGCCGCTCTGGTCGAGCGCTGCGATGAAGCCGTCACCCTCACGGATCTTCTGAAGCTGCTCGTGGTTCACGTTCCCCTCCTGGTCGACCCGATTACCGGAAACCTGCACAGGGAGCGGCGTCGTGCCGCTCTACCCGCGTGCTGCGCTCCGCTCGTGTACCTCTACGCCGCCACTGCCGGCGATCACCGCGACGTCCGCCATGCCGAGGAAGAGGCCGGTCTCGACGACGCCCGGCCGCGCACGCAGCGCGACCTCGACGTCGAGCGCGCGGCTCATCCCGCCCGCGAACCGCAGATCCGCGATGTAGTGGCCACCGTCCGTAACGAACGGTGAGCCGTCGTCCTGCTCGCGCATGCGCGGCTCTGCACCGAGCGATGCAAGGAATGGCAAGAGCGCGCGGGCGCCGAACGGCACGACC
>CAYSGF010000356.1:0-25051 GCA_964430275.1 uncultured Gemmatimonadaceae bacterium
GGGCGCCATGATCGAGATCGAGGCGACGGCAATCGTCTGAGTGCGCGCCGCGCTCAACCGCCCAGCACCTCGAGTTGCAGTGCGTTCGCCAGCGTCCGCTCCAGAGAGCCGCGGCTCGAGCAGCTCATCGTGCCCGACACACCGGACGGCTGCTCGGCCGTCGCAGTGACACGCGTGACGACCGTCGTCTCGTCGGCCGTTTCCCCCTCCTGCAGCTGTACCGTCACGTTCAGGTAGAGGCGCCGCTCGTCCGCGTAGGCGCCGGTCATGCCACTGCCACACTCGAGGTAGCGCGACAGCCGCTGGCCGCCGAGGCGCCGCCGCACCACGTGATTCTCGACCGTCGCCGTCCAGCGGGCATCGTCGAGCCGCGGCGCCGGCAGCCCGACCTCCGCGAACACGTCCGTGACCACGGCCCATACCGCCTCGCGCGGCGCCAGCAGCGCAGCGCGCGCGAGGTACTCGTCGCGTGTCATCCGGATGTCGGTGTTCACCGCGTTGTCCGCCGTGCTGATCGAGATGGTCCGCTCCGCCGGCGTGCGAATGTCGCCATCCGCTGCGCGGCCCGCGCACCCCGCCAGCATGGCCGCGGCCACCACGGGCCAAATTGTCTTTCGCAAAATGTGCCTCCTGCTGATCCGCCCGCTCGGGTGCCTCCCCCGGATCGGGAGGCGGCGTGCGAATGCGTGGGTGCGTCACGTCGTCGGGGCTCGTCAGCTCTTCTCCTGGCCGCCCGCCGCGGCGCCCGCCTCTGCGCCACCCACCGTCTGCGCCTCGGTCGCGATCGCCTGCATGAGCTGCGTCACCGCTGCCGTCCCCTGGTTGCGTGCCCAGCGATAGGCGCGGCGGTAGGCACCGACGCCGAGCGCGCCGCCGGCCAGTACGCCGGCTGCCGGCAATGCGACGAGCGCCGCTGCGCCCAGCGCGGCGCCGATCGCGCCACCGGCAGCCCAGCCGCCCGCGCCCAGCAATCCCGAGGTCGCGCCTGTGAGCGCGAGGTTCGTTCCGCGGCGGAAGAGCGGCACCCGCACGCGCATGCGCGTGCCGTCCTCGTGCGGGCGGATCGTGATGAGGAGCACACGGGCATCCGCGAAGTTCATCGTGGTGCCGAAGGTGGTGCCCGCTCCCGCGATGCGGTACACGAGGACACCGTCGCGTACGGGATCGTCACCGGTCGTGTCCTCCGCAGTGAGCTGGTAGACGTGGCCCGTCACGATCGTGCGCGTCGCGGCCAGCACCACCTGTGGCGCGGCGCCGATGATGCGTTCGCACTCGATCGTGTCCGGCTCGCGGATCACGCGCCGCAGCCAGCGGCCGGTCCAGTGCTCGTGACGCAGCTCACCCGCATCCGGCAGCCGCCGCTCCGCGAGCGCGACCCGCACGAAGTCCGGATGGATGCCCGCACCCTCCGCCGCCGCCGTGACCTGCGCGACCGACAGCGCACCGGGCTCGACCGGCTGCAGCGCGCGCCCCGCGGCGTGCGCCTGTTCCGCCGCGGCCTGCATCTCGGCCGCCCGTCGCCACAGCTCGCGGGCTTCGTCGTCGCTGAGTCCCCGGTTCGATTCGCGCATGGCACCAATATGCACGCCCCGGCCGGGAGGGCTATGCCGTCCGGCGGCATCCCCCTAAGTTTGCGCCATGAGGCCAGCCGATTCGAACCCGTCCGCCACCTCGTCCTCTGCCCCACGCAGTGCGACGCAGGGCCCCGCGACCTCCGCCACCGCGCCGCGCGCTGCGACGTCGAACACCGCAACGTCCGCCGCCGCGGATCCTGGCCGCCCGCACGACTTCATCCGCGCGATGGTCGCCGCCGATCGCGCCGCGGGCCGCCACGGCGGGCGTGTGGTCACGCGCTTTCCGCCCGAGCCGAACGGCTTCCTGCACATCGGCCACGCGAAGGCGATCCACCTCAGCTTCGGCATTGCGCAGGAGTTCGACGGCACCTGTCATCTGCGCTTCGACGATACGAACCCGGAAACGGAGAACGAGCTGTACGTGCGCTCGATCCAGGAGGACGTGCGCTGGCTCGGCTACGACTGGGGCGAGCACCTCTATTTCGCGTCCGACTACTTCGAGCGCATGTACGCGTTTGCCGTGCACCTGATCCGCGCGGGCAAGGCGTACGTGGACAGCTCGAGCGAGGCGGAGATCCGCGACGCGCGTGGTACCGTGACGGAGCCCGGCCGCCCGACGAAGTACCGCGACCGCAGCATCGAGGAGAGCCTCGACCTGCTCGAGCGCATGCGCGCGGGCGAGTTCGCCGACGGCACCCACGTCCTGCGCGCCCGCATCGACCTCGCCTCGCCGAACATGCTCATGCGCGACCCGGTGCTCTACCGCATCCGCCACGCGCATCACTACCGACGCGGCGACGAGTGGTGCATCTACCCACTCTACGACTACGCGCACCCGACCGAGGACGCGATCGAGTGCATCACCCACTCGCTCTGCACACTCGAGTTCGACAACAACCGCGAGATCTACGACTGGGTCGTCGCGAACCTGCCGCGCGGCGACGACGACATCCTGATCCCGCCGGAGTCGCACCCGCGTCAGACCGAGTTCGCGCGCCTCGCACTCGACTACACCGTCATGAGCAAGCGCAAGCTGCTCCAGCTCGTGACCGGCGGCTACGTCACCGGCTGGGACGATCCGCGCATGCCCACGATCGCCGGGCTGCGACGCCGCGGCGTCACGCCCGAGGCGATCCGCGCATTCGCCGACCTGATCGGCGTCGCAAAGGCAAACACGCGGGTCGACATCGCCAAGCTCGAGTACGCGATCCGCGACGACCTGAACCGCCGCGCACCGCGCGTCATGTGCGTCGTGAACCCGCTCAAGGTCGTGATCACGACCTGGGAAAGCGGCAAGGTCGAGGACATCGACGCGCCCTACTACCCGCACGACGTGCCCCTGGAGGGCAGCCGCTCCCTCCCCTTCTCGCGCGAGCTGTGGATCGACCGCGACGACTTCGCCGAGAACCCGCCCAAGGGATTCTTCCGCCTCGCCCCCGGCCGCGAGGTCCGGCTCCGCTACGGCTACGTCATCCGCTGCGACGACGTCGTGAAGAACGAGGCCGGCGAGATCGTCGAGCTGCACTGCAGCCACGATCCCGCCACACGCGGCGGTGATACCCCCGACGGGCGCGTCGTCAAAGGCACGATCCACTGGGTCAGCGCACAGCACGCACTGCCCTGCGAGGTCCGCCTCTACGACCGGCTCTTCATCGCGCCCGATCCGGAAGCCGATGAGACGAAGAGCTTCATCGAGTTCCTCAATCCGAAATCGCTCGTGGTCGCCGAACGCGCCCTCGTCGAGCCGTCCGTGCGTGACGACGAACGAACGCACTACCAGTTCGAGCGCGTCGGCTACTTCGTCCGCGATCCCGAGAGCACGCCCGCGCACCTCGTGTTCAACCGCACCGTCACGCTGCGTGACACCTGGGCAAAGATGGCCGGCGCCGGCGAAGGCTCACTGCCGTCACTGACTGCGGCGGGCAGAGGCGGCACTGACCGCGCCCAGCGCGACCGCCCGCACGCCCCGCAGCAGCAGGGCACCGAGCGGCGCGCCCTCGACGAGCTCGACGACACGCGCCGCGCTCTCGTGCACGAGTTCGCGCGCGCCCACCACATCGAGGACGTCACCGCAGAGATCCTGACGCGCAATCCCGCCGCCGAGCGCCTCTTCACCGCCACCGTCGAAGAGGGCGCGAGCGCTCGCCTCGCCGCCAACTGGATCGTCAATGAGCTGGCGCGCGAGGTCGGCGACGCAACCCTGGACCAGCTCACCTTCGATGCGCCCCAGTTCGCCGCATTCCTCAAGCTCGTCGAGAACGACGAGGTCAGCAGCTCCGCGGCCCGCGAAGTCCTCGCCGTCCTCGCCCGCGACGGCGGCGACCCCGCCGACATCCTGGACGCCCGCGGACTCCGTCAGCTCAATGACCCTGTGGCGCTCGAAAGCGTCATCGACGAGGTCGTTCGGGCGAATCCCGACAAGGTCGAGGCCTTCCGCGGCGGCCGCACCGGCCTTCTCGGCTTCTTCGTCGGCCAGGTCATGAACCGCTCGGGCGGGCGCGCGAATCCGCAGCTCGTCCAGGAGCTCCTGCGGCAGCGCCTCTAACCCGCCCCCGAACGTTTCCAGCACCCTAATCCGGCGTCGCGGCCGGAGAACGGTGTCAGCCCTTCCGAAATCCGGCCGTTCCGATCGCACAACGAGCGCAATCCCGGACAAACAGGTGTCCAGAACGGAGCAGATCGCCTAACGTAGGAGGACTGCCGCCGTCCCGACCCGGGATCAGCGATCCGCCTCTTGACGGCGCCGAAGCGGCCAGGCGGAGCCTCCCGAGCCCGCACGCTGCACCGGCCATACTGCCTTGTGACGACGTCGGACGCCGGAATATGGGCATGTTTCGCCCATGCGCGTCCGTGATCCTTCCGGAAGATTGATAGCGTTCGCCTTACCATGTCCCTGCGGAGGCCGGCATGCTGGATCCGTCACGCTTCGCGACTGCCGTCGAGCACCTGGTCTCGCCGCTGCGGCACGAACTCGCGGGCAAGGAGTTTTCTGACGTTCTCGACGCCGACGGTCGACAGTACGTCGACCTGGTGTTGGAGGGCGGGGGGATGCTGGGCATCGCTCTGGTCGGCTATACGTATGTGCTCGAGCAGGTCGGGATCCGGTTCCTGTCCGTGGGCGGGACGTCGGCGGGCGCAGTCAACGCGCTCCTGCTCGCCGCGCTGGAGTCGCGCGAGAAGGCGAAGACGGACGACATGGTTCGTCTTCTCGCAGACCAGAACGTCTATGATTTCGTGGATGGCGACGGGGACGCGCACCGGGTCGTGGAGTCGGCGCTGCGGGGCGGCAGTCTGCTGTCGATGCTGTACGCGGGCGTGCAGGTGCGTGACAATCTGGAGGACGACTGGGGGCTGAACCCGGGGACGGTGTTCTACGAGTGGCTCCGGCAGCACCTGCATGCGGCCGGTATCCACAGCTGGCGCGACCTGCGGGCGCGCCTCGAGTCCGGTGCACTCCTTCGCCGGACGGGCGAGGCGTATCAGCTGCCGGCGGCGGCGAAGTTGCTCGCCATTGTCGCCGCAGAGGTGACGACGCAGACGAAGGTGGTCTTCCCGCGCATGGCGCCGCTCTTCTGGGAGGACCCGGAGAAGGTGCATCCGGCGGACTTCGTGCGGGCGTCCATGTCGATCCCGTTCTTCTTCCACCCGCTGCGCATCCGGCCGCCACAGGATCTCGAGGCCGCTCGCCGGTGGATGGACCTCGCCGGCTTTCATGGCCCGCCGCCGGCGGAGTGCGTGCTGCTGGATGGCGGCATCACGTCGAACTTCCCGATCGACATCTTCCACGCGCCGCATCGCGTGCCGGCGGCGCCCACGTTCGGCGCGAAGCTGGGCGTCGACCGCAGCTACGCGGTGCGCCTGCACGGGCCGCTGTCGCTCACGAGCGCGATCTTCAATACGGCCCGCCATGGACTCGACTACGACTTCATCACGCGCAATCCGGATTATCGCGCGCTGGTGACGTCGATCGGGACGCAGGGCTATGACTGGCTGGACTTCGCGATGCCGGACGAGGACAAGGTCGGTCTCTTTACGCGCGGTGCAGAAGCCGCATGCAGCTTCCTGCGGACGTTCGACTGGGCCGCGTACAAGGAGCTGCGCCGCCATCTCTCGCACGTGCACGGGGCGCCGGACACGGCTCCGGGTGTCGTCTCCGTGGAAGTGCCTGCGGCGCGCCGCACGGGGTCCTGAGGTCCGCTACCAGCCCAGCAGCTGCTGCACGCGCGCGGCCAGACTCGACGCATCGAGCGAGCGCTTGACCGCGCCGACCACGCCGTCGTCCGTGCCGCCACCATCCTGCGCCGCCGTGCCATCCGTGCTTTCCAGGAAAATGACGGGAATGTCGCGCGTGGACGGATTTGCGCGCAGCTCGCGCACGATGCGTGGGCCGTCGATGTCCGGCATGTCGGTGGCGACCAGGATCGCGTCCGGCTGGTGTCGCTCGGCGAGGTAGACGCCCTGCCGGCCGACATCGGCCACGATCACTTCGACGTCCCGCTGCTCGAGCGCGGCCTGCGCGTTGGCGCGGACGTCCGCCGCTCCTTCGATGATCAGTATGCGCTTCTGCATTGGCGCCCCGCTGCTGCGTAAGGTGTGCCGCTGCCGTCTCACCCCGTCTTCGGGTCGTCCTGCCGCTGCCCGGCTGGCTCGAGCTGCGCGAGAGTGCGCAGGTTCCCGCTCACGCGGCTCGCGAGCAGCAGACCCATGCCGCCGACGATCGCGAGCCCTGCCAGGTCGAACATCGTAAACGCCAGGCCGCTGACCGTGAATGTCATCGGCCCGAGCGTGAGCGCCGTCAGGTTCAGTACGATGAGCATGATGCGCGCCTCCGTGGGGCCGAACGTGCCGTAGGACGCCGCGAACCTGCCGAACACGTGCGTCTCGAGGTAGACGTTGATCGAGAGCACGAGGTACGCGATGACGATGGCCATCCCGATCGCGACGATCATGTACGGCGACAACCCGAGCCCGACGCCGATCGCGATCGTCGAATAGGCGTCGGTCAGGTGATCGAGGTAGAAGCCGTAGCGCGGCCGCTCGATGTGACGGAACCGTGCGAGCGTGCCATCCAGGCTGTCACCGAACCAGTTGATCACCAGCCCCGCACACGCGAGGAGCAGCCAGTCCTCGTTTCGGTTCGACAGCAGGTAGCCCGCGCCGACCAGTGTCGAGCCGACGATGCCGATCGCCGTCAGGTGATCGGGCAACATGCGCTCCGGCAGCCGCGCTGCCAGCCACAGGAGCACCCGCTTCTCCAGCCGCGCGAGCAGGAACTCCGCCTTGCGTTCGTGTTCCGCGCTCACTCACCGTCCCCGTTCGAGCATACCTGTCCGGGCGGGCGCATGCGCCGCGCCGACGGAGCACGGGTCAACGCACGATCGCTGCCAGCACGTGTCCCAGGAACGCGTCGATCTCGCCATTGTCGATCCAGCGCGCGACGACGACCAGATCGTTCACCGGGTCGCAGTAGATCATGTTCGTCCCATTTCCCAGGTGCGCGAACGCTTCCGCGGGTGCGCTCGGGTACAGTTCGCGATTCGTGTTGAGGAAGAAGTTCATGAAGCCATAGGTCGGCTGGACAGGCGTCGGGGAGCGCGCCATCCGCAGCCATTCCTCTGACAGGACCCGCTTCTCGCCCCACATGCCGTTGCGCAGTGTCAACAGTCCGAAGCGAGCCTGGTCGTAGGCACTGATGAACATCCCGCCGCCCCAGTGGCCGCCGCCGCTCACCGACTGCATGTGCACGCCGTCCAGCACGATCCAGGAGTTGTCGTAGCCGTACCAGCGCCAGGTCGGTGACGCGCCGATCGGATCCATGACCAGCTCGCGCAACACGTCGGGCAGTGGCCGGCGCCACACGTTCATCGCGGCGAGCGCGAGCACGTTCACACGCGTGTCATTGTACTCGTATGCACTGCCGGGCTCGACGCGTGCCCGCGTGAGCCACGTCGCCGTCTCGCGCGCGGGGCGGTCCGCCCACTCGGGCTTCCCCCACAGCGTGCCTTCCCAGTCGCTCGTCTGTCGTAGCAGGTGATTCCAGGTGATGCGGCGGTTGTGCGTCGTCGCGAACACGTCGAACGTCGACGCAGCGCCGAAGTCACCGACGCTGCGCTCCGCGCCGTGGACGGCGCGTTCGACCGGCAGCACGGGCGCCATCGCGCCGGCGACGGGATCGGTCACGTCGCCGATCAGACCGCGGTCCCATGCGAGGCCGACGGTCGTCGAGAGGAAGCTCTTCGTCACGCTGAACGTCATGTCCACGCGCGCGGGCTCGCCCCACTCCGCGACGATGTAGCCGTTGCGGATGATGATGCCGGTCTGTGGCCCTCGCTCCTTGAAGGGACCGATCGCCTCGCCGAACGGCTCGCGGCCGAAGCTGCGGTAGTGCGCGAGCTCGAGATCGCGCGGCGTCGATGCTTCATGGGCCTGGGCGAAGGCGACCGCCGCCGCCAGCCGCGTCGCGTCCATCGCGACCTGCTCGGCGGAACGGTGCTCCCACTCGCCGGCCGGCGGGACGTAGGGCTGCTGCGCCGCGGCGGCGGACGCGAGGAGCAGCGGAACCACGGACAGCCGCAGGACTCGGCTCACGTAGCCTCCTCGATGAAGGGGATCGCGCCAAGATACGCCTGACCGGCAGGGCGGGAAACCGAGATGGGGTGCGCCGCGGGCGAGTTCGTGCCAGCTTGTGGGACCGGCGCGCGCGACCTGCCCGCGTACGCCGGCTGTGACGGTACGGGTACTGCACTTCCGTGCCGCACGTGTGCATTCACGGAGGGGGCATGGCAGGCGCGGACGAACCCAGGCAGTTGCCCGGAGAGCTGGAGCGGGTGCTCGCAGCGGCTCCGTCGGTCATCTATACCGCCGACGTTACAGCGCATGGCCTCCAGCCCGCCTGGGTGAGTGCCAATGTCGAGCGCATCTTCGGCTATACCGTCGAAGAGGCCCTCGCGCCCGGGTGGTGGTGGAACAACATCCATCCCGAGGACCGCGCCTCACAGCAAAACGCATGGCTGGCGGACGCGCGCTTCGACCGTCCCGGGCGGCACGAGCACGGGTATCGGTTCCGCCACGGCTCCGGCGGGTATCGCTGGGTTCACGACCAGCTCGCCTGGGAGCCGTGCGATGCGCCGGGGCGCGCCCGGATCGTCGGCTCCTGGATGGACGTGAGCGCCTTCAAGCAGCAGGAAGAGCAGCTCGTGGAAAGCGAGGAACGGTTCCGCCAGCTCGTCTCCCACGTACCCCAGGTGTTCTGGATGGACGAGCTGTCCGGCGAACTCCTCTACATCAGTCCCTCGTACGAGCGTGTCTGGGGCCGTTCCATCCAGGAGCTATACACCGATCGGGCGGCATGGCGGCGTGCGCTCCATCCCGAGGACCGCGAACGCGTCAACGCATACTTCGCCGGCCGCACGGGCGCGGGACACGAGATCAGCTACCGCATCATCCGTCCCGATGGCGCCGTGCGCTGGATCCTCGACCGCGGCTTCCCCGTGCGCGACGCCGACGGCAAGGTCTACCGCAAGGCCGGCATCGCCGAGGACGTCACCGAGAACGCACTCTCACGCCGCCGGCTGCAGGCCTCCGAAGCACACTACCGGCGCCTCATCACGACGTCTCCCTACGCAGTCTACATGATCGATGCGCTCGGCGCCTTCGCGGAGCTGAACCCCGCCGCAGAGCGACTGCTTGGGCGCACCAGCGGCGAGCTGCTCGGACAGAACTTCCAGGTGGTCATCGCGCCTGAAGCGCAGAATGCCCTGGACGAGGTGTTTCGCGAGATGATCGCGGGACGACGCGGGGAGCTGCAGACCGAAACGGTGGTTCTGCGCCCGGACGGGGAGCGCCGTCTGATCGTCATCTCGGCAACGAGCATTGTCGGCGCCGGCGGCTTCGACGGCGCCCACGGCATCGCGCGCGACATCACGGAGGAGCGCGCGCGCGAACAGCGAGTCACCATGCTCGCGGAGGCACTCGACCGGCTGCCGGACGGTGTCAGCATCGAGCAGGACGATGGCACGATCCTGTACGCGAACGATGCGTACCGCGAGCTGGTCGACGGTGTCGGTTCGTACGATCTCACGGGCCTGCAGGCACTGCTCCCGGTCGATACACCGGATACGCAGCGCAGCCACATTCGCGAGCTGCTCGCGGGCACAGGCGGCTGGCGCGGCCGCACGGTGCGACAGGTCGGCGAGCGGCACATCCCGCTCGAGATCGTCGCGCGCCGCGTCGAGCTGGACCGCAACCTGGTGACGATCCTGCTCGCCCGCGACGTCACCGAGCAGGTGGAGCGCGAGCAGCAGCTCCGGCGCACCGAGCGCCTCGCCTCGATCGGCACGCTCGTCGGCGGCGTCGCGCACGAGCTGAACAACCCGCTCACGGCCATTGCCGGCTTCATCGAGCTGATGCTCGCCGAGCCGCGCTCCGGCGAGGACTGCGAGACGCTGGAGCTGATGCGCCGCGAGACCGCGCGCGTCGGCAAGATCGTCAATGACCTGCGCCTTCTCGCTCGCGAAAGCCAGGACGTCAAGCCACGCGTCGTCGAGCCGGTCGACGTCAACGACATCATCGAGCACGTGCTCAAGATCCGGCGTTACGCACTCCAGACGAGCAACATCGAGGTGCAGGTCGATTTGACGCCCCAGCTCCCGCCCGCGCGCGGGGTGGCCAGCGAGATCGAGCAGGTCGTGCTCAACCTGGTCGTGAATGCATCGCAGTCGATGGAGGCATCCGGCCGCGCCCGCAAGCTGCTCACGATCCGCAGTGCGCGCATGCGCACGGGCGTGGCCTTCGAAGTGATCGACAACGGGGGTGGAATCCCGGAGCGCGTGATGGAGCGGATCTTCGATCCGTTCTTCACCACGAAGTCGCCCGGCGAGGGGACCGGCCTGGGGCTCAGTCTGGTCTACAGCATCGTGAGCGAGCACGAGGGCCGGATCTCCGTGAACAGCATCGAGGGGCGCGGCGCCGCGTTCACCGTCTGGCTCCCGCTTGCCGGCCCGGAGGCAGCCGCCCCGGCGATCGCCAGGGAACAGGGTGCCCTGGTAGTAGCGCACCCGCTGCGCGTGCTCGTCGTCGACGACGAGGCGGCCATCCGCCTCGCGCTCGTGCGCCACCTGCGCCGTCGCGGCCACGAGGTACAGACCGCCGGCGACGGCGCGGAAGCGCTCGAGCGCATCGCGGGCGAGCCCTTCGACGTCATCGTCTCCGACATCCGCATGCCGGGCATGAGCGGCGACCGGCTGCTGCGTGTGCTGCTCGAGCGCGGCGCCGAGGACGCCGTGCGACGCCTCGTGTTCATGACTGGCGACCCCGCGAGCGAGTCCGTGCCGCACGCCGTGCATGGGCATGACGTGCCGGTCGTGCCCAAACCGTTCACACTCGCGGAGATCACGCGCGCGATCGAAGAGCGCGCGGCGAACGGCGCCTGAATCAGTACGCGCGCGCTTCACCGTCATGGCGGGGATCGGCGACCGCGACCCAGCGGCCGTCGCGGCGCGCGACCAGGTACAGCCGCGCATAGCCGGGCGCCGGCGGTACCGGGTCGTAGCCCATCGTGCGCACCTGCTGCAGGACCTCCGCTGCAAAGCCGTGCTCGAGCTGCACGCGTGGATTGCGCGGCGAAGGAAAGATGCGCGGCATCCGCACCGCATCGAGCGGCTCCATCCCGTAGTCGAGCAGGTACACGATGGTCTGTGCGATCTCCGTCGGGATGCGGCCGCCACCCGGCGCCCCGATCACGAGTGCGACGTCGTCCCCCTCCAGCACCACGGTGGGCGCGATCGTCGCCGTGCGCGTGCGCCAGCGCGCCGGCGGATCCTCGAGCTCGCTCTCCTCGCGGAACACGTAGCCGCTGTCGTTCAGGAAGAAGCCATGCACCCATGCGCCGCTGCCGAAGACCGTGCTGTTCGTCTGCGTGAGCGCGACGGCGTTGCCTTCCGCGTCGACGACGGACAGGTGGGTGGTCTCCCCGCGATCGTCAGGATACAGCGCCACGGTCGCGAGCGACGCATGCGACGGTGTCGCGGCCGGCATCGCTGCGGCGCCCTGCGTGCCCGCCTCCTGCACGCTCGCCGGTGAATCGCCCGCGGCGCCGTACGGGTCGTGCTGGGCGCAGCCGGCCTCGGGCGCGCCGTCGTCGTATGCGTCCGCCGGTACTGCGTCGATCGAGTCGGGCGCGCTCGCGGTGCCCACCAGTGCGGCACGCTGTGCAGCGAATGCCGGCGCGACGCGCCCGCTCGCCGCGACGTCGCGCCAGCGCGGATCGTCGTTCATCGAGCGATTGTCCGCCATGCCGACTCGCAGTGCGGACGTGAGGATGTCGAACGCGCGTGCGTCCCGCGTCGGCAGGCCGGCCGCGGCGAGGTCATGGGCCTCGAGCATCTGCAGTGTGTGCAGGAGCTGTGCGCCCGTCTGCGGCGGCGGCGCGGACAGCACCGTGCGCCCGCGGTAGTCGATGCACAGCGGCCGCTTCCACAGCGGCTCGTACTCGGCGAAGTCCGTCGTCGTGACCGGATGCCCGCCGTCGTTCATGACCTGCACGATCTCGTCCGTCAGCGCCCCGCGGTAGAATGCATCCGCGCCGTGCAGCGCGATCAGTCGGAGCGCCGCGCCGAGATGCGGGTTCTGTATGACTTCACCGACCTCGAGCGGTCGGCGCGCCGGGTACATGCGCGCGAAACCTTCATCGAAGCGTGCGAGCTTCGCGGAATCGGAGCGGATGAAGAGCGCGAGGATCTGGCCGACCGGAAAGCCCTGCTCGGCCAGCCGGATGGCCGGCGCCATCACCACGTCGCGCGACAGGCGGCCGAACCGCTCGTGCGCGGCGAGCAGCCCCGCGACGTTGCCCGGCACGCCCACGATACGCAGGTCGCCTGGCCCGTCGTAGCCCGTGTGCCCGCGAAAGCGCAGCACAGGCTGACTCGGGTAGAAGTCCAGGTAGTCCGCTCGGCCTTCGGCTTCACGCCACATCATCATCGCGCCGCCGCCACCGAGCCCCGACATCTGCGGCTCGACGACGCCGATCGCGAATGCGGTGGCGACCGCGGCGTCGATCGCATTGCCGCCCGCACGCAGAATTTCGAGTCCCGCCTCGCTCGCAAGTGGACTCGCGGATGAGACCGCACCGTTCAATCCGACCGCGCGCTTGCCGGCATCCGGCGGCGCCGGTGCGGGTGCGGGCTGGACCGCCGGCGCGGCGCAGGCGGCGAGCAGAAGCAGGCCAAGGGTGTATCGACGCGGGCGTGAGCGCATGCGGGATCGGTGGTAGTGGAATCGTGTGTGGTCGCGGCAAACTACCCGGTGGTACACAGGGGTACAAGCGGCCCCGGCCCGGGCCCGGGCGCCCGGCCCGCCTCACCGCACGCGACCACAATCACCTGTTCCCGTCCATCACCGGTACATCCCCCAACACATCCGTCACCTCGAGCAGCCGCACGTCCCCGAGGTTCTGCTCGCGCACCTGCTGCTCGATGATCTCGCGGTCACCGACGACGATGATCTCGACGTTCGCGGGGTCGACGTACGCGCGCGCGACGCGCGCGACGTCCGCTGGCGTGACGGCCATCACGCGGTCGATCATCTCGTTGAGGGTCGAGAGCGGCAGATCGTAGAGCGTCGTGGAGCCGATCTCGCTCGCAATGCCCGCCACCGACTGGAACTGCGCCGGGTAGCGCATGGCGAGGTAGTTCTTCGCGCGTTCGACCTCGTCGGCGGGGATCGGTGTGCGGATCGCCTCGAGCTCGTTGAAGAACTCGCGCAGCGCCGCCCCCGTCACGGCGGTCTGCACGGCCGCTCCCGCGGTGAACGCCCCGGGCGCCGGCAGGAACTGGAAGCTCGAGGACGCGCCGTAGCTGTAGCCGTGCTCCTCGCGCAGGTTCTGGTTGAGCCGCGAGGTGAACTGTCCGCCCAGGATCGTGTTCATGACCTGGAGCGCGTAGTAGTCGGGCGACGAGCGCGGTGCGCCGATGCGGCCGATCACGATGATCGACTGCGCGGCGCCCGGCTTGTCGACGAGATGCACGGTCCGTCCCTGAACCTGCGGTACGCCGGCGACGTCAGGCGCAGGCGTCATGGCGCGCTCCCAGTCGCCGAACGCGGCCTCCACGAGCGAGCGCGCGCGTGCTGCGTCGATGTCGCCGACCACGACCACCGTTGCATTGTTCGCCCGCCACCGCTGCTGCCAGAACGAGCGCACGTCGTTCACCGTGATCGCGCGCAGGGCGTCCGCGTGCGCGCGCCGGCCGTACGGGTGCTCCGGACCGAACAGCGTGCGCATCGTGAGCGCCTGTGCGATCTCGCCCGGCTGGTCGTGCGCGCGGATGAGCCCGGTGAGCCGCTCCGCGCGCAGCCGCTCGAGCTCCTCCGCCGGGAACGTCGGCCGCAGTGCGACGTCCGCCGCGAGCGCGAGCGCGGGCTCGATGCGGGCGACCGGCACGCGCAGCGAGAGCTGTGCGCTGTGCAGCCCCGCGCCGACGTTGAAGCGCGCGCCCAGCACCTCGAACGCGTCCGCGAGCTCGAGTGCGCTCATGTCTACGGCGCCCTCGTCCAGCATGTCGGCGGTGAGCGTGGCGAGTCCGACCCGCGCCAGCGGGTCCAGCACGCTGCCCGCCTGCACGAGCACATTCACCTGCACCAGTGGCACGTCGCGCTTCTCGACGACGATGACGCGCAGCCCGTTCGCGAGCGTGAGCTCCTCCGCCGGGGGCAGCGCCAGCTCCGGCGGCGCTCCCGGCACCGGCCGCACGGACCGGTCGACCCGCATCAGCTCGTGCGCAGCGACCGGCGGCTCGCGCGATGGCTCGGTCACCGGTGGCGGTGCGGAATCGATCGGGCGCGGGGTGCTGCTCGCGCAGGCGGCGGTTGCCAGAGCAATGGCGAGCACGAATCTCATGTTGCCGCCTTCCGCGCTTCCGGTGACTGGTCGAGGTTCTCGTTCGACACGCTCGTGCTGTTCGGCACGGCCAGCTCCGGCTGTCCGCCGGGCACGATGCTGAGCACGATCGCGCGCTGTGCATCGAGCCAGCGCGCGGTCGCCGCGCTCAGGTCACCGGGCTGCAACGACCGGTAGCGTGCGAGGTCCTCGTCGAAGAAGTCGGGTGTACCGGTGTAGAAGTAGTACGCGTTCATCATGTCCGCCTTCGTCGCGACGCGCTCGAGCCGCTCGAGGAAGCCGACCTCGTACTGGTTCACGATGCGCTCGAGCTCGCGCGTTTCGGGCGGCGCGGCCGCGACCCGTGCGAGCTCCTCGACGATCACGTCGTAGAGCTCACCGAGCGAATGCCCCGCGCGCGCCGTCGCGCCGATCTCGAACTCGCCGCTCAGCTGGCCGCCGCCCTGACGCGCGTACACGTCGTCGGCAATCTGCAGCTCGTAGACGAGCCGCTGGTAGAGGCGCGAGTTCTTGCCGCCGGCGAGCAGCTCCGCGAGCGCATCCATCGCCGCGTCGTCGTCGGCATACGCCGCCGGCGACACCCACGTCATCACCAGCCGCGGCAGCTGCACGCGGTCCTCCAGCAGCAGCCGCTCCTGCGCCGTCACGACAGGGGGCGCTGCCTCGAGCGGCGGCAGCGGCTCGCTGCGCGGCACGTCCGCGAACCACTTCGTGACCAGGCGGCGCGCTTCATCGACGTCGATATCGCCCGCGATCGCGAGCGTCGCATTGTTCGGTGCGTAGTACGTCCGGAAGAAGTCGACGACGTCCTGATACGCCGCGTTCGTGAGGTGATCCATGTACCCGATCACCGGCCAGGAGTACGGGTGCGTCGGCGGATACAGCGCCTCGGTGCTCACCTGATCCGCCAGCCCGTACGGCCGGTTGTCGTAGCTCTGGCGACGCTCGTTCTTCACGACGTCCCGCTGTCCGTCCACGCTCGCCGCCGACATCGCGTCCAGCAGATGCCCCATGCGGTCGCTCTCGATGAACAGCGCCATGTCCAGCGCATTGCTCGCGAAGCTCTGCATGTAGTTCGTGCGGTCGCGCGACGTCGAGCCGTTCGGTGCGCCGCCGACCTCGGCGAACCACTCGTCGATCTTCCCTTCCGGCACGTTCGCCGACCCCTCGAACATGATGTGCTCGAACAGGTGTGCGAACCCCGTGCGGCCCGGCCGCTCGCGCGCCGAACCGACATGGTACCAGATGTTCGTCGCGATCGTGGGCGTGGTTGCGTCCCGGTGCAGGATCACGGTCAGACCGTTCGGCAATTCGAACGTCTCCGTCTCGATGCGCACGTCCTGCGCATGCACGGCCCCTGCGAAGAGGGTCAGGAGGGCCGGGGCTAGGATGCGGGCTGGCTTCATGGCTCGGTGACTCCGCTGGATGCTGTTCGGGAACGTCGAGTATAGCGACGGCCGCGCAACACGGCGAGCCGCCACCCTACTCCCGCAGCACCGTCATGGGCGCGATCCGTCCCGCCCGCCGTGCCGGGACGAATGCCGCCGCAGCGGCCGTCGCCAGTATGATGGCGAGCACCACCAGCAGGGTGCGCGCGTCGCCCGGCGAAACGCCGTAGAGCATGGTGCTCACCACGCGGCCCAGCACGAGCGCCGCTGCACTTCCGATCGCTGCGCCCGCCGCCACCAGGCTACCGCCGTCGCGCAGCACGATTGCCGCGACGTCGCGCGTGTGCGCGCCGAGTGCGTGGCGCAGTGCGAACTCGCGGGTGCGCTGGCCGACCGCGTACGCGAGCACGCCATAGATGCCGATCGCCGCGAGCGTCAGTGCGAGTGCGCCGAACAGGCCGAGCAGCATCATCGCGAGGCGCTGGCCGGCGAGAGTGCCGTCCACAAACGTGCGTACGGTGGCCGCATCGCTGAGGGGCACGGTCGGGTCGATCTCACGCAGTGCCGAGCGCAGCGCCGGCAACACGCCCGATCCGCTCGCGCTGTTGATCACGAGGAACGCACTGCGTGGCGGCTCGCGTGCGAACGGCGTGTACACGGTCGGCTCGGCCGCGCCGGTCAGCTCACCATCGAGCACGGCACCTGCGACGCCGACGATCACCAGCATCTCGTTCAGCCACGGCCGGCCAAGGCGCCGCCCGATCGGGTCCTCGCCGGGCCAGAACGTGCGCGCCGCGGTTTCGTCGATGATGGCGACGGGCGGGCCGGTCGCGTCCGCGTCCGTGAATGGTCGGCCGCGCCGCAGCGGTACGCCGAGCGCCTCGAAGAAGTGGGGCGTCACCCGGCGATGGATCAGAACCGGCAGATCGTTCGGGTCCGTCGTCACGTGCTCGATCGTCATTGCACTCCCCTCGAACTCGCCGCTGAAGGGGAGCTGACTCGTGGCCGCGACGGCCGAGACGCCCGGCAGCGCAGCAGTGCGGGCGAGGAGGCGATCGAGGAAGAGGTTGCGGACGTCGTCGCTTGCGTACTGCGCCGCCGGCAGGTCGATGCGCGCCGCGATCGCGGCCCCCTGGCCGATGCCCGGGTCGATCGCCTGCAGTGCCGCGAAGCTGCGCACCAGCAGCGCCGCGCCGGTCACGAGCAGCACGGCGAGTGCAACCTGCGTCACGACGAGCGCGCCCGAGAGCCCGCGTGTCGAACGATCGCCGATCGAACGCGCGTTCGCACGCAGCATCGGCTGCACCCGGAAACGCGTCGCGCGGCGCGCCGGCAGCGCACCGAGCAGTACGCCGATCACGAGCGTGAGCACCAGGCTCACGCCCAGCACGCGCACGTCGATGCCGATCTCCGCAACGCGCGGCACGTCGGCCGGCAGTACTCGCCGGAGTGTGCCGACTGCGAGGATCGCGAAGACGACGCCGAGCGCACCCCCCATCCCGGCGAGAAAGACCGTCTCCGTGACGAGCTGGCGCAGTATGCGGCCGCGGCTGGCGCCGAGTGCTGCGCGCACCGCCAGCTCACCCGAACGGTCGAGCCCGCGCGCGAGCACGAGGTTCGCCACGTTCGCGCACGCGATCAGCAACAGCAGTGCGACGGCGCCACCGAGCAGCATGAGCGCGCCGCGCACGTCGCCCACGATCGCCTCGTGCAAAGAGACGACGCGCACGTCCGCGCGGTAGTCCGGATCCGGCGTCCAGAACGGATTCGCTGCGCTCAGTGCTGGCGACAGCGCGCGAATCGCCGCTGCGGCCCGCGCCTCGGATACGCCCGGACGCAGCCGCCCGACGATCCAGTGCCCGCCGCTTCCCCAGTACAACGGCCCCGTCGCATCGAGCGGCGCCACGAGCCACAGCTCGGAGCGCACGGGATAGTCGAAGGCGCGCGGCATGACGGCACTGATCGTGAGCGGGCGCCCGTCCACACGCACCACGGCGCCGATCGCGCTGTCCTCTCCGCCGAAGCGGCGGATCCAGAGCGCGTACGAGAGCACGACGACGGGCGCGTCGCCATCCCCGTCGACGACACTGCCGCGCACTGGCTGTACCCCGAGCGTCGCGAAGAACTCCGGCGTGACCGCCGCCCCCGTCACGCGCTCCGGCTCCTCGCCGCCGGAGATGCCGTAGTCGCGGCCGGGCGTGTACAGCGCCACGCTCTCGAACTCCGCGACGTGCTCGCGGATCACGCCGTACTCGCCCTGCAGCACGCCGGAGTGACGATGACCAGGCGGTCCGGCTGCGCGTAGGCGAGCGGTCGCAGCAACAGCGGATCGATCACGCTCTGCGCCGTCGATGCCGCGCCGATGCCGAGCGTGAGTGTTAGCACGACGACGGTGGTGTAGGCCGGCGCACGCCGGAGCGCGCGAGCCGCGTAGGCGACGTCGCGTGTCAGATCCGCGACGACCCCCTCCCTGCCTTGCCTGGCGAGCATGGCGATATCGCTGGTCCGCGAGAAACATGAGAGGCGTTGCAGGTGGGACAGGCACGACGAGGGGAGGGTTGCAGCGCCCCGGACGCGTCCTCCTTGCCGCCCATGCGTTCGGGCGCTACGCTCGCGCCGCGGCCGCCCCACCGCCGCACATCCGACAGCACATCCGGGAGGGGTACCATGGACGACCGCGACGCAAGCGTCGACATCGGCGCGGCACTCGCACAGGCGCAGGCAAGGGTCGTCGACTGGATCGAAGGCATGGTCCGCGCACTGCCGAACTTCCTGGCCGCGATCCTCGTCCTGCTGGCGTTCTGGCTCGTGGCGCGGCTCGCCCGGCGCGTCGTCCACCGCATCACCCGCCGCGTCTCCGATCATCCCGCGGTCGCGGACCTGATCGCGACCATCGCCTATCTCGCTGTGCTTGCGCTCGGCACGTTCCTCGCCCTCGGCGTGCTCCAGCTCGACAAGACCGTGACTTCACTGCTCGCCGGCGCCGGTATCCTCGGCCTCGCGCTCGGCTTCGCGTTCCAGAGCACGGCCGAGAACTTCGTCGCCCGCGATCATGGCCTTCCGCCGGCCGTTCCGGATCGGCGACATCATCGAGACCGCCGACCACAAGGGCGTCGTCGAGACGCTCGCGATGCGCGCAACCGTGCTGCGCACCTTTGACGGCCGCGCCGTGCTCGTCCCGAACAGCCTGGTGTTCAACAATCCGATCGTCAACCACACGGACCGGATGCTGCGCCGCATCGACATCGAGGTCGGCGTCACGTACGACGCGGACCTCGAGAAGGTGCAGCTCGTGACGCGCGAGGCGGTCGCAGCCGTCACGGCGCGCCAGCAGGACCTGCCCGCCGACGCGTACTTCACCGGCTTCGGCGACAGCTCGATCAACCTGGTCGCGCGCTTCTGGATTCCGCTCAGCCGACAGGTCGACCTCGTCTCCGCTCGCAGTGAAGGGATCATGCGCATCAAGGCCGCGTTCGACGCGAACGACATCACGATCCCGTTCCCGATCCGGACCCTCGACTTCGGCCCCGTCGGCGGCGTCACGCTCGACGACGTCTGGGAACGCCGGGGGTAGTGCATGGCGAAACGAACCGGGACTGCCTCACTGCCGCTGCATGGCGTGAGCGCGCCGCGCTGGCTCTTCGAGCGCATGACGGGCATCTACGTCGCCGGCGGAAAGGGTGCGGCGTCACGCAAGACGCCGGCGGAGCTCTCTTCGCATGCGGCAGTCGTCCCGGCATCGACGGCGACCGGCCTGCGCAAGCCGCCGAAGTCCCCCACCCGCCGTGCCACCCGCAGTTTCCTCACCCCCACGCCCACGCCCACCCACACCCGCCGTTCAGGCCCTCACGCCCACCCGCACCCGCCGTCCACGCGGCGCCGTCCACGCTCCTTCTCAGCCTCACCCACCTGCATTAGTTTCCTGCCTCCTGGCCCACGTCAGCCGCTGAGGAACCGGCAATGCCCGAACGGCCCGAACGGACGGTCCTGCTCATCGAGGACGACCTCGACGCGCGGTTCGTGTATGGCACGATGCTGCGGCACGCGGGATACCGCGTGCTCGAGGCAGGAGACGGGGGCGAAGGGATCCGGCTCGCGCAGGAGGACACGCCGGACCTGATCGTGATGGACCTCGGGCTGCCGGAGATGGATGGATGGGCCGCGACGGAGGCGCTGAAGTCGGATGCAGCAACCGGTCACATCCCGGTCGTTGCGATCACCGTGCACGTGCAGGACGAGTATCGCGAGCGCGCGGGCCGCGCGGGCTGCGCCAGCTTCCTCGACAAGCCGTGCAATCCGACGCGTCTGATGCAGGAGATAACGCGAATTCTCGACGGACCGGGGACGTCCCCCGCGGCCTGATACCACACGCGAGCGGATCGGTTCGCGCGACGGCGCGCTACTCCTCGGCGCTGCCGTCCGGGTCGACCTCCGCGACCGGCAGCAGGAAGCGGAACGTCGTCCCCTCCCCTGCCTCGCTTTCGAACACGAGTCGGCTGTTCATCTGACGGATCGCTTCCCGCACGATCGCGAGACCGAGACCACTGCCATCGGACGCGTGCTGGTGGCCGCGGAAGAACCGCTCGAACACGCGGTCGTGCAGTTCTGCCGGTATGCCCAGGCCGTTGTCCGCGACCACGGCCCACCACTCCTCCGAGTCGGCCGGCTGCTCGAAGCCCACGCGCACCCAGCGCGACGGCTTGTCAGGGTCCGAGTACTTCGCGCCATTGCCGATCAGGTTGAGCAGTACGATCTCGACGCGGGCCGCGTCGACCACGACGTCCGGGATCGGCTCCACGATATCGATGCGCACGCCGCTGTCCTGCAACACCGGGCTGATCTCCGTCAGCACCTCACCGAGCACTTCACCGACGCGCAGGAAGCGACCCGATTGCGCATGCGCGACCTGCGCCAGCGCGAGCATGCGCACGTCGTCGATGATCGTGCGGGCGCGCGCGAGGTTGCGGCGGATGAGCGCCGAAAAATCGCGCCGCCCTTCTCCGTTGCCGGACGGTTCCAGACTCTCGAGCAGGAGTGCTGCGCCCTCGGCGGCGGCGAGCGGCGTCTTGATCTCGTGCATCAGCGTCTCGACGAACTCGCCCAGCCGCTCCGCTGCCGCGTGCCGGCTGTCCAGCTCCTCCGCCTGGTACGTGCCCACAGTGATCTCGCCCATCAGCAGCGGTGCACGATTCAGCCGGCCGAACACGCGCCCGACCGCGTCCGGAGGCGGCGTGCCCGGATACTCCTTCAGCCACGTGAGCGCCGCGCCGTCCAGCAGCTGCGCCAGCTCGTCGAACTCGCGCATGATCTCCTGCACGTCGTAGCCCTGGCTGCGCCGCAGCCGCGCAATCCTGCGCATCTCCTCCGTGAACATGTCGTGCGACGTGATCCGCTCGGTATCCGGAATGACGAGAAACTCCGCCGCCTTCTCGAGCACCTGCGGGATGTGGTTCAGCAGCTCGTCCGTCGGCAGCACCCGACGCGGGCGGATGCCCAGCTGCGACGACAGCCGCTCCACCCAGGCGCGCGTGATCCGTTCGCTGTCGCGCCGCAGGCACGCGGAGGAAAACTGTTCGAAGGGGACGTCTTCGGTGAGCGTGCGGTCCATACTGCCTCGTTGACGACCGTGGTCATCGACCTCTGCCGTCTCGAGCAAGACCGCGGAGCCGCACACCACGCGAGGAGCGCAGGAGTGGCCGGCTCGGGGATCCCGCAAAGAAAGCTTCGGTGATGCGGGTGTGCCTCCTGAAAGGTAACCCTGTTACGTCGTCCGTGGTCAGGGGGCCGACCTCGATGTGTCGCGCGCGGCCAGGGGGGCCGACGTCTATGCGTCGTGCGTAGTGAGAGGGACCGGCACCTCGAGGTCCTCCACCGCCGCATCCATGCCTGCCGGCGGGACAGGGGCTCGCTTCTCGAAGGTGAGCACGTGGACGGGAAAGTCGAACTCGACGCCCGGCCGGCGAGGCAGCGGCCGGTCTGCCAGTAGCGGATGGAGCCCGGTGAAATCCACGTCGACGACCGTGGCGTTGAGCGCAGCGCCGAGTGCGGTCGGCTCCTGCTCCGGCGTCATCAGCACCCGCTCCGTGAAGTCGCACAGGAGGGAAAGGCGTTCCCGGTCATAGCCGAGCAGACGCCGCGCGATGTCCGGCAGCTCCACTTCGGCGGTCTGCGGGTGCCGTTCCAGCTGGCCGATCACCGCGCGGATCGCCTCCTCGTTGAACCGCGCGGGATGCAGCCGGTACGGGAGCGTGACCTCGCCAGTCAATGTGAGCGTGCCATCCTCCTCGCACCAGCCGACGATCTCGTCGCGACCGGCGAAGTAGCGGCTGGCGACTTCGTGCATGTTGTCGTTCGCCCAGTCCTTGAGCATGACCCACAGGTTGCAGAACAGCGCGATGTCCGCCGGCGTACCCTCGAAGGCGTGGGCGTACGCCTCGGCGCGCACGGCCGCGACCGCCTCGACGACGGACGACGTGCGAAGGCCGAGGATCAGCTCGCGCAGCGACGCGAGCCGTCGCCGGCCCTCCTCGCTCATCGCGCCCGGCGCATCGGCCAGCAGGATCAGGCACCCTCCATCGACGAGCAGGCGACGGCACTGCGCGAGCAGCGGTCTCTGCAGCGCGCGCGGGAGCTCGTGGATCGCCTTCTTGCCGATGACGAGCTCCGCCTGGCGCGGGGCCGCCGGGAAGCCCGCGAGACGGTCGGCAAACGGAACGCCTGTCTCGATGTCTCCCTCCTCGAACCGCGACCCGCCGCCGAGCTGCACGCGCCACGTGCGGAAGCGGTCGCGCGGCATGGCGAGCTCCTCGAGCTGGGTCGTGTCGCGGTCCAGCGCGAGCACGTGCAGGTTCGGAAAGCCGCTCCCGGCCTCGTCGCTCCCGTTCATGAGCGTGAGGAGCCGCCGGTTCGATCCGCCGGCCATCAGGTCCACGGCATGCACCGCCCGGTCGCGCGGGAACTCCAGCAGTGCCGAGCGAATCGCTTCCGTGTATGCGCGCTCGAGGCCGTCGTATGGCGCGCCCAGCAGCCACTGCGGTCGGGCGTTGAACAGCTGCCCGAAATGGTCGCGGTAGCGCGAGTGCAGTGCGTCGGCACCCGCGCGCTCGAGCACGTTTGCGTCCACGTCGCATCCCGTCAGCACGATTTCGGCAATCTGCATCCCGCGCACGCGCAGGCCATCCGCACCATCGAGAAAATCACACGCATGGAACCTTGCACGGAATGCATCCGCGCGCGTCAGGTCACTGCCCCGGAACGTGCACCGCTCGAAGCGCGCCTCCTTCAGTGACGCGGCAGCGAGTGACGCACCATTGAAGCTGCAGTCGTGCATCCGCACGCGGCGCAGGTCTGCACCTTCGAGATCGAGGCGGTCGAGGCTGAGGTCGCTGAGTGCGACGCCGCCCGCGCCATCACGCTGTCCGCCCGTGCGGATCCGCACGGCCAGCTCCAGCAGATTCAACGTGAGCGAGCGGCGGTCCTCGGCCGCCACCTGTGCGTCGCGCAACCCGTCCGAATGCAGACACGCGCGCACCCGCTCGAATGCGCGCTCGCCGTCGAGCTTGCGCAGCCGCGCAGCGATCGTGGCGACCGTGACCGGCGTCCAGCGACGTCGCACCGCCGGCAGCGTCCCGAGCCGCACCTCCTCGGCAATGCTGCGGCCGAGGAAATACTCGAGGAACAGCGGGTCCTCGATCTTCACGGCATCATTGCTCGTGGTCACGATGCTCGTCATCGCCTCCACGCAGCGCCACGCCGCATCGCCCTCCGCCGGCCGCTCGCAGGCACCCTTCCGGTACGTCGCGAGCGCCACCTGCCCCAGCCGGCCCGCGACAGCTCCCCGCTCGACCCGCGCGACCTCCTCCGGGCCCAGCTCGATCAGCCGCTTCCACGCCTGGTCGAACGCCAGCTCCAGCAGCTCCGCCTCGCTCTGCGTCAGCCGGCGGATCACCTGCGCCGTGATCGGCTGGCGGTAGCCCTCGAGCGTGCTCAGCAGAAACACGAAATGACGCGGATTGCGCAGCCATTCATTGCCCGGCAGTGCGACCTCGTGCAGCACCGCGTCCGCCCACGGCAACAGCGGCCTGTCCTGCCAGCGCCGACGCAGGTACACACCCTGCAGCTCGTCCGTCCACGTCCGACCCAGACGGAGGTGGACGGCGTCGTCCGGTGCATCCCGCTCCGCATCCGAACGTTCCGCGCCCACCAGGAACGGGTAGCGCAGCAGCGAGCGCGCCGGCGACAGCAGACCCATGCGGTGCAGCTCGTCGTAGCCATCGAGCAGCAGCGCGACCTCGCCCTTCTCCAGGGCGTCCCTGAAATCCGCGCTCAGCCCCGGCAGCAGCTCCGGCGCGACGTCGATCCTGCGATTCTTCAGCCACGTATCGAGGAACACCTGCAGCCAGTCCACGCCCGCCGCTGACGCAAGCGCACGCACGCGCTCCGGATCGAGGTTGCGCGGCTGGATCAGCACCGGCGTCGGCACACGCAGCGCATTCGGGGCAGGAGTGCCGATCAGCACGAAATACAGACGCTGCAGCGCCGTACTCTTCCCCGCGCCCGCCTCGCCGCGGATCCACACCCGCCCCGGACCACGCGGCCAGCCGCGCTGCAGCACGTCGATCGCCGCTTCGACCACCGGCTGCCCGGGCCGGTCGCCACACGTGTCCGTCGCCGACACGAACGTGCGCTGCCCCTCCCAGTCGCTCTCGTTGAAGGTCGCACTCCACATCCGCCGCTGCCGGGCCGTCGGCTCGCCGCCGCCCAGCATGCTGCGATACAGCTCCGCCGCCTCCGCATTGCACGCCTCGAACAGCCGCACCGCCAGACCGCCGCATGAGCGGACGGGTCCGACCAGCGCTTCCAGCGGCACCATCGTCGGATCCCGCACGCGCTCCAGCGCGCGCCGCGCCTGCACTGCCCGGATCGCCCGCTGCGGCACGCGGAACGCATACGCCACAACGGTCGTCGTCGCCGCCAGCGCGAGCCCCGCCAGAAAGTTGTTCTGTGAAATGTCGACGAGCAGCGCCCAGAGATCCTGCACGAGCGGCCTCCTCCGTTCGTGAAATCCACGCCGCGGGCGTCACACTGCAAATGCTGTCGGATCATGCGCCTGGAGAGCAGGACCCGGCCCCACCAGCGGCCCGACCCCTGCCGCGACACTACCCCCGCCCCCCAAGTCAGGTCAAGCGATAATCCAC
>CAYSGF010000357.1:0-15376 GCA_964430275.1 uncultured Gemmatimonadaceae bacterium
CACGCGCGCGGGCGGCGATGTGCGACTGCGCCTGGACGCGTACCAGGATTCGATCCGCGCGGTGCGCGCGGACTTCAATCCGCTTGCGCCAGACCTCGTGGTCGACCGTCTCGCTCGGGCTGCGCATCTGCTGGAAGAGGCCCGCGCGCTCGACGACGGCGCCGCGCTGCGATTCCGTATCGACGACGAGCGGGCAGAGCTTCACGCTGCGCTGCGCCTCGCGGCGGGCGTGGTGCTCGATGCGACGGCGGACGTGAAGCGGATCGTGCCGGGCGAGTCATTCCGGCTCACGTTGAGCGCATGGAATGGTGGTGCGCGACCGGTGGATCTGCATTCCCTCGAGCCCCGGCTTCCCGAGGGATGGACCGCCCGGCTCGAGCATGTCGCGACGCCTGCCACCGGCGCAACGAACGGCGCTGCGGTCGCTGCGGCGTCCTCGAGCGCATTGGCCGCAGCCGTCGTACTCGCGCCGAACGACGTCGTGATGCGCACGTTCGTCGTGCGCGTGCCCGCGGACGCGCAGCCGAGCGAGCCGTATTTCCTGCGGGTGCCGCGCGCCGGCGACCTCTACACCTGGCCGCAGGAGCCGGGCGTGCGGGGCGCAGCGTTCGAGCCGCCGGCTGTGCGGGCCGAGCTCGCGCTGGGCATAGCGGGGCTGGACGTGCATCACGTGCAGGAAGCGATGCACGTGGAAGTCGACAAGGCCTTCGGCGAGCGGCGCACGCCGCTGCTGGTCGTGCCGGCCGTGACTGTCGACGTCGCACCGCGCGTGCTCGTACTGCCGGGGTATGCACCGCCGGCGGCGCGCGAGGGCACCATCACGGTTTGGGTGCGCTCGGCCGCGCGCGACACGCTCCACGGTACGCTGCGACTGAGCAATGGCGGCTGGCGCATCTCGCCGGCGACGCAGCGGGTGACGCTGCCGCCAGGTGCCGTGCAGACCGTGCAGGTGAGTGCACGGCCGCAAGGCGAGATCCGCCCCGGACGGGTGACGATCGATGCAACGCTCGCACTCGACGATGGCCGCCGTTTCGCTCGCGGTCACGACGTGATCGACTACACGCACATCCGGCCGCGCGCGCTCTACCATCCGGCCCGCGCGACCGTACAGGTCATGGACGTCGCCATCGCACCCGACCTGACCGTGGGCTACATCGAGGGCGCGGGTGATGACGGCGTGCTCGCGCTCCGGCAGCTCGGCGCAACGGTCGTGCGCCTCGACAGTGCGGCGCTCGCGCGCGGCGACCTCGCGCGCTACGACGCCATCGTCGCGGGCATTCGCGCATACGAAGTGCGCACGGATCTCATCCGCCACAACGAGCGCCTGCTCGAGTATGCGCGCCGCGGCGGCACGGTCATCGTGCAGTACAACAAATACGAGCTCGTCGAGGGCGGCTTCACGCCGTTCCCGCTGACGATGGCGCGGCCGCACGGCCGCGTCACCGACGAAGCGGCGCCGGTGCGCCTGCTCGAGCCGGATCATCCGCTGCTCGCGTGGCCGAATCGCATCCGTGTCGATGACTTCGCCGGGTGGGTGCATGAGCGCGGTCTTTACTTCGCGGAGACCTGGGACGAGGCGTATTCACCATTGCTCGCGATGAGCGATCCGGGTGAGGCACCGCTCGAAGGATCTTTGCTCGTCGCCCGTTATGGTCAGGGCTACTACGTCTACACGGGACTCGCGTTCTTCCGTCAGTTTCCCGAGGCAGTGCCCGGTGCCTACCGGTTGTTCGCGAACCTGGTGTCGCTCGGCGCGCCGCCCATCCCCTAGGGGTCCGGCGCTGCGTCGCCGCCCCCGGCATCGGCGTGACCCAGCCGGCGCAGGTGGCGACGCAACTCGGCCGCGTGCGTCAGCTCCTCGTCGATGATGCGCGCGATCGATTCCTCCTGCCGCCACTCCTGCTCGAGCGACTGGAGGTCCGTCGCGAGCTGCCGGCGCTCCGCGCTTTCTCCGAGCGCGATCTCGAGCGCAAGTGCCCGCTGTGGACCGAGGCGCCAGATGGACACCCGACCGCTCGCCGACTGGCGCACGAAGTTCTCCGTCGATCCGGCCGCTGCAATCTCGTGCGCGGCTGCCCGCACCTGCTGCTCCGATGCACCCGTGATGTGCTGATACGCAAGCACGCGCCGCAGCAGATGCTCCGCCTGCTCGCCCTCGATGTCGAACACATCGTAGGGTGACCACGGATCACACCGCGAGCACGGCACGCCGACCACGAGTCGTCCCTGGTCGTCGAAGCGCGGGTAGAGCCACCACGACAGGTCGTAGCGCACGGTGCGCAGCACGCTCCGACAGTGCGGGCAGCGCACGCGACCGTGCCACGCCGCCCAGCCGAAATGACGCCAGCGCTGGATGTCGGCGAACGCCGTCCGGTCCCACGTGATGTCGAGGTCCAGCACGCCGGTCGCTTCCCCGACGTACGCCACCGCACCGTACGCGACGGCGGCGACGCGCGCGCCCAGCCGCTCGAACTCGCGCTGCCGACGCCGCAACGTCCGGCCGTACCGCCACCACGCCTGCTCGGCCAGCGTAGCACGCCCCACCCGCACGATCCGCAGCTCGTCCCACACATGCAGGGAGATGGCGTCCGTATGTGCGATCGCCTCGGCATGGTCGCGCACGATTCGCTCGAGGTGCCAGATCGCGTCCGCGCGCTCCTCGATCGGAACCAGGCTCCAGCGGCCGCAGTTCGCACAGATGCTCCACAGCCGTCCACGCACCGGATCGAACGCCAGCCGCCGTCCCGGCGGCACCCGGCCGAACACCTGATTTTCCGGGAACGGATGCAGGCAGAACAGGCAACGCGTGAACAGGCGCTGCGGCGCCGGGGCATCCGCGGTTCGGTAGGTTACACGCATCGATGAAGGGTCGGGCAAGAAGACGGCCGCCGCGCGAGCCGTGCGGACGAGCGCCCTAACCTGTTGGCTCACCGCACGATACGCGCGGATGGGCACGGCCCGGATGGTCCCGCCGTGTCGCGCCGTCGGGACGCGCTTCTGCTGGCGGTGCGACGTCGCTCAGCGCGCTGTCATCATCGAATCGCGTCGGGCCTTGAACTCGGTACCCTCCCGCCAGGTGGGCAGCTCATCCCGATTCGCGACTTCGAGGCCGACGTGGAACAGCATGCGCAGGTCCTCGGTGGCGCCGGCCAGGTCCCAGTCCGGCTTGATCTCGTCGCTCGGAGCGTGGTAGTCGTTGGCCGTGTACTCGTCGCGCTTCTGCTGCCCGTAGGAGGCATCGCGGCCGATGAAGTCGTTGCCGGCATCGACGTACAGGGCGGGGACGCCCTGCTTGGCGAACTCGAAATGATCGGAGCGATAGTAGAAGCCCTTCTCCGGCTCGGGATCGTCCATGATCGTCCGCCCATCACCCGCGACGTCGGCGAGGATATCCTCGAGCGTGGAGTTGCCGCGGCCGACGATCACGACGTCGTTCGTGCGGCCCCACTGGTTGAGTCCGTCGATGTTGAGGTTGGCGGCGGTCTGGGTCAGCGGGTAGAGCGGGTTCTCCGCGTAGTACTTCGCGCCCAGCAGCCCCTTCTCCTCTGCCGTGACCGCAAGGAAGAGAACGGACCGGCGTGGCGGTGTCGGCAGGGCGGTGAAGGCCTTGGCGATCTCGATGATGCCGGCGGTTCCGGTCGCATTGTCGAGCGCGCCGTTGTAGATCTGGTCGCCCGTGAGCGTCGAGTCGACGCCGAGATGGTCCCAGTGCGCGGTATAGATCACGAATTCGTCGCGCAGCTCGGGATCGGAGCCTTCGAGCTTCGCGATGACGTTCCGTGACTGCACGTCGCGCGTCGTGTTGCGCAGTGTGAAGGACGCCGTCGCATTCAGCGGCACCGGCTCGAACTCCCGGGTGCGCGCACGCGCCTTCAGCTCGTCGAAGTCCTGTCCTGAGGCCGCAAACAGCTCACGCGCCTTCGGCTCGGTGATCCACGCCTCGACACGGACGCGATCCGGATCCGCGTTCGGGCTGCGGATGTCGAAGTTCTCGCGCCCCCAGCTTCCACTCACGACCTCCCATGGATATCCGGCAGGCCCGGTCTCATGGATGATGATCGCCGCCTCCGCCCCCTGTCTCGACGCTTCTTCATACTTGTACGTCCAGCGGCCGTAGTACGTCATTGCATCGCCGCGGAACACGTTCTCGTCGAGCGTGCCGCCAGTACCGGCGGTGACCGGTGGATCATTGATCAGCATCACGAGCGTCTTGCCGCGGACGTCCACATCCCCGTAGTCGTCCCAGCCGTACTCCGGCGCATCCACGCCGTAGCCGACGAAGACGAGGTCCGAGTCTTCCATGGACACCTCCGGCACGAAATGCCGCGATACTGCGACGTAGTCGGACGGGAACGAGAGCTCGATCCGCTCGCCGCCTGCCGTCAACTGCGCTTCGGGACGAGCACTGAAGCCGACCAGCGGGACCGCCTGCGTCCAGGAGCCATCCGGATTGCCGGGCTGGAGCCCCGCCGCCTGGAACGCCGACACCAGGTACGCCACCGTCTTCTCCTCGCCAGGCGTTCCGGGCGCGCGGCCTTCCATGGAATCG
Source organism: uncultured Gemmatimonadaceae bacterium (assembly GCA_964430275.1). Lineage (GTDB taxonomy): Bacteria > Gemmatimonadota > Gemmatimonadetes > Longimicrobiales > RSA9 > DASTYK01. The sequence goes on from CAYSGF010000357.1 coordinate 4,550, forward strand.
TGCGCGAGCGCCGCGACCCCGCGCATCAGGCCGTCCGCCGTGATCACCGCGGCGGCGGCATTCGCCTGCGCAGTGTCGGTCGCGGCTGCATCGTCCGCCGGCGGATTGCGCTCGATGGTGCATGCGGCGAGAGAGACAGCCGTGAGCGCGGCGGCGGCGGAGCGCGAGGGAATCATCATCGGTTTCCGGTGATCCGGTGGGTGAGAAGGGACCCGGCAATCTCGAGCGGCGCATCCCTGCGCGTCAACCGGGGGAACCCACGGACCTGAGGGGCCGATCCGGGCGCAGGGTGGACGGGCTGCCACTTCGTGACGTCGCCGCCATTGCCATGAGCGCACTCCCACTGCGATCCTCCACGGATGCATTTCGATCGGAACCCCTGCTGGAAGGGCTGTGCCCGCCGGCGTCGCCGCGGGCGGTGCGCATGACGTCACGGGAGCGAGGCGAGGAGAGCCTGCTGGAGGAAGCCGCGGGCGACGCACGCCGCGACGACGCGTCCCTCGATGACGACGCGCTCGACGCGGCCGCGGGCCAGGCCGCGATCCCCGGCCATCCTTCACCCATGGGCTCGATTCCGGCCGTCGAGGAGGAAGGCGACGCCACGACCCCGCCGACTCCGGTTGCAGGCCCCCGCCGCAGTGGCCGCTTCGACCGGTCCATCATCGAAGGGCCGCTCGCCCCCGCCGTGTGGCGCATTGCGTGGCCGACGATGCTCAACAACGTGATCGGCGGCGTGCAGGGCATCATCGATCACGCGATGGTCGGCCACTATGTCGGCTACCAGGGCAATGCCGCCATCGGCGTGAGCTGGCAGATCTTCCTCGTCGTCATCGTCTTCATCTCTTCCCTGTTCACCGGCATGAGCGTGCTGGTGGCGCGCTTCGCCGGGGCGGACGACCACGAGCGCGTGAACCGCGCCGTCTATCAGGCGTTCCTCACGACGGCCGCGCTGTCGCTCGCCGTGCTCGCGCCGATCGGTTACGTGCTCACACCCGTGCTGCTCGGAGTCGTGAATGCGACGCCGGCCGTACAGGGCGAGGCGATGCCGTACCTGCGCATCATGTTCCTGTTCAGCTGGGGCATGATGCTGTTCTTCATGCTCGGCGGTGCACTCCGCTCCGCCGGCGATGCACGCACGCCGCTGCGGCTCGGCGTGATCGTCACCATGCTGAACGTCGCACTGAACATCGTTCTGATCCGCGGCCTCGGACCGATCCCGTCGTTCGGCACTGCCGGTGCGGCAATGGGCACCGTGATCGCGACCGGATCCGTCGGCATCTACGCGCTCATCATGCTGCGCCGCGACGTCTGGCCCATCGGGTTCCCCAAAGGCATGAGCCTCCGCCCCGACTGGCATATCATCCGCGCCCTGTTCCGCTTCGGCCTGCCGACCGGCGTACAGGGTGTCGCGATGAACGTCGGCGGCGTGCTGCTCCTCTCCTACATCGGCTCCCTCGCCCGCAGCGCCGAAGCCCAGGCCGCCTACACGATCGCCTATACGCAGCTCTTCACGTTCGTGACCTGGACGGCAGTCGGTCTGATGGGCGCGGCGGCCGCTGTGGCCGGCCAGAACCTCGGTGCCAACAACCCGCAGCGCGCAAGCGACGCGGTCCATACGGCGGCCCGCTTCGCGATCACCGGCGCCGTCACGATCGGCATCCTGTTCCTGCTGATCCCGCGCCAGCTCCTCGGCATCTTCGGCATGGACGAGCCGGTCGTCGTCGAGCTCGGCATCGAGCTGCTCCGTTTCCTCAGTGTATCCGGCATCTTCATCGCCGTCGCGCTCACGTACACGGGTGGCCTGCAGGGCACGGGCGACACCCGCAGCCCCCTCTACATCTCCATCATCTCGCAGGTCATCCTGCCACTCGGCATGTGCTTCATCCTCGACCGCACCGGCACGCTCGAGCCGGTCGAGATCTGGATGGCGATTCTGGTCGGTCACGTGACGCGCTGCGTGCTGAGTGTTGCGAAGTTCAGGCAGGGGAGGTGGAAGTCGATTGAAGTGAATGTGTGAATTGGTGAATTGGTGAATTGGTGAATCAGCCTTCCGGTGGGTGGCCCGTGCGCGGCGGGCGCCAGCGCGCGGCGTTCTCCATCATGTAGATCAACTGCGCGCGTACTTCCCGGTAACGTGCTGCCAGCTGTTCGGCGCGATCCTCCGGGATGAGCTTCAGCGCACCTGTGTACTGCAGCCAGAACTGCACCTCTCCGACTTCGCCCAACGCAACGTTGAACGTAGCACCGAGGCTGCGCGGGGAGCGCCGCTTCGCCCAACCCTCGGCAGTGTTCGCGCAGATGGACGTGGCGCATCGTCGGGCCTGGACGACGGTATCCCGTTCCAGCGGCGGTGGACTCATTGTGAGAGCGTGGAGCTCCAGTGCAGCGGCGAAGCTCGCCTGGTAAACCGGCAGGTCGGTGTGTTCGCGATAAGTGCGCCATGCCGCAGAACTCACCAACGGTCGGGGCGTCGGAATGCCCGCATGGGCCGGCTTCATCGAGTGAGTCGGATTCAGCAGAAGGGGGCAGGCACCAGCCCTCGACCCGTGCCCGCCCCCGAAATTCACCAATTCACCAATTCGCCAATTCCTATTGCTGTTCTGCCACTTCTGTATCGACAGAAGCCCCAAGCGCCCCATGATGCAGCAGCGCATTGAACAGCAGCGCGTAGCTGCCGAGCGTCTGGCCGCGCCAGAAGGGATTGAACGAGAACATCACGACGTTGCCGCGACCGAGCGGCGCCTGCACGAGGGCGGGCGTGTTGGCGAGCTCGCGACCGTGGTCGAGGCCGCCACTGATCAGCAGCTCCGAGACGTCGGGGTTGTAGCGCAGGATCGTGCGGTACGTGGGAGCGTCGCCGCCGAAGCCGAAGAAGGACGCCTCATCCTCGGACTCGGGGTGTGCGCTGCGGAACGCTTCCACGCCCTGGGCGCCCATGTCTCGTGGCCGGCCCTGAACGATATCCTCTTCGTCGAGACCACCGCGGCCGCTGCGCCGTGCAGTCGTGGAGCCGCGCGCTGCTGCCTCCTCGGCGCTCACGCCGCCGCCCCCACCGCCGAAGAAGCGCGCGAACTCGTTCTGCCGTGAGCCGAAGATCGGCGAGCCGCGCTGGTTGAAGTACACACCGACGTTCTCATCATAGCCGTAGAGCAGTGGGCTCGTCTTCTCATCGGCGACGGCGCGATACACGCCACCGGGCGCCCAGAGCTGGCTCGTCTCACGGATCGCAAGGCCGGGCACGAAGCCGAAATGCACCGGTACCGAGGCGCTGCTCGTGAGCGTGACGAGAGTGCCGCCCTCCTCGACGAAGTGCTGCAGGTTCATGACGCCGGCGAGCTCGAGGCCGCCGCGCATGTCGTCCGTCTCGTCCTGGCGGCCGATGTTCGGCGTGATGCTCGTCGCCTTCCAGGGCATCGGCTGGTCGCCTGTCACGCCGCGCACGACGCTGAGCGCATCGAGCGATGTCGGACCCAGCAGCAGCACGTCGTAGTCTTCGCGCAGCCGCGGGTTGTCGCGGACCTCGTGCACGGAGATGTAGTCGTGCGGCACGCCGTACTCGTCGAGGCCGAGGCGCAGCCAGCCCTCGTCCTGCGTACGCTGCCAGGTGTGCACGACGGCGACGCGCGGTGCCGCAACCGCATGGGTGGGCACTGCCGGCGCCGCGTTCACGGCGTGCACCACCAAGCCGTACTCCTCGGCTGCGCGTTCGAGCCGGCCGCGTAGGTCCCGCGGATTGCCGTCGGCGCGCACGATGAACGTGCCCGCGCGGAAGCTGCGACCGGCCACGTCGAATGCACGTTCTGCCGCGTCGATCCGCAGCTCGCGATGCGCGAAGCGGAACGCGGTCAGGTTGTTGTCCGCATTGTAGTCGATCAGGTATACGCTGCCGGAGCCCTGCACACTGCCGGGCGGTTGCACCGGCTCGGTCACGAGCGACATTGCCGCGTCCAGCACGGCGACATCCTCGACACGCTCCACCTGTGCGTTGTAGAGCGGCCCGAGCGTCCAGCCGACGTCGTCGTAGGGACGAGGATCGTCAGGGTTGTAGTACTGAATGTCCAGCAGCATGTCGACGGCGCGCGAGTACGGCTGGTCCATGCGCAGCACGTAGCTCCCGGCCGCGTACTGTCTGTCGCCAACCGTGAACGCATTCGTCGTACGGTGCACCTCGGCGCCCTGGAGCTGGAGCAGCTGCAGCAGGCGCGCCTGCTGGCCGGGGCGCGGGTCGCTCGCGGGCAGGACATACGCGGCAGGCCCCTCCGTCGCCGCCTTGGCGATGGAGCGCTTCGACTTCTCCCAGAAGTTGCGCAGGAACTCCTCGCGCTCGACGGCCACCTCGTGCAGCGCAATGAGCAACGCACTCTGCTGCAGATTCACGTTGTTGCGGATGCCCCAGACGACCTCCGGCAGCGGCGTGCTCGGCCGGTGCCACTGGCGGTCGACATCGTGCTCGAGAACGTGCGTCGAGGCGTCACGCGATGCCTGCGTCTCGTAGAAACGGCCGATCGCGTTGCGCATGTTCGCGACCCAGAACATGTAGTTCGGCGCCCAGCCGTCATAGAAGTCGAACGTGTAGATGCCCGGCACGCCCCAGGCCGTCATGTCCTTGACTTCCTTGTAGGCAAGCCGGTTCCACTCGTTGACGACGATCGGATCGATCCAGGCGTTGTAGGGTCCGCGACCCGTCGACGTATAGAGGTACGACGCCGACTCGTGCAGGTCGTGCAGCACGGTCGGGTGCCACTCGTTGAACGTGCTCACGATGTTGCGCGTGAGCGCGAGCTGGAGCGCCATGCCGTCACGGTTGTTGTCATGCGCGACGTACTTGCCCCAGTACAGCGGGCGCGTCGGATAGACACCGTCGGGATCCTTGCGGGGCGCCATCGCGAGGTCGACCACCTTGGCACGCCCGTCCACCTCGACGATCGGCGTTGCCATGAAGATCAGATTGTCACGGATCGCACGGACGTGCTCGCCTTCGTCGACGGCCAGCCGATAGACGAGTTCCATCAGCATCTCCGGTGAGCCCGTCTCGGGCGAATGGATCGCACCGGTCGCCCAGTAGATCGGCTTCGCCGTCCCGATCAGCCGCTGCGCCTCGGCCTCCGACGTCGTGCGCGGATCGGCGAGCCGTCCGAGATTCTCCTTGTGCTGCTCCAGGTTCGCGATCGTCGCTTCATCCGCGACCACGACCAGGAGCATCTCGCGACCCTCCTCCGTCTGCCCGATCGTGAAAACCTCCACGCGCTCCGACGCTTCATCGACCGCACGCATGTAGCCGTAGATTTCCTCCGGATAGTGCAGTACGTCCGGTTGACCGACGACATGCCCCAGCACGTCCACAGGCGTCGGCACGGTGGCGGACGCCGGCAGGTAGTCGACGAGCGGAGTGAGAAAGAAGGGTTCCGTCGTATACTCGCGGATCTTTGCGCTGTACTCGGCGTCCTGCGCCTGCTGTGCCTGGAGCGCGGCTGCAGGCGCGAGTGCGATGGCCAGGAGCGCAGCGGGCAGTGCGCATGCAGGGCGACGGCGCGTCGGGACGGGTCGCATGGGCCGACCTCCGGGACGGTGGATTGCGGGCTGTGAGGAAGTACGGTGATAATGGCCGGGTGCCGGGAGGGCGGCAAGGCGCTGCAGCGACGGCATCGCCGCCGGTCAATGACCGTGAGCGCCGTGCCCGCTCGCGTCCTCTGGCGCGCCGCGCGGCGGGCCGTGGTCGTGCGCGCCGGGTGAGACCGGACCGCCGACCATCGTGCCGTCACCCTTCTCGTGCACCGTCGTCTGCACGTCGAGCGCGTACTCTGGATCCTCCGGATCGACGCCCGGCCACGCCGCATCCCGGTCCACCATGATGATGCCGCCGAGGGCGCCCATGCCCCCGTCAACGATGGTATCGCCGGTCGGATTGTCGTAGACCGCCGTCAGTCGATACGTGCGCGATGGATGGATCCGGATGCCGAGCCGTTTGATCACGTAATCCTGTGGCATCGCCACGACGTCGCCGTTCCCGTTCAGACGCGGCTTCGTCTCCCAGAGAACCTCGCCCGCGGTAACGTCCTCGAGCCGCAGCACTTCTGCATGCTTGTGAAGGTGGCCGCCCAGCGCCGCAATGCGCCCTTCCACGGCAGGACTCCCTTCCCAGCTCATTTCCGAGCGGCCCGGCGGCAGATCGAACGCGTGCGTGCCGGCCGGCGGCATGACGTCGAGGTAGAACGGGAACACGTGCATGGGCGCCAGCACGACGTTCTCCGACGTGAAAGGCAGCCGCACACGTACGCGCACGCCCTGGTAGTCGACACCGGTCGGATTGTGCAGCATTGCCTTCAGCATCAGCCGCTCGCCCGCCGCGATCGGGTAGCCCAGCATGCGCGGCAGCTTCACGGGCTCGGTCTCCTGTCCCGCCGCGGCGATCCGCTGCATGATCGGGCTGAACAGCTCGCGCCGGTCCGGCGTCATCAGGTTCATGTGATGGAGCAGCCGCGATGGCAGTGTGTCGCCATTCGCGTCGACCAGCTCCGTGCGGAACCCGCGCAGCCAACCGCCCGCCGGCATGCGGCCGATGAACGCATCCGTCACGTGGCCTGCGTGGCCGTGGTCCGCATCGCCATGCGCCGGCAGATCGACGGGTGGCAGCTCGAGCACGATCTCGCCGCGCTCTGCGTCACGATGCACACGCAGCTCCGCAGCGGACTGCACGAGCGGGCTCTCTTCGACCTCCGGCTGCCAGCCACCGGTACAAGCGAAAGCGGAAGACACGAGAAGGCAGATCAGAAAGAGACGGGTAGTCGCCATCGTCCGGTTTCGTGGTTCAGGTCCAGATCGCGAACGGTGATAAACTTAAAAAAAACGGGCAGCAGGGGGAATGCTCTGCGTGTCGGAGAATGAACGCGGCTCAGCGGAAAACGTGACCGAGCGCGAGCAGCTCATCGCGCCCGGGCTCGTCGTCGAGGAGTGGGACTTCCGCCACGGGAAAGGGGGTGAACGCCTCGCGGATCGACGCGAGGTGCGTCCGCTGCGCTGCGCGCAGTCGTGCGACGAACCTGCCGTCCGCCTCCGCCGGCAGGAGCCGGTTCACCAGAATCGCACCGACGGGGATGCCATAGCGCTGGAGTGTCGCCACCGCCCGCCTGGTCTCGAGCAGCGGCAGCCGCTCCGGTGTGAGAACGAATGCGAACGTCGTGGTCGCGGGGTCCGTCACCAGCCTGCGCGCGGCAGCAAAGCGCGCCTGGCGCTGCTCGAGCGTGGCAAGCACGGGATCGGCCGCGCGGCTGTCCTGTCCGCCGCCGACGGTGCGCCACATCCTGGCCAGCGTGTTCACCTTGCGCCGGCGCGCGACCAGCGCATCGATCCAGTCACGCATGCGCTCGGGCAGCGAGAGCAGCTGCAGCGTGTGTCCCGTCGGCGCGGTGTCGAAGACGACGCGGTCGTAGTCGACGCCGGCCAGCTGCATCAGTGCGGCAAAGCGCTCGAAGAGTGCGGCCTCCTCCGCGCCCGGCGAGAGGCGCGCGGCATCCACTTCGCGCTCGACTTCGGCAAGGATGCGGGGGGAGGCGACATCGCGAATGCGTGCCTTGACTGCATCGATGTAGCGCTCCGCTTCATGCGCGGCATCCAGCTCGATCGCGTCGAGATGGGCGGCGACGCTCCGAGGCTCCGCACTGAGCCGCACACGCAGCGCGTCCGCCGTGGAGTGCGCCGGATCGGTGGACACGAGAAGCGTGCGTACGCCGGCCGCGGCAGAGCGCAGCGCGAATGCGGCAGCGAGCGTCGTCTTGCCGACGCCGCCCTTGCCGCCGAAGAACACGAGCGGCCGGGCGAGCGCCTCGGCCACGCTCTGCTCCGTCATGCGCTCAGCAGCAGCGGAACGCGCCATCGGGAGCACGCTCGTGCCCCGCGCGCAGGTGCCAGCGATGATAGGACTCGAAAAGATCGGGCATCAGCTCGAGCGTGTAGAACTCGACCGGGTTCGGTACACCGAGCGCGTCACAGAACGTGAGCAGCAGGAAGAGGTCGTGCTGGCGCCGATGCTCGCGCGCTATGGCCGCACGATACGGTGCGATGAAGATGCCTTCGTATATGTTCAGCGCGGCACGCACCCGGGCACGGACGCCGGCCAGCAGGTCTCGGCTCATTCCGACGACGTGACGTCGTAGTAGACCTTCTCTTCCGGCACTCCCGGCGAGAGTCGTGTCCGCAGCACACGCCGCAGCGCGATCACGGCTTCCATGATCAGCCACAGCTCGAGCACGAAGATCGCCGCACCAAAGGCAAACAGCATCCACTGGCTGCCGAAGTAACGGGCGAGCTGGCCGACCATGGCCCAGGTCGTCATCACGAACAGGAACAGCATCGGCACGGCCGTGACCCACGCGTTGCGACGCAGCGAAAGCAGGTAGATCGTCAGCACGAGGAGCGTGAGGGCGCCCGTGAGCTGGTTCGTCGTGCCGAACAGCGGCCAGATCCGCATGCCGCCTGCGCCACGGTCCACTCCCAGCGCCAGCGCACCGACCGTCACGACGGCGAACAGCGTCGCGACGAGCCCGTTCTTCAGCGGCTTCAGGTCGTACTGCGAGCCGAGCTCCTCCAGGATGTATCGCTGCAGCCGCACGCCCGTGTCCATCGTCGTCGCAGCGAAGGAGATCACGACGACCGCTGCGAAGATCACCGCGATCGCATGCGGGATGCCGAGCCCTTCCGCGAACACACCGACACCATTCACGAACGCGTTCGTGCCGCCGGCCGAAGCCTGCGCGAACGTCGCGTACTGCGCGCGCCAGCCATCGGCACCGGCGTAGATCGCGAACCCGGCCGTCGTCGCCAGTATCGACGTCAGCGCGAGCGTGCCCTCGCCGACCGCACCACCATACCCGACGTAGCGCGCGTCCGTCTCCCGGTCCAGCTGCTTCGAGGTCGTGCCGGATGCGACCAGCCCATGGAATCCGGAGATCGCACCGCATGCGATCGTGATGAAGAGCAGCGGAAACCAGCCCGGTGTGTCCGCCGGCAGATGCGTCGCCACTGCCGGCGCCAGGACCGGCGGGTTCGTGACGAGGACGCCGAGAAAAATCACGCCCAGCGCGACGAACAGCTGGTGACTGTTGATGTAGTCCCGCGGCTGGAGCAGCAGCCACACCGGCAGCGACGACGCGACAAAACCATAGAGCAGCAGGACGATGACCCAGCCGGCACGCACGCCGTCCGTATGCGCCGCCGCCTGCGCCGCAGCCGCATCGCCATTCGCCGCCGCAAGCTGCGCCGCCGTCGGATCGAAACCAAAAAAATCCGGCAGCTGCATCGGTATGTACTGCCCGACCACGATGTACGCGTAGAGGAGCATCAACGCCGCCAGGCTCGGGCCGAGGATGCCCAGCCGCGTGCGGTAGACCAGCACCCCCACCAGTATCGCCGTCGGCAGCTCCATCCAGATCGGGAACACGGCGCCCGGATTCGCGATGAACAGGTTCGCGATCACCACCGCGAACACCGCGTTCACCATCAGCAGCAGGAAGAAGATCACGAGCAGGAAGAGCGTGCGGGCGCGCGACCCGATGATGCCCTGCGTCAACGTGCCGATCGAGTGGCCCCGATGCCGGACCGAGATCCACAGCGCCCCGAAGTCATGGACCGCACCGGCGAAGATCGTCCCGATCACTACCCACAGGAACGCCGGCAGCCACCCCCAGATCACCGCGATCGCCGGACCGACAATCGGAGCCGCACCGGCAACGGAGGTGAAATGATGCCCGAACAGTACGTGCCGGTTCGTGGGCACGTAGTCCGTGCCATCCTCGAACTGGTGCGCCGGTGTGACGAACTCCCGATCGAGCCGGTAGATCCAGCGCGCCACATACCGCGAGTACACCAGGTATCCGGTCGCAAAGGCGGCGAGGCCGACCAGCAACAGTGCGATCGCGCTCATCTCGTCTCCGTCTCCGACTGCGGGGCACTGGAATGGTCGGGCTCGCCAAGGTGTTCCGCCGCCGGGCACGCGCGCAAGCGGCGGAAAGATCGCGTAGAGCAACGCGAATTCCCTCGACCCGCTCCGCATGCCTGGCCCCCGCGGCCGGTCCACTCGGATTCCGGATACCATGGCGGCGGCCGCCTCGCGAGCCTGCCCCTTGCGCTCCGGCGCCCGCTCCCTCATTCATACGTTTGTATGAATCCGCGGGATCCCAGCGCCGACCGGTCTGCCACGCGCAGCACCCGACCGCCGTCCGACACGGTGGCGGCACTGCTGGCGGTTGGCCGGCGGCTGTTTGCACAGCACGGCTACGATGCCACCTCGGTGCGCCGGCTGACGGCGGACGCGGGCGCGAATCTGGGGGCGGTGACGTACCACTTCGGGTCCAAACAGGCGCTCTATCATGCGGTGCTGGCGGAAGCGCTGACGCCGTTCGCGGACCGGGTGATCGAGGCTGCGAGCTCGGGGGGAACGCCGCTCGAGCGGGCCGCGCTGGTCGTGCACACGTACTTCGAGGTGCTGCGCGAGAATCCGGACATTCCGTTTTTGCTGCTGCAGGAGATGATGGCGCGTCGGGATGCGCCGGCGCCGGTGACACAGACGCTTCGGCGGGTGGCCGCGACGCTTGGTGCACTGGTGGCGGAGGGGCAGACAGATGGGACCATCCGGCCGGGCGATCCGGTGCTGTTCGCGCTGAGCATCGTGGCGCAGCCGACGCACATGTCGATCGTGACGCGGCTGTTGACGGAGGTGGCGGGAGTGGATCAGAGCGACGCGGCGACGCGCGAGCGCGTGTACGGGCACACAGCGGCGTTCGTGCAGGCGGGGCTGAGGCAGGAGGCGGAGTGATGAGTCAGGATTGGGCG
>CAYSGF010000358.1:0-27869 GCA_964430275.1 uncultured Gemmatimonadaceae bacterium
TCGACTCCCCGCGGCGGGCCAGGCGATCTCGAAGAGGAGACACCATGGTACGACGCGTCATGATGGGCGCGCTCGTCGCGGCGCTCTTGCTCCCGGCCGCGGCCGGGGCTCAGTCCGTTCCCACTTCCAGTGATGGCTGGGGTCCGCGTCTGCGGCTCGCCCCGTACGGTGCGTGGGCCGTCGCGCTGACGCGCTCGGAGGACACCTTCGTCACGCCGGCGACCGGCGCGCCCTATTTCGAGACGCACGACGTTCAACTCGGCGACGGGCCCGGCTTCGGCGTCATCGCGGACTATCGCGTGGCCGGTCGGTTCAGCTGGCACGGCGGCGCGGCACTGGTCTTCCGCGGCGATACCCGCCATTACGTGGACCAGCAGCCCACGACCTACTGGGAGCAGGACGGCAGCAACGTGCTCCTCGTGAAGCTCGGCCTGGGCATTCACCTGCGCGAGCCGGTCTCCGAGCTGCAGCGGCGACAGCTGTCCGCATCGGTGTTCGTCGCACCGACATTCCTGCGTGACATGCCGCGTACGGAGATCGCCTTCAACGGCGAGACCCTGGGTGCCAGCAATGCCTTCGGTGTGAACTTCGGCTTCGACGGCGAGATGCCGCTGACGCCGGCGCTCGCCGTCCAGTTCGGTCTCGAGGACTACCTCGTATGGTGGGACGACGACGCCCTTGCGCGCTGGGCCGACGCATTCTGGACCGGGCCACTCGGTGAGCTCGCGACGACCGAAGTGTCGACGGGCCCTTCGCACAACGTACTGGTTCGGCTCGGGCTCAGATTCGCACTGCTGCCCTGAGCCGAAAGAGGGCGGCCGCACCCGCGGCCGCCCTCTTTCGTTGCGGCGCCATGCATGCGATCCTACGCGCTACGCCGTAACGGCAACGCATGCAACCCATCATCGCGATCCACCACGACCACCCGGACTCGCTCGAGACGGAGCTGCTGGTCGAGCACCGGAGCGCGTTGCGGGGCGGTGAGCCGATCGAATGAGGACGATCGACAAGATCAACGCAGGCTTCGCGCTGGCACTGGCCGTCGTGGTCCTGATCGGTGTCGTCTCGTACCGCGCGATGACGCGCTCGCTCATGAACTCCGAAGCGGTTGCGGCGACGCAGGAAGTCATCGCATCGCTCCAGCGCGCCCAGTCCCTGCTCAACGATGCCGAGTCCGCGCAGCGCGGGTACATCATCACGGGCGACCGCGACTACCTTGCGCGCTTCGAGACCGCGGACACTCAGATCGCCGCGGAGCTGCGGCGCCTGCGCGAGCTGCGCCTGGCGGATGAGGCGCAGACCTCCCTGCTGGCACGCCTGGGAACACTGACAGCGCAGCGGCTCGGCCTCATCCGGGATGGCATCGATGCGCGCGATCGGCAGGGCTACGCGGCAGCCGAGGCCGTTCTGCGGCAGGGCCACGGTCGTGCGGTCATGGATTCCCTGCGCACGCTCGCTGCATCGATGGAGCGGCGCGAACGCGTACTGCTGCAGCAGCACGCCGATCGTTCGGAGTCGAGTGCGCGCAGTGCCCAGCTCGTCGTCATCGCCGGCACGGCGTTCGCCTTCCTGCTGGTTCTGATTGCGAGTGTGCTGATCCGCCGCGACTTCATGCAGCGCCACCGGGTTGAGAGCGCACTGCGCGAGAGCGAAGCCGTGCTCGGGCAGTTCATGGAGAGTCTGCCCGTCGGCGCGTACGTCATCGACGCCGCCGGCCGCCCTCGTTTCGCGAACACCGCCGCGCGCGCTCTCCTGGGAAGGGGCATCCTCCCCGACTCCACACCCGAAGAGCTGAACGAGGCGTACCAGATCTATCGCACCGGTGCGGACATGCTCTACCCCGCCTCGGAGCTGCCGCTCGTGCAGGCCCTCGCCGGATTCCGCAGCAGCATCGACGACGCGGAAGTGCACTCCGGCGACCGCGTCATCCCGGTGGCGATCTCCGCCGCGCCGATCTACGACGTGAACGGTCGCGTCGCCTACGCCGTGTCCGTGTTCGACGACATCACGCAACGGCGGCGCACCGAGGACGAGCTGCGCGCGGCAAAGGAATCCGCCGAGGAGGCGAACCGCACGAAGAGCGACTTCCTCGCCCGCATGAGCCACGAGCTGCGCACCCCCCTGAATTCCGTGATCGGCTTCGCCAACATTCTGCTGAAAAACAAGGCGGGCAACCTGCGTCCGCAGGACGTTACCTACATCGATCGGATCAACGAGAACGGGCGCCACCTCCTGACGCTGATCAACGATGTGCTCGATCTCTCCAAGATCGAAGCAGGCAAGATCGAGCTGGAAATCACGAGCTTCTCTCTCGCCGAGCTGATCGATGAGGTGCTGCGGCAGTGGGAGGGGCAGCTCCCGCCCTCGCTCACGCTACGCGCGGAAGTACCGGGCGGCCTCGCCCCGCTCGACTCGGACCGCTCACGGCTCAAGCAGGTCATGCTCAATCTGGTGAGCAATGCGGTCAAGTTCACCGAACGCGGGAGCGTCATCGTACGGGTGGACGCCGAGGCGTATGCGGCGCGACGCATTCACGTCGCCGATACCGGAATCGGGATCGCGCCCGAGCGCGTGGACGCGATCTTCGAGGCGTTCGAGCAGGCCGAAAGCTCCACGGCCCGCCGCTATGGCGGCACGGGCCTGGGACTGCCGATCTCGCGCCGCATCTGCGAGCTGCTCGGTTACACCCTCGACGTGGAAAGTCGGCTCGGCGCCGGAACCACGTTCATCATCGACCTGGCGCCGCCGGTCGCGCCCGAGGACGATGCCTTCGCGGACATCGCGGAGCAGCACGCGTGAGCGAACGGCGCGGACTCGTCGGCCGCTTCACGCGCGAGCTCGGCTCCGCACTGAATGCCGTGCGCGGCACCCGCCCCGGTCGCGCGATCCATGTCGTCGGCTACCGCGGCTTCGGCACGCGGCGCGAGGTCTTCGTCAGCGGCCGCGTCCTGCTCGGTCGCGCCCTCGCGCCCGCAGCAGAGCACGACCCGTGGTGGCGCAACCTCGCCAACACATACCGGCGCATGGAGAGCGACGAGGTGCCCGGCGCTCGCGTACGCATCCGCCTGAACGGCGCAGAACGCGAAGCCGTTTCCGTAGACGAGGGCTATTTCCGCGCCTGGGTCCAACCGCCAGCGCCGCTGGCGGACGACCGTCTGTGGCACCTCGTCCAGCTCGATCTCCTCGGCGGCACAGCCGATACGACCTCCATCACGCACGTGCTCACGCCACCCCCGGCCGCGGCATTCGGCATCATCAGCGACCTGGACGATACCGTCGTCCGCACCGACGCGACGAACCTGCTGCGCATGATGCGCGGCGTCCTCTTCAGCAACGCGCGCACGCGCCTGCCCTTCGAAGGGGTCTCCGCTCTGTACCAGGCGCTTCATCGCGGGGCGAGTGGCGTCGCGACGAATCCCATCTTCTACGTCTCGAGCAGCCCCTGGAACCTGTATGATACGCTGACCGATTTCCTCGAGCACCGCAGCATTCCGCTCGGTCCACTGTTCCTGCGCGACTGGGGGATCCGCGGCAGCAGCCTGCCTCTCGGACACCGCTCCCACAAGCTGGACGCGATCCGCCAGATCCTCGACACCTATCCGGCCATGCCATTCCTGCTCATCGGCGACAGCGGACAGCAGGATCCGGAGATCTACGCAGAAGTCGTCGCGCAGTATCCCCGGCGGATCCTCGGAATCTACATTCGCGACGTCACCGGTCACGCCGCGCGACGCTCCTCGATCGAGGCCCTCGCCGAAGAGGTCCACGCCGCCGGCAGTGTGCTCGTGCTCGCCGAGGATTCCGTCGCGGCGGCACGCCATGCCGCGTCGATGGGTTGGATGCGGGCGGAGTCGGTGGAAGGCGTGCGCGTCGAACGCTCACGCGAACACGCGCCCGGGCGGCCACCGCCCGAGCACGAGCCCGTCGTCATCGAGTGAGAGCGAACCGGCCGGCTAGCGCCGGCTGCCCTCGCGCACCCGGTCGAAGTTGAACTGCAGGTAGCCGAGCAGGTCGGCCGCAAGCGGCTCCGCGTCCGGATACTCCGAGTCCCCCCACACGAAGCTGTCGCCCAGCCGCACGTTGAACCGCTCGCGCAGGGCGCCGCCGTCGCCATCGGCGTCCCGCCACAGCGTCAACTCCCCGTATGCCGACGACACGTAGAGAGCGGCTCCCGCTCCAGCCGCGCGGTCCTGCAGGCGTACCGTGAACCCCGCTACCGGGTGCACGAGCCGGCGGTGGCCACGAACGTGGCCAACCACCTCGACCGTCATGTCGGGGACATCCTTGGCCAGCGCGCGGAATGCATGCTCCAGAGCCGTCACCCGCTCCGCGCCCACCCGGTCAACCGTCACATTATCGCTCATTGTGGCCATAACCATCCGAAGATTCCACCGGTGACGAGAGCGATGATCGCCGCGTCTACCGCCGACTTCCAGGTGCTGCCCCAGTCGTAGGAGAACCAGATCGCCTCGCTGAAGCGCGACGCCGCATACGCCAGGAACACCACCGTCGTTACTGCCCGGAACACGTCCATGTACGCGGCGCCAGCTTCCAGCCCCACCGTCAGCACGTACGCGGCCAGTACGCTCACCGCCAGGTTCAACAGCAACGACAGCGCCATCGGCGCGCCCATCCCTGCCGGTCCCGGCGCCTTCACGATCAGGTACCCCGAAGGACCCGTCTCCGCCCCCTGCCCCCCATCGGCGCCCCCGCCCTTCTCGACCGGGAAGTAGTACATCCCGCGTCGCAGCCCGGCTGCCCGCAGCGCAGCCAGTACCCCTCTCTCGTCCGGCAACCCCTGCCAGTCCGCCTTGTGATGCGGTGAAATGGTCCAGAATAGCGCGTTCAGGACCCACGCCGCGACAGTCGAGAGCAGGATCGGCAACCAGAGCATGCCGAGTGTGACCACGGTGCCTCCAGGTGTGAGCCGTCGGCCCGGGCTGCAGCCGGTCTGAAAATGGGGAAGGCCCAAGATTGTATGCGGAGCGGGGTGCCGGCAAGGAAAATCGTGGCGGCATCCTCAGGTAGCGATGGGCGCGCCGACGACGGCATCGGGAATCTCGAAGGCGTCCACGAGTGCGCCGGCGCTGGGTCGCAGTTGGCCGCACAGGCGGCTCACGGCGGACCTGATGGCGCGTGTCTTGGCGGCCTCCATGTAGCCGGCTTCGAGGAACCAGGCGGCATCGCTCTCGATGGCGCTGAGGGCGAAGAGGGAGCGCACGAGCTCGAGCCGATCGTCGTCAGCCCCCTCGGTGGAGGCGATGAAGCGGTCGAGTAGCATGGCCTCGACGTGGGCGCGGGCGAGGTGGAGTGCGTGATCCTGACACTGGTTGAGCGCCGTGAACGCGTCGACGCCGTCATCGATGCGGGACTTCATGCGGCGGGCGAGCGAGCCGAGCAGGCGCTGCTCACGGTACTCGAGGGCAGCGCGTTGGAAGGCGGCGTCGCGCAGGTGGTCCTCGTCGGTGCGGCGCGTTGCGACGGGATTGCGGGCGGTAACCGCGACGGCTGTGCGCGCGGCGAGGAAGCGGACGATGGTCCAGGGGCGGAGCTCGCCGAACTGCGCGCGGTAATCGCCCAGTAGCGATCTCGCGACGAGCTGGAGGAGCACGGCGTTGGCGCCCTCGAAGGTGGTGAAGACGTCGGCGTCGGCTTTCAGCGCGGGGAGCCGGTTCACCGCCATGTAGCCCTGGCCCGCGCACACTTCCCGGCTTGCCTGCAGCGTGGCGACCGCGTGGTCGGACGCGTATGCCTTGAGACCGGCGGCGAGCGCTTCGATCTCCTGCGCCTCGTCCTCACTGTGAGCAGCGTAGCGGGCCGCGAGCTCGTGGAGCGCGAGCTCGAGCACACAGGTGGTCGCGAGCTTCGGCAGCAGGCGACGCTGCACGGAGAGGTACTCCAGGATCGGGATCTCCGGCGCACCCTCGGGTCCGAACTGGCGCCGCCGCTCGGCGTAGCGGACAGCAATGACGAGTGCGGTCTGCGCCGCGCTGGCGGCGGCGCCGGCCACCGCGATGCGTCCGCCGACGAGCGTGCCGAGCATGGTGAAGAAGCGGCGGCCGGGGCTCGCGATGGGACTTGCGTAGACGCCACTCGCGTCGACGCTCCCGAAGCGGTCGAGCAGGTTCTCCCGCGGCACGCGCACGTGGTCGAAGTAGATGCGGCCGTTGTCGACGCCGTTCAGGCCCGCCTTTTCGCCGCAGTCCTCGATGCGCACGCCTGCGGCGTGGTTGCCGGCTTCGTCGCGGATCGGGACGAGCAGGGCATGCACGCCGTGGGTACCACCATTCGTCTTGAGCTGGGCGAACACGGTGGCGATCCGACCGTGCCTCGCCGCATTGCCGATGTAATCCTTGCGGGCGCCGTCGTTCGGCGTATGAACCACGAACTCGCCCGTATCGCTGTCGTAGCGTGCCGTGGTCTCGATGTCCCGCACGTTCGAGCCGTGCGCGGTCTCCGTCATCGCGAAGCAGCCCGGCAGGCGCAGCGCGATCGCGTCGGGCAGGTACCGCTCGTGGTGCGTGCGCGTCCCCAACTGGTAAATGCTACCTGCGAACAGGCCGAACTGCACGCCGTACTTCGTGAAGAGGCTCAGGTCGTGATTCGCGACTGCACGGAACACGGCGAGCGAGTCCACCATCTGATTGCTGCCGCCGAAGTCCGGCGGGAACGGCAGCGCCGAGAAACCCTCGGCAGCCAGTATGCGACACCAGCCCAGCACGCGCTCGCGTTGCTCCATCGTGGACGAGCCGGGCGGCGGGTGCGCGAAGTCGGAGCGTGCGAGGCGCTCCAGGGTACGCCGTCGTGCTGCCCGCGCAGGGCCACCCAACACGCGTGCGATCGCCTCCACATCCGCCGGCGGCACAGCGGGCGGCTCTGCCTCGGCGGTCGCGGGCGGCACGACGGTCGCATCCACGAGCAGCGCCTGCGCCGCCTCGGCGTCGGGCACGCCGAGTGCCTGCTGCACCGCAGTAACCGCCGTCAGTGTACGCGCTGCCGGTTCGTCACCGGCGGCCCGCGCAAGCGCCTGGCCGAGTGCGACGAGGGTTGCGGGCTCGTCGCCCGGCAGGAGCGCCGCGGCCCGCCGCACGTCGCGCAACAGCGCCTCGAGCACTGCCGCCGTCGGCGGATGCGCAGGGTCGAGCCAGCGGTCGAGCGCCGCGACGACCTGCTCCTCCACGGCCGCCTCGTCGAGGCGCGCGCGGATCGCATCGGACTCGCTCGCGGCAAGCTCCCCGTCCGCCCATGCGACGTACAGCAGGGGCGCGAACGGCAGAAGAGCGCGGTCCAGTGAACCGCGCTCTTCCCCGCCCGCGTTCTTCACGCGGTCCTTCGCCACCATCAACCTCCGTCAGCGCACCCGTGCATCCGATGCAGTGCCGTAGTAGATCCCGTTGAAGAGGAACTTGAAGGTGCCGTGCGGCTGCGCGCGGAACACGACTTCCGGACCGAACAGGAAGAGGCGACCCTCGCCGACCTGTGCCTCCGCTACCGCCACACCCTCGTCCAAATAGTTCTGCCCCCACGCCCACCCGCTGCGCAGCGGCGTCGGTGAGTCGAACCACGCCACCGGCGTCACACCTTCGCCGGTGATGCGGAACGTCGGGCTGTTGTCGTAAACGACGATCGCGCGCTCGTCGAGACCGTGCGCGAGCGGATGCTCGTCGCGAACGGCGACTTCGAGCAGCGAGCCCGGCACGTAGAACTTCGAGCGCGGCAGCTCCTGCGCAACGCCGTTCACCACTTCAGTCAGCGCATTGGCGATCGGCAGCCCGAGATGCTGCGCGAGCGAAGTCGACGAGCCGATCGTCACGATCGTGCCGCCGTCCTCCAGGAACTCACGCAGCTGCGGTACGGTGCGCTCTGCCGTAATGCGCCCGAGCATTTCGCGATACTCTGCCGGAACGTCGCTCGCATCCATCTCCTGATTGAAACGGTTGTTGCCCTCGCCGCCGGCGGCGGGAATCAAGCCATCGACGAAGACGATCACGTCGTACCTGTCGTCCAGGTCGCCGGCATCGAGCTCCTGCGGGAAGACCACCGTGTGCGGGAACTCGAACTGTTCGAACAGCCAGCGCGTCCAGCCCGAAGGCATTGAGCCGCCGTAGCGATCGACGAGTGCGATGCGCGGCGCCTCGAGCGCCAGGGCCTCGCCCGAGGGTGCGCTCGCCGCACCCTCGAACACCAGGCCGTACTCGCGGGCCGCGGTCTCCAGGATCGGCCGCACACCGCGCGCCGACGGAATGTAGAACGTGCCTGCCGGATACGTCGTAGCGCCGACGGTCACGGGCTGCTTCAACCAGTAGACGCGGTGGTCGTCGGCCAGCAGCCGGTTGACGGCGACGAACGCGTCGTTCACCTCATGACTGAGGAGCCAGCCGGCGCGCGCGTCGGCGACGCGACCGGGCGGCGGCGTCACTTTCAGGCCCTCGATGCGGGCGAACGGTCCATCGAAGCTCTCCAGGATGCGGTCGAACTCGACGCCCATCTGGTAGGCCAGCGTCCAGCCGGCGACGTCGTAGGGCGGCGTCGGCGGCCCGCCCGGATACGGAATGTCGTCCGGGTGGTCCTGCGGCTCGAACATGTCGATGACGTGCGGCCGGAACGATTGCGCGGTCCTGATGACGTACGACCCGCGCGGATACTGCTCGCCGTTCACGGTGAAGTCGGCCGTGGCGCGGTGCACGATGATGCCGTTTTCGAGCAGCGCCTCGATGAACTTGCCCGCGGTCTGGAAGTCGTCCTGGTCGGCGGGCAGGATGTAACCGCGCGGCTCGCGATCTTCAGGGCGACGCAGATGGCGCGCGAAGTCTTCCGGCGTGCCCGACGTGCCCCGGAAGTTGCCGCCGCCGTTCTCGCCGCCCGCACTGAGCGCCTCGTCCAGTGCGGCGATCTCGCGCGGCCACGTCGTCCAGGTGTCGCGGCTCCCCTCCTCGATCGCATCACGGCCCATCTCGTAGATGTTGTAGAGGAAGTGCTCCGCCCTGCGCGAGGCGAGGTCGAACACGGCATAGTTGGCCGTGACGGAGTAGTCGACGGAGCTGCGAAAGTGCCACGTCTGCGGCTCGATCGGATACGGCAGATCATTGCTGGCGAGCTGGCGGCGTGGGATCAGCGGAATCTCGATCGGCGTCGGATTGCCGATCGTCTCCGTCAGCAGCCCGTACATGTTGTGATAGTACGTGATGGTGCGCAGGCCGCCGTTCCACCAGGTCGAGTAGTTCGCACCCAGCCGGTTCGTCACACCCGGCTTGTCCTCGGCGATGAAGCGCGTCATCATCGCGCCGCCGATCATGTCCAGACCTGCCGGAATCAGCGGGTGCAGATTGTAGTTGAAGGGGTCCCGGAACGGCGGTGCGAACATCACCGTTCCGGCCGGGCCGGTCTGGTGGTGATTGTAGACGATCTGCGGAAACCATTCCGTGAACATGACACGATTCATGTTCTCGGTTTCCGGCTGCGTCGAGGCGTAGAAGTCGCGGTTGTTGTCATGTCCGACATACTTCTGGTAGAGGCGCGGCACACCCGACGTGGAGCGCTGCTCCGGCACCGGCTCGCGCATGTACCAGTCGGCGACCAGCTCCATCCCGTCCGGATTCGCGTGCACGGCCAGGATGATGAGGTCGTCGAGGAAACGAAGCGTCTCGGGGTCGTTCCGGCTGAGAAGCTGATACACGGTCTCCGTCAGCTGCGACGCGCCGAGCACCTCCGTCGCGTGCAGTCCGCCGTCGAACCAGACGACGGCCTTTCCTTCCTGCGCGAGCGCGCGCGCCTGCTCTTCGGTCAGGTCCTCGGCCCGCGCGAGTCGCCGCGCAATTTCCTTGTAGCGCTCGAGCTGCGCGTGATTCCCCGGCGACGTGATGATCGCCATGAGCTGAGCCCGCCCCTCAGCCGTGGTGCCGATCGTATCCAGCACCATGCGATCCGATTCCGCGGCGAGCGTCTGCCAGTACGCCTCGAACGCCGTGTAGTCCGGCAGCCAGTAGTCGCTGCCGATGGCGTGACCGAAATGCTGCTCGGGGGTCGTGACCGGGGTCTGCCCATGCGCACTGGCGACGGCGAACACGAGCGCCAGCGGGAGGGTGACCAGGACACGCCGGTTGGCTCTCGGCATAGCCGCTCCTGGTTGTTTGGGTCTTGCTGGTGGAACGCACCGGACGAGCACCGGCGACGTGCCGGTAGACTACGGCGTCCGGGCGGCCGGCGCCAGCCATCACAGGCGCACGCGTCGGCGGTCGCGCGACATGCCTTTTCCGGAGCGCCCCGTGCCCCTACTTTCGCGCCGGCTCACAACCCGGAGGATCCGTGCTCGATTTCGTATTCGGCCTGCACTCGGGAGTGCGTTACCTCGTCCTGCTCGCAGCACTGCTCGCGATCGTCGCAGCGCTGCTCGCCGGCCGGCCAGGCCGGCCGAGCCGGCGCACGCACGAGATGCTCAACACCATCTTCGTCGGGCTGCTCGATCTCCAGATCGTGATCGGCATCGTGCTGCTGGTACTGCGCGGCTTCTACCCGCAGCTCATGGGGCACGTCTTCATGATGCTCTTTGCCGCCGTCGCTGCGCACGGCTTCGCGATCGTCGCACGCAAGCGCGAGCGCGAGCGGATGCGTCCAGCAGGCAGCCTGCGCGCCATCGGTATCGTCGTCACGCTGATCCTCGTGATCGGCGGAATCCTGGCGATCGGCAGGCCCGTCGTGTAACAGGCCGTCGTATCGCGGTGCGTCGAGGACCTCCATCGCCGCGCGGTTCTGACCACCGCACGCCCATTCTGCGAGCGGATTTCCGTGCCGTGAACGAGCGTGCAGAGGCGCTTGCGAGGTTGCCACAAGGCCATGGTGCCGTTATGTTTTCGGTCTTCCAGGGCCAGTAGCTCAGGTGGTTAGAGCGCACGCCTGATAAGCGTGAGGTCGGTAGTTCAACTCTACCCTGGCCCATACGATCCGGACGGTCCCGCCCCGGCAGCACGCTGCGGCGGGACTGTCGTTTTCCGGGCAGTGCGGCCGCGCTGCCGCGGTTACACCCGTTATTGCGCCACCGTGCGCAGCCGTTCCCGGAACCGCTCGTGACAGGCGACGCAGCCCTGCTGCACCTCGGCGAGATGCTGGAGGATCGCGTCGGTATCGCGCGCGCTGGCCGCCGTATGCATCTGCACCGCCGCCTGGTGTACGGCCTCGTCTGCGGCCTCGAATGCCGCCATCTCCGCACCCAGCTCGTTCGCTACACGGGCGAGCTCCTCCCCGGACACGTGCGCGTGTTCCGCGATCGCACCGGCGCGCTCTTCCACCTCGTCGAAGTTCTCGAGCCAGAGTGCGTTCTGCATGGCAGCCATGTCGACGGCGAGCTGGCGCATGATCGGCAGCAGCGGCACCCCGTCTCCGCTTGATGCGTGGCCATGGGCACCTGCTGCGGTGTCAGTGCTCGTCCCGGGCGCGCTGGCAGCGCCGGCGGCAGCATCATGCTGCCCGGCCTCGTCCTGCGACGGAACACCTGGCCGCGAATCCGGTGATTCGCATGCTGTCAGGGCGAGTGCAACGGCCAAAATCGCGGCGAGAGATGCGGCAGTATTCATGCGGCGGTCCTCCGGGGCTCGGATGAGCCAGGATGCCGGTGCTACGTTCGTGCCACGGTGCTCGCTGCCTCGCTGCGTCGCCGCTGCGGCTCGAGGGGCGATTGACAGGTACCGGGGCAGGGACTTCAACTTGAGACGCGAGCGTCCAGCGTGCCGGGCGTGCGTCACCTCCAGGCAGGAGACCGATCATGCGCCCTCTCACGCTCCGCAATGTTCTCGTTGCGACGGACCTGTCCAGTGCCGCAGTGCCTGTCCTGCGTGCCGCGGCGGAGCTAAGTCGCCTCGCGGGCGCGCGCCTGCACGTCGTGCATGCGAGTCCGGATGCATCGAACCGCTACGATCGCGTGATGGCGGATCACGTGACCGCCGCCGGAATCGGCAGCGACGTGCTCGCGGAAACGTGCATCTATCCGGGCGCTCCGGAGCGTGTCATCGCAGAGGAAGCACGGCGGGTCGAGGCGGATGTGATCGTGCTCGGACCCCATCGCCTGGGCGGCGCGTACCCGGTCGAAGGAACCGCCTACCGCGTCGCCAGCGCATCCGCAGTGCCTTGCCTGGTCCTGCCGCGCGCATTGCAGCTCCCGCTCGGCAGCGTCCTCGTCCCGATCGACGACTCACCCGCGGCCCGCGGCGCCCTGGCTGTCGCACTGACGTGGGGCTCGGCGCTTCGGCGGCGCGCACGACGCGACGCGCCGGACGCGACCCGCTTCACCATCATGCACGTGACTCCGGACGACCCCGAGCGTGCGACGCAGGTCATGCAGGACAGCGTCGAGGCGGTTCGCGATCGCTTTGCCGCCATTGCTGGACTTGCCGTGAACCAGGTGGTCGAGCAAGGGGACAGTGCGGCCGCGACGATCGTGCGTCGCGCGGCCGCGGACGAAGTGGATCTCGTCGTTCTCGGTACGCGTGGTGGCATGATCGCGGCGGACGGCCTGGGCAGCGTCGCTGCGCACGTGATCAGCGCCGCGAGTCGGCCCGTTCTCGTGGTACCGCCGTCGCTCTGGCGCGCTGCCGGACAGGAGCCCCTGGTCTGACATCGGGCGCCCGGGGCGCGTACGCGGCCAGTGCCGTTCCCGGGGACTGTGTCATTGCGCCATCTTGTCTTGATGAAGGATGCCCTCAACCTCCCGAATGCGATCAGCATGCTGCGGTTCCCGCTCGCCGCGGCCTTCATTCTGGTCGACGGCGTCGCGGCCCGTGTCGCGATCGTGGCGCTCGCCGCGGCCAGTGACTGGATCGATGGGCGTCTCGCGCGCGCGACCGGCAGCGTCACGCCCGCCGGTGAGCTGCTCGACCCGATCGCCGACAAGACATTCATGCTCGCCGCCCTCGTGGCACTCGCCGCCTACGGCCTCCTGCCGGCATGGACGCTGCCCCTCTTCCTCGTACGCGACATCGGCGTGGCGCTTGGCGCAGTGATCCATATGCGCCGCGGCATGCGCATGCGCATGCCCGCCCGGCGCGCCGGCAAAGTCGTGACGTGGCTTCAGTTCACGGGCATCGGTACGATTCTGCTCTGGCCACAGACGGCGCCCTGGATCGCCCCTCTCGTGGCCGTCACGGGCGCGGTCGCACTCTACGACTATGCACTGAATGCAGAATCCCGCGCGCCACCGAGCGACGCGCGGGATCCCTTCCGGCACTGAGAAGCGGCCTACTCGAGAGCGGCCAGCTCCACGTCCGCACCGGACCAGACACGCTCGAAGCGAGCCTGCACATCTGCGGCTTCACGCGTCCTGCCCTGCGCCTCGAGCGCACGGGCGAGGCCGTGCAGGGACCAGCCGTTGTCGGGGAAGCGGGCAAGGTCCTCCTGGAAGACGCGCTCGGCATCCGCAGCACGTCCCGCCTCCAGCAGCACGACGCCGTACTCCTGGCGCACCGGTACCGACCAGTCCGGCGGCTCGCCATAGGTGAGTCTGTCCTCGCGCTCGGCCGCGTCCTGGAAGCTTGCGACCGCGGCATCGTAGTCGGAGCGCGCGGCGGCGATGCTGCCCGCGAGCACCTGCGCAGCGATCGCCAGGACGTCGGCCGACATGTTGAACTCGAGCGGCATGTCGGCGAGCGCCGGATTCTGCGCCGCCTCGCGCACGTGGGCGAGCTCGGCATCCGCTGCAGCCACATCACCGCGGGCGGCGAGTGCCCGACCGCGCGCGTAGTGCCACATCGCACGCGCGTGCGGCAGGTCCTCCGCCGGCGCTTCGCTCGCCAGGATCTCGTCCCAGGCACCGAAGCGCACGCGCATCTGCAGGTTGCGCGTCCGATGATGCTGAAGGAACGACATGCCGGGCATATAGAGCATCTCGTCCGAGCTCAGCGTCTTCATCTTGTCCGCCGCCGCAATACTCTGCTCGCGACGCCCGATCATGCTCGCAGCAAATGCCAGGAAGTCGTAGTTGTGCGGATAGTAGCCAGCCACATACACGCCCATTGCCGGGTTCTGGTCCCGGATGAACGTCTCGTCCGCGTGCACCGCATGCTCGTTCGCGGTGATCGCGTCCTCGTAACGACCCACCCGGATGTAGATGTGACCGGGCATGTGCACGAGGTGTCCCGCACCGGGCATCAGGCCCGCCAGACGCTCCGCCGCTGCGACCGCCCGCTCCGGATCCACCGCTTCCAAAGCGTGAATGTAGAAGTGATTCGCGCCCGGATGATCCGGCATCGCCTCGATCACCTGCTCCAGATCCGCGACCAGCTCGCGCGTCTGCGGACGCGGCGAGCCATCTGCTTCCCAGTAGTTCCACGGGCTCAGATCCATCAGCGCCTCCGCGTGGAGTGTCCGCGCTTCCGGATCGTCCGGATACGAGGCGACCACGGCCGCCATCGCCTCCGCGTACGCAGAATCGAGCGGCGCTCGATCCGCCGGCGGAACGGCAGCGTACCGCTTCGCCAGCGCATCGATCAGTGCACGCTCACGCTCGTCTGAATGTGACGCGAGCAGCTGCGCCCGCTGCGCCGCTTCATACGCCGCCACCGCGGACGCCGAGTCCATCGGTAGATTGATGTTCGGCCCCCACGCGAGTGCCTCGCCCCAGTGACACATCGCACACAACGAGTCCGCCTGCGCGGCCGCGCGGAACGCACGGATCGCCTCCGCATGATTGAATGCGTAGTACAGTCGCAACCCCTGGTCGAAATACTGCTGCGCCTCCGGCACGCTCGTCGTGATTGCATAGCTGTGCGTGCCCAGATTGTCGTACAACGGCACGTCGTCCGTTTGCTCCGATTCCTGCGCTCGCGCCTGCTCCTGCTCCTGCGCACACCCCACCGGGGCAAGCAGCAGCAGTACGATCCACCAGTTCCGGTTCATGACCCTGTCCCGTAGAGAGTTCATCGTTTCTTGTCGTCTAGTTCCGCCACCCACATGCGCGGGCGGGATCTGTTCGTCGTTCGCCGCGATCCCGAACGGCGGCATCGCGGCACGTCTCGTCCATCGATGGCCGCGACACTCCGACTTCGCATCGTGGCACCCCTGCGTCAAACCGTTCGGTATGTATCGGGCCGGACCCGTTGGGTCAACCCGAACGGCCGCAGGGTCGTTGCACAATACCAAATGGTATGCTAAACTGCGGCATGCGACAGAATGGGGAGGAGACGCGGACGCGCATCATGGATGTGGCGGAGCGGTTGTACCTGGACCGGGGGTACGGCGGCACGTCCATCGATGCCGTGCTGGAGGAGGCCGGTCTGACGAAAGGCGCGTTCTTCCATCACTTCGAATCGAAGCACGACCTCGCCCGTGCGCTGATCGAGCGCTATGCGGCGCTGGATCACGCGTTGCTGGAGCGGAGCATCGAGCGTGCGGAGCGTTTGAGTCGCGATCCCCTGCAGCAGGTGCTGCTGCTCGTGGGGCTGCAGGAGGAGGAGCTGGCCGAGGCAAGCGAGGGGCAGGCGGGTTGTCTGTTTGCGTCGTATGCGTACCAGGCGGGGCTGTTCGACGAGCACGTGAATGCGGTGATCCGGGACGGTCTGCTGGCCTGGCGCACGGAGCTGGGCACCCGGCTGCGACTGGCGATGTCGGAGCATGCGCCACGTCTGTCCGTGGAGCCGGAGGACGTGGCGGACGCGTTCCTGGTGTCGATGGAGGGTGCGTTCGTGGTGTCGCGGGCGCTGCAGGAACCCGCGCTTCTGGCGCGTCAGCTACGCGAGTACCGCAATTACCTGGAGCTGCTGTTCGGCGTCGCATGAGACGCCGTGCGCGCTCGGCAGGCGGTACGCGTTCGACGAAGGACGTTTGACGCGAACCCACCCGCGCGGCAGTATTCGCGCGGTCAGGCCGATCGTACATCCCTCTGCCGACTGGATCACACGCGCATGCACCGTCTCGCATCCGCCGCGCTTGCGGCCGTCCTCTGTGCCGCCCCCGCCGCAGGCCAGGAGCAGGGTGAGCGGCTCTTCTATTACGTCGACAACGAGGACGCGTGGGAGAGTCTCGTTGCGAACATCGCGCGGATCGACGTCGTCGCACCATCTGCGTATTTCGTGGACGAGGACGGGGTGGTGTGGGGCGATCTGGATCGACGGGTGATCGAGCTGGCGCGTGCGCATGACGTTCAGGTGATTCCATTGCTGGTGAACCGCGGCTTCGATCAGGACGAGCTGCATACGCTGCTGGTGGATGAGGCGGCGCGTGCTCGTATCGGCGCATCGCTCGCAGAGCTGTGCCGCCGCAACGACTACGACGGCATCCAGATCGACTTCGAGAACCTGAGCATTCACGACCGTGATGTGTTCACGCAGTTCTATCGCGAGATGCGCGCGGCGCTGACACCCGCGGGCTGCGGGCTGAGCGTCGCCGTGGTGCATCGTCCGGACGAGCTGGCAGGGCCACGACCGTATCACGAATGGTTGTTCGACAGCTGGCGCGGCGGCTATGACCTGCGCGCACTCGGCGAGATCGGCGACTTCATCTCGATCATGAGCTACTCGCAGCACACGCGCCGGACGCCGCCGGGTCCGCAGGCGAGCCTGCCGTGGATGGAGGACGTGGTCGGCTATTTCCTGGAGCACGTCCCGGCGAACAAGCTGTCAGTCGGCATCGCAGTGGGCTCGCAGCACTGGTTTACGTCGTACGAGGAACGCATCACACCGGAGCTGGCGCGCTCGTACAGCGCGCAGCTCAGCCATGCGCGCGCGCTCGGCATCGTGGACCGCTACGAGGCAGACGTGCACTGGAGCGAGGAGCACCAGGTCAGCTACGCGTTCTTCCCGGTGGGCGGTACGTTCGAGTGGATCTTCCTCGAGGACGCGCGCAGCTTCCGCGCGCGGCTGGACCTCATGCGCCGTCACGGCCTGCGTGGTTTCTCGGTATGGGTGCTGGGTCCGGAGGATCCCGCGATCTGGGAGGCGCTGCCGCCACGCTGAGCCCGGGCTCGTCAAGCATGGCCGCACACGCGGCGCACCGTTCCATGGCCGGTGCGCCGCACGCTTTTCTACTCCGAGCGCAGCGCGTCCGTCGGTTGGATGCGCAGTGCCCGCAGCGCCGGCACGATGCAGCCGATCATCCCCATCACGGCCATGGCGATCGCCACACCGACCACCAGGCGCAGCCCCTCGGGTGAGTCGATGATCGTGAGACTGACGATCGCCGCGCCGACCAGCACGCCGAGCCCGATCTGCATGGCGGCACGCCCGAAGATGGATGTGATGATGCGCCGCGGGTTCGCGCCGAGGGCCGCGCGGATGCCGATCTCCCGTGAGCGCTGCGTGACCGTGAACGACACCAGTGAGTAGATGCCGATCAGCGCGAACAGCAGGATGATCGCCGCGACCGTTCCCAGCCCGGCGGCGAAGAAGACGTTCGACTTCATGACGGGACGCCAGTGGTCATCGAGCGGCCGCAGGTCGATCATCGCGATCGCCGGGTCCACCGCCGATACGATCGCCTGGATGCGCGGCACCAGCGTTTCCGGACCCTCGGTCGTGTGCATATACACCTGCAGGGTGGCGTTCCTGCCGACACGCAGCGGATGGAAGACGGCCACGGCCTCTCCGGGGCCGAACGCATCCTGGGGCACGTCGACGACACCGACGATCTCGTACCAACGTCCGGACTCGCTGGGCCCGCCCGTTTCATAACGGATGCGCTGCCCGATCACATTGCGGCCGCCGAGCTCTTCCTGAACCCAGCCCTGATCGACGATCGCTATCGCGGCGCCCGACGACAGGTCGCCTGCATGGAACGCGCGGCCGCTCACCACGCGAGCGTCCATCATGTCGAAGAAGGCGAGATCGATGCCGACCCGTCGAATGCCATGCAGCTCCGTGGTATCCGCGTCGAGAATGACTTCGTCCATCGGGTGGTTGAAGCCGGGCATGCGGGTGACGAAGCTGACAGCCGTGATGCCCGACTCGGCGGCGAGGCGGCGCTTTACCTCCTCGTGCATGGCAGCGGTGCGCTCGATGAGTGCACTGTCAGCAGGATCACCGGCAGCCGGGCCCGCCTGGCCCAGTCGGCCCGCGAGGAACTCTCCCGCCGGGAAGGCGCCCTCGAGGTTCCGCTCGGGCATCAGCTCCAGCCCGCTCTGGAAGGCAACGGGCAGGAACGCAACGCAGAGGGCGACCTGCACGATGATCACGCCGGTAGAGATGGCGCCGAAGCGCGCACCGGAGCCGCCTGCGCCCGCCTGCGGCAGACTCGCGCGCAGCCGCTTCCCGGTCGCCTTCAGTGCAGGCAATCCGCCGATCACTGCGGCGGCGACGAAGACGAGGGCTACTGCATATAGAATGGCGGTCCACGAGATGCCAGCATCGAACCACCAGGGTGCCTGCGACTGCTGAACCTCCCAGAACAGGTCCATCCCCCAGTGCAACCCCCAGTGGGCGGCGGCCAGTCCTACGGCGGCGCCTGCGCCCGTCAGCACCAGTGCTTCGGTGAAGAGCTGCAGCACGATGCGCCGGCGGCTCGCGCCAAGGGCCGTGCGTACGGCGATCTCCCCTTCGCGGGTCGCCGTGCGCGCGAACACCAGCGTACCCACGTTCGCCGCGACGACGAGCAGAAACAGCAGGAACGGGAGGTTGAGGACCCGTACGAACGGCGTCATCGCGAAGACGTCCTCGAGCTGCTCCAGGCGCGGCCGCAGATGCTCGTGCGTCGCCGGTCGCTCGCCCGCCACTCGCAGTCCGATGGTCTCCAGCTCCGCCCTCGCCTGCTCCAGCGAAGCGCCGGGCGCGAGTCGGCCAATGACATTGATCGGGGGTCCTTCACCGGTCGCGAACGCGCGCACGTCGTGGCGCAGCGGAACCCAGACCTCCTCGTCCACCGGGAAGCCGAAACGGGGCGGCATGACACCGACGACCGTCGCGCGCTCCGCCCCGAGTCGGACCGTGCGACCAATGGCCGCGCGATCCCCGTCGAAGAGCCGCTGCCACGCAGTGTAACCGAGAACTGCGACCAGCTGCGCGTCCGGCGCCTCGTCGGCCTCGAGCAGAGTACGACCGAGCAGCGGCGCAACGCGCAGCACGCGGAACAGCGACGCCGCAGTCTCAGCGCCGTCGAGCGTCGCATACCGAGCGTCCTCCGTCGACACCTGGTACTCCTGTGTCACCACCGCCGACAGATCCGTGATCGACTCAAGCTCGCCACGCCAGACACCATAGTCGCGCAGCGCGCGCATCTCCGGCTCGGCCTGCTCCAGATTCCAGTTCTGCACGCGGACGATCCGGCCCACGTCCTCGAGCGGCAGCTTGGGACTCGCCATGTAGTTCATGAACTGGAAGACCGCCGACGCCAGGCACACCGCCACCGCGATCGCGAGACCGCCCGCAAGCGTGAGTACCGGCGTCTTCGCAATCATCCGCGCACCCAGCTTGACGTCCAGCGACAACCCGCTCAGCCACGCCCAGCCGCGCGCATCGCGCACCGCCTCGCGGTGCTTCTCCACCCCGCCGAACGCCACCGCCGCACGACGCCGGGCCTCCGCCGGCGCCAGACCTTCCTCGCGCTCACGACGCTGCGCCTCCATCTCCAGGTGAAAGCGCATCTCCTCCTCCGTGTCCGCATCCTCGCGCGCACCGAATATCAACGTGCGCAGCCGCTCCCGAGCCGCCGTCAGCCACCTCATGCGATGCCGCCTTTCCAGTCGAGCACCCAGTTCACCGCAGACGACGAACGCTCCCACTGCGATCGCTCCCGCGCCAGCTCCCGCTCGCCCGCCGCCGTCAGCTTGTAGTAGCGCGCCCGACGGTTGTTCTCCGTACGCCGCCATTCCGACGCAATCCAGCCCCGCGACTTCATCCGCTGCAGCGCCGGATACAGACTGCCCTGGTTCACCTGAAAGACGTCCCGTGACATCTGCTGGATCCGCTGGCTGATGCCCCAGCCGTGCAGCGGCTCGAGCGAGACCGTCTTCAGGATCAGCAGCTCGAGCGTGCCCTGCAGCAGGTCCGACTGGTCGTGTGCCATGAAGCTTCCTCTATAGGGTCTACAGAAAGCTAGGATTGGACCTGTAGACCGACAAGAGAACGAGGACATCAGGGACGAAACTTGGGGCCGTCGGGGGGCTGGGTGGGACGAGTGGAACGACCCCGCACCTTCGTCAGTGCGGGGCCGTGCCGGCAGGGATCACTAGTCCTGCGGCGCGCCTGGTGTGACCGGCGTGCCGATCACGACCGGCTGGGGTGGCGTCGCCCAGCGCTCCATCTCCTCGACGAACGCCATGGCCAGGCCCTGTAGATCCATGACCACCGCGTCGCCGTCATAGACCTGCTGGGCAACGCGATCCATGCTGATGCGTGCCCGCTCATGGGTGGAGTCCGCGCTCAGGGCCGCGGCGTATGCGGTGCTGGCGCCGACGAGGTCGCCGGTCCGCTCGAGGGCGATGCCGAGGTTGTTCTGGAACAGCGCGGATTCCGGCTTCAGCTCGACGGCGCGCGCGAGCGGCGGCAGCGCCTCCTCGAAGCGGCCCAGCCGGATGAGCATGAGCGCATAGTTGTTCATGGACCATGCGTCCTGCGGGTCGAGCAGCAGCGCATCGCGGTACGTGGCGAGCGCCTCGTCGGCCCTGTCCAGCTCGCTCAGGGCGTTGCCCGTCACGCGCAGCACCTGGCTCGATTCGGGATCGAGCGAGCGCGCCACTTCGATGTGCACGAGCGCATCCCTTGCGCGATCCTGATCGAGCAGCACGCGGGCGAGATTCGTGCGCGCCTTCACGTTCGCGCTGTCCAACTCGACGCAGCGCTCCAGCGCACTCGCTGCACGATCGATGTCGCCTGCGCGCCATGCGGACAGCCCGAGCATGTAGTGACCCCACGCATTGTCCGGATGCGAATCGACGTACACGCCGAACATCTCCGCCGCGTCGTCGTATCGGCCCGAATGAAAAACGGACTCTGCATCCGCGTACGTGACGTCGGCCGGCACTGTCGGCGCGGCCGGCTCCACGACCTCCACGTCGCTGACCGGGATTGCCGTGACCGGTTTCGGCTGCGCAGGCGACGCCGCCACGACTCCCCGTGGCGTCGGCGATTCCTGTCCGTCACCGCATGCCGCCGCCAGCAGTGCGAGCGTGACCGCTCCCGTGATCGCGGCGAGTCGATTCCGATGAATGCTCAACATGTTGCCTCCCCTTGCCGTGCGCCCGTCGGGGCGCGGTTCGCATTGGACTTCGGCGTCAGAGAAAGGCAAGCGGCCAACCGCCGGCCTCGCGTCGAGCGGCTTCGTCGTATAACGTTGGAAACGCACGAGTTACAGCGACTGGCGAGCCTGCGGCGAAGGGACGGCGACGACCGTTTCGTGTGCTGTCGGACACGTTGACGAACGACACGCGTGTCCATTCGGACACATGACGCGCGTGTGCCACCCCACGTGCGCGGTTCAGGCCGCGTCTACAGGACCGCCGGCTCGCGCGGTGACGCCTCTGCGCGCTCCGCGTGCTCTGCAGCGAAGATGTTGTTCTGTTGTTGAGCCATGGATGCGCCGGCTACGCTCACGCGCTACGTCCGGCTGATGCCGAGGCGGCGCATGATCTTGAGCAGGCTGGCGTGGTCGGCGAGGCCGAGCTGGCGCGCGGTGTTCGTGATGTGCCAGCCGTTGCGGTCGAGAGCGTCCACGATGATCGTCCGCTCCGCCTCCGCCCTGCGTGCCTGCAGGGAGGACGCACCGGCGCCCGAGTCCTGCTCGGCGATCTCCGGCGGGACGTGCTCGACGCCGATCACGTCGGCTTCCGCGGCGATGATGAGGCGCTCGACGATGTTGCGCAGCTCGCGGACGTTGTTGCGACGCCAGTCATACGCGCCGAGCAGTCGCATCGCGTCCGGATCGATGGACTTCGGCCGAACCCCGAACCGGGCGGAGATGGTGGTGAGGAAGTGATCGACGAGCAGCGGCACGTCGGACGCGTGCTCGCGCAGCGGCGGCACGCGCAGAATGTGAACGTTGAGGCGGTAGTACAGGTCCTCGCGGAAGCGCTTTGCGGCGACGTCGGCCTCGAGGTCGCGATGTGTGGCGGCGACGACGCGTGCGTCCACCGGCGTCGTCTTTTCCGCGCCGAGCCGGGTGATCTCGCGCGCCTCGAGCGCGCGCAGGAGCTTCGCCTGTACGGGCAGCGGCAGCTCGCCGATCTCGTCGAGGAAGAGGGTTCCCTTCCCTGCGAGCTCGAAGGCGCCGCGGCGTGCGCGCTCCGCGCCGGTGAACGCCCCGCGTTCGTGGCCGAACAGCTCGCTCTCCACCAGCGACTCGGGCAGTGCGGCACAGTTCACGGCAATGAACGGCGCATTCGACTCGCGTCCGAGCGTGTGCAGGTCGCGCGCGACCAGCTCCTTGCCGGACCCGCTCTCGCCCAGCACGAGTACGGGGCTGGGGATGGGCGCGAGACGACGGATATCCTCCTGGAGGCGTCGTATGGCACTGCTCTCACCGATCATTGCGCTGTCACTATCCACGCGTGCGCGCAGCCGCTTCACCTCCCCAACGAGGCGTCCGCGCTCGAGCGCGTTGCGCACTTCCTGCACGACGCGCTGCATTGGTTCGGCCTTGTCGATGAAGCCGTATGCGCCCAGCCGCACGGCCTGGACACAGCGATCGAAGTCACCGGTCCCGGTATAGACGATGACGGGCACGTCGAAGCCGCGCTCGCGCATCGAGCGCAGCACCTCGAAGCCGTCCATTCCGGGCATCTCGAGATCGAGGATCATGCAGTCCACGTCCTCCTCGACGAGTGCGGCCATCGCCTCGCGGCCGCCGGCGACGGTACGCGTGTGGAAGCCGCCGAGCCGTCGCAGGTCATAGGCGTATTGCTCCGCCATCGCGGGCACGTCATCGACCACGAGGATACGCTCGCTCACACCGCCTCCGGCAGTTCGATTCGGAAGGTCGTGCCGCGGCCGATCTCGCTCTCCACGCCTACGCGGCCGCCCAGGTCGTTCACCAGCCGGCGCACGATGGAGAGGCCCAGCCCCGTCCCGTGCGCCTTCGTCGTGTAGAAGTCGTCGAACACGCGGTCGAGAGCTCCGGGGTCGATGCCGGCGCCCGTATCCGCAACGGCAATCACGACACGGCGCTCGCCGCTCGCGGTGTCGGCGTGCGTCGCTACCGTGACGCTGCCGTTGCCATTCTCGAGGCTGTCGGTTGCGTTGACGACGAGGTTCTCGATGATCCGTCGCAGGGCCACGGGATCCGCCTCGACCAGCAGCGGCGACTCCGCCAGCTCGAGCCGGACCGACGCGCCGGCGACCACCGTGCGGATCGCGGTGTTCACGTCGCAGCGTTGTCGCTCGCCGCCCGGCGAAAGTCGCGCGTAGCTGGTCGCCAGCTTCTCGAGGTAGCCGATGCCCTCGTGCAGTGTGGGCACGCGCTCGGCAAACACGGTGGGCAGCTGTGCAGGAGCTTCCGTGGAGACCTCGTCCAGGTGCCGGATCACGTTGCGAATGGGCAGCAGTCCGTTGCGGATGTCATGGTTCACCTGGCGGGCGATATCACCGACCGTCGCGCGCCGCTCGGCCGCACGGAGCTCCGTGATGCTCGTGCGCAGGCGCTGCACCATGGTATCGAGCACGCGCGCCAGTGAGCCGACCTCGTCGTCGCGTCGCATCGCAAAGCTCGTCTCCGGAAGGTCGAGATCGATCCGGCGCGCGTTCGCCGCGAGCTCTTCGAGCGGCCGGTTCACGCGCGCCGCGAGCAACCGGGCGATCACCAGCGCGAGAACGATCGCGGCGGCGATCGCCGCAAGCAGCCAGCGATCCAGACCGCGTTGAACAGAGAGCAGCGGCGCGCGCGAATGGTTGATCGTCCATACGGCCTCGACGCCTGCGTTCGCACCGGCACCGTCGTCCACGAACGGCATGCTCAGTTGCTCGCGGTAGCCATCCATTGGCATCGACGCCGCGCTCGACCGCAGGGACCCGCCCGGATAGCTGAGTGTCACCACGATGGTGCTGTCGGCCACCCGCGCGAGCCTGCGGATGAACGCGCTGTCGATTTCCGCGCCGCCGGCGAGCGCGAAGCGCCGGCCTGCGAGGGTGAGCGGGTGTGCGCGCGCGAGGGCGAGGAAGGTACCGGCGGGGCGACGTGCGGCGACGAGCACCGGCTGCGTCGTACCGAGCAGGGCCTCGCCGGCACTTGTCACCCGATCGTAGTCGTTCCGGAAATGGCCGGAGCTGAGCACGCGGCCGCTGTCGTCCAGGAGCAGCAAGTAGTCGAGCCCGCTGGCGGGCATGGCGCGCGCGGCATAGTCGCGCAGCGTGCTGCCGGTTGCGCTCTGTACGAGCGCGGCGCGCTGCACGGGGTCGTCGGCGATCCGCGCAGCGAGCGCGCCAAGCCGGCCATCGAGGGCAGCAGCCTCCCGCGCGAGATCGTCACGGATGACTCCGGTGGACGCCTGCACGCGCGCCTCGAACTGCGCACCCAGTCGTTGCGCCACTTCGCGGCGGGCACCGAGCGCGAAGATGATGAGGGGGGCTGCCGCGGCGATCAGGCAGGCGAGCAGAATGCGCGTGCGGAAGCTCATCACCGGCCGTCATCGAAGCGCAGCGTGCCGCCGGCATCCACCGAGACCCTGCCGACGTCCACGCTTCGCAGCAGGTGTGCCCGCGTGTCGACGAGCGCCACCGGCAGCAGCCCGGGCGCGAGAACCGCGCGTTGTGCGTCGTTCAGGGCGAATGCCGCAATGCCACACTCCCCTGGTGGCGAATGTGGGATCGCGAGGACGTAGCCGGCGTGCTGACGTTCGCGGATCGCGGCCGCGAGGGAACGCTGGTCGAGCGCGCTCGTCGTGAGGGCGTCGCCGGTGCTGCGGCCGTGTGACAGCGCCCTCAGCCAGGACGGCGCGCGCACAGCCGGCCATGCCCGTGCCGCAAGCCGCTCGGCGATGCTGCGCGCAATGGGATCGTGCATCGGATACGCAATCGAGCCATACGCCGCCCTGCCCGGGGCAGCGGGAGCACTCACGTCGGTTATGCATGGTGCGCCGTTCCGCGGGATCGGCGGGGCGGCCGCACGTGTGCCGACGGAGGCGGCGTCGCGCGCGAGCGCGGCGCGATCCTCCTCGGGCGGCATCCGCGTGGCCACATCTGTGTCCCCTGCCGTTGTCAGCAGCACGTAAGTGCGGCTCCAGGGCAGTGGCGTCGTCGTGTACGCTGGATGGGCGCGAGCATACTCGACGACGGCGGGTTCCGTCGAGACGAGCAAACCCGCACGTGCATCGATCGCGCGGCGGCCGTCGCCGCCCGGAACGGGTCGGAACACGAGCTCTGCGGGTGCACCAGCCGACGGCACGCGCGCGGTGAGTCTCAGGTCTCCGGATTCCTGCGACCCCGGTAAGTACGGACCCGTGCCGACCGGCCATGGCGCCACAGCATCGTATCGTGCCACGGCAAGCGACGGATGGGCGAACGGGTACGCATCCGCGGACGGCGCATGGAGCCCGACCTGCACCTCCCGCTCACTGATGGCGCTCATCCAGGCGAACGGAGGTGGCTCCGCCAACGATGCCCACGCCGCCAGCACGGCCGGTGCAGTGACTGGTGCGCCGTCCCAAAAGGACGCGTCCGGCAGCAGGCGGAACGTCCAGGTCCTGCCGTCAGCGGAAGTTGTCCACGATTCGGCGAGACCGGGAACGATCGCACCCTCGCAGTCCACGCGCACGAGCGGCTCATAGAGCTGCGCGAAGACGAGGCGCTCATCGTCATTGTGCGGGACCGGTGCGTGCGCCGGATCGACCCGACGCGTTGTCGCGACGTCGACGACCGACGCGGGTGCACCGCCGTCGATCACGCATGCAAGCGACGGCCGCGCCGGAGGGTCGGCATGGGTGGACGCACAGCCGGCAATGGCTAGAGCGAGGATCAGGAGGCGTAGGCAATACAGCGGCGCAGGGCTGGTCCAGCCCTGCGCCCGGCAGGTGTGCCGCTCACGCGTTCGCATGGCTGGCCATCGGCGGTGCCTCGCATCGAGTCGATACCGGGCTGGAAAGATGTGCCCGTACCGCCGCGATACGCCAGCAATGGCCGTCGGTTCCGTCCTGACGCGTCAGCTCGTACCGAGGTCGGGTGCGTTGTAGAGGCGCCAGGCGATCCAGAAGGTATAGAAGGCGATCGCCGTGCCGAAGGGGAACTTCAGCATGTTGAAGACGCCGAGGATGACCGCCAGCACGATGACCCAGCCGCCCCAGTTGCGCAGCAGACCGAGTCCGCACAGCAGGTTGGGCAGTGCCATGATGAGCATGAACGCTCCGGCGAAGCCGCCGATCAGGGAGAGCATGCCGAAGACGGCAGCGTCGCCGGAAAGCAAACCGGCACCGGAGATGACGCCGAAGGCCATGAGTCCGATCAGCAGGTCGATGATTCCGAGAACGACCTGCAGCCAGCCCAGGATCTTCACGTGCTTGTGCATCGGCTCCTCCGGTTCGTGGACACTGTCTCCACTTGCACTACGGCTGCCGGTGCTGCGCGGTTTTTCCGGGCGCTCAGCCCTGCGTCAACGCGTCGGCGCGCTGTTTCGCCTCGTCGACGAGCGCCTGCGCGCGTGCATCCGCCTCGGCAATGATGCGATCCGCCGATTCGTCGGCCTCGCTGCGCAGTCGCGCGGCGGCTGCGCGCGCCGCGATGCGTGCGGCGGGATTCGTCGCGCGGGCCTCGAGCGAGTCGGCGCGTGCCTGCCCCTCGTGGCGCACGGACCCGGCGAGTCTGCTCGCCTCTGCGCGTATCGCTGTCGC
Organism: uncultured Gemmatimonadaceae bacterium; assembly: GCA_964430275.1. GTDB lineage: Bacteria > Gemmatimonadota > Gemmatimonadetes > Longimicrobiales > RSA9 > DASTYK01. Next base: position 26,723 of record CAYSGF010000358.1, read on the forward strand.
GCGCCGTTCGGCCTCCGCAACGAGCTCGGCCGCCTGCGCCGCGGCACGCTCGCGGGCCTGTGCAGCCGCGGAATCCACGCGCTCGGTGACCACCTCAACGCGTCGATCGGCCTCGCCACGGAGCGCCTGCTCGACGCCGGCCGTGGCGGAGCCCGCCATGCTGGCGAGGCTCGTCGTCACGGTCGGCTCTGCCACGGTGCCGCCGACCCCGATACCGAGCATGATGTGCTCCGCGCTCGCGAGGTCGATGCCGAGTCGCGAGGCCTGCTCGCCGAAACTCGCGAGCACGGGCTCGGCCCGGGAGCCGAAAAGAGCGCGTGGCACCTGGAGCTGAAGGTCGTAGGCCAGCGAGCGATCGATGCCGTTCGATCCTGCCACGCGCATGCGTGCGGGACCGATACCGACGTCGAACGGCTGCACGTGCAGGCGCCTGCCGCGCACTTCGAACGACGAGCCGAGCGCAGACAACGTCGGGTTGCGTAGCTGATCCACCTTCACTGCGTCCGCGATGCGCGCGAGTGCCGGGAAGTCGCTGATCACGAGCTGTGACGTCCGGAACGAGCCGAGGCCGGTCAGCACCTCGAACAACGGCATCATGTCCTCGCCCATTGCACCCTTCAGTGCCACGTCGGCCGAGACACTGCCCTGCGCATAGCGTGCGACCGGCGCGAGGGCCTGGACGGTGGCGAGCGCGCCGAATGCGGATGCGATGTCGATGCTGGCGAGCTGCATGTCGACATCGAACGTCGGTCGTGCCGGGTCGGTCGTCTCGTAGAAGCCGCTCGCGATCGCGGAGCCGCCGAGCATGTCCATGCGGAACTCGTCGAGGGTAACGCGCTGGTCGTGGACGCGCAGGTCGCCGCGGGCATTCGTGAGCTCGAGCGCAGCGTAACTGAGCCGATCCACGGTCGCGTCGAGTGCGACGTCGATGCGCGGCGGCACCGGGATGACCTCCCGCGTGTCGTCCTCGGAACGCCACTCGTTCAGGTCGAAGTGTGCGCTGCGAACCGTGGCACTGCCGCGCAGGTCCTGATCCCGCAGCACGAAGCCCAGCAGGTTCTCCAGCATCCCGCTCGCCTGCACGTCGCTGCTGCCGATCTCGCCGCGCAGCGTCGTGAGCTCGGCGCGATCGGGGGAGAGCCGCAGC
>CAYSGF010000359.1:0-2420 GCA_964430275.1 uncultured Gemmatimonadaceae bacterium
CCGAGGTCGTAGCGCTTCGGGTTGAAGAAGATGCGCTCGAGCGCCAGGCGCGCCGTCTCCATGTTCGGCGGCTCGCCGGGACGCAGCAGCGAGTAGATCGCCTTGAGCGCCTCCTCCTCGTTGGCCGTCGGGTCCTTGCGCAGCGTGTTCTTGAGCAGCGGGCTCTCCCCCGCGCGCCCCTCGATGCCGCTCGTGAAGACCTTCGCCTTCGCCACACCGGCGCGCTGCAGCCGGTTGTAGAGCTCGAGCGTCAACTCCTCGGCGATCTCCGCGACCACTTCGCCGGTCTCCGGGTCCGCGATCTCCTCGGCCAACAGCAGGCCGAGCACGTCACGGCGCTGCGCTGCCTTCGTCGCGTCGATCTCCTCGTTCAGCTCCAGCTCCCGCGTCGTGAAGAACAGGCGCAGGATGTCCTCGTCGTTGCCGTAGCCGAATGCGCGCAGCAGCGCGGTCGCCGGGAACTTCTTCTTCTTGTCGATGTGGACGTACACGACGTCGTGGATGTCCACCGTGAACTCCACCCAGGAGCCGCGGAACGGGATGATGCGCGAGCTGAACAGCTTGCTGCCGTTCGGGTGCGTCGTCTCCTCGAAGACCACGCCCGGCGAGCGGTGGAGCTGGCTGACGATCACGCGCTCGGAGCCGTTGATGATGAAGGTGCCGAGATCGGTCAGGAGCGGCAGGTCACCGAGATAGACCTCCTTCTCGATGATGTCCTTCGGCCGCCGCTCCGCATCCTCGACGTCCTCCCATACGACCAGCCGGAGTGTCGCCTTGAGCGGCGCGGCATACGTCATGTCGCGCTCGATGCACTCGTCCACTGCGTACTTCGGCTCGCCCAGCGCGTACGACACGAACTCGAGCGAGAACTTGTCGTTCACGTCGGTGATCGGGAACACTTCATTGAACACGCGCTCCAGACCGACGTCCGCCTGCTCCTCGCCCTCGCGGACGTTCTTGAGCAGCGCACTGAACGCCTCGATCTGGATGTCGAGCATGTTCGGCATGTCCATCGCCGCCGGCAGCTTCGCAAAGCTGACGACGGGGATGCGGCCGGCCTGCAAGCTCGCGCCGTTCTTCCCGTTCGTTTCAGTAGCCAAAACGGATATCCCTCCCTCAGGCCGTGCGGCCCGGGAAACAAGCACAGAAACCCCCGGCCGCCTGCCCGGCGGTGGGGATGCTGTCGCGGATCGAACTGTGGGTGTCGCTCGTGTCGAGCATACGCGCTCCCGTCAGAGCCGAAGCACGGACCGTCGAACCGGAGCCCCCTCCGTGTCGCCGGCCCGCTCGCGAGGCGGCAGGCCATGCCCGCAGCGCCTCGTCCGTCGCGGTGCGGCGCCGATCCCTGGACCGGCACCGCCGCACGATCGGATTACTTCAGCTCGACGGTCGCGCCCTGCTCTTCCAGCTTCGCCTTGATCTGGTTCGCCTCGTCCTTCGAGACGCCCTCACGCACCGCCTTCGGCGGGTTGTCGACCAGGTCCTTGGCTTCCTTCAGGCCCAGGCTCGTCACCTCGCGGACGACCTTGATCACCTGGATCTTCTTCGCACCGGCCTCCTTGAGGACGACGTCGAACTCCGTCTTCTCCTCGGCCGCCGGCGCCGCTGCCCCGCCCGCACCTGCGCCACCTGCGGCAGGCGCTGCCATGACCGCCGTCACGCCGAACTTCGTCTTGAACGCCTCGACGAACTCCGCCAGCTCCAGGACGGTCATGTTGCCGATGGCCTCGAGCAGCTCTTCCTTGTTAGCCATGATCTTCTTCCTGTATGAACCGTGTGGTGTGAAACGCTCGTTGCATTCGGCGACGCTCAGGCGCCCCGCTGTTCCCGCAACGCATCCATGAGACCGACGAGCTCCTGCAACTTCGCCTGCATCATGTAGGCGAGCTGAGCCATGGGCGCCTCGAGAGCGCCCGCGAGCTCGGCCAGCAGCTGCTCGCGCGGCGGCAGCTTGGCCAGCCGGTTGATCTCGGCAGCCGTTACGGGCCTGCGCTCGACGACGCCCGCCTTCAATGCAGGACGGTCGTCGTTCTCCTTCGCGAAATCCGCCAGCACCTTCGCGGCGGCAACCGGGTCGGCCGGACCGAAGACGACGGCCGTCGGACCCCGGAAGAACTCGGCGATGTCAGGGAAGTCGATCCCCTGCAGCGCCCTCTCGGCGAGCGTGTTCTTGACGACGATGTACTCGACACCCGCATTACGCAGGCGCGCGCGCAGCTCCGTCACCCGCTTCACGCTCAGTCCGCTGAAGTCGGCCAGGTACACGGCATTCGCCGCTTCGAACTTGCCGGCCAGCTCCGCAACGGCCGCTTCCTTCTTCTCGCGGACGTTCGCCTTCGTCTTGGCCTTCGTCGTAATCATCGTGCTGCCACCCGACGATAGAGGTTCGGGTCGATGCGGAACCCGGGGCCCATCGTCGA
>CAYSGF010000360.1:0-5162 GCA_964430275.1 uncultured Gemmatimonadaceae bacterium
CACCGATCCCCTGCCGCGCGGCCTCGAGCACCGTGACGTCCTCGGCGAGCGCGACGATCGGATCCGGCGTGCCGTGCCGTGTCAGGTCACGGCGCAGGTAGTAGGCGAGATACGCACTCGCGACGGCCGCGACGCCGCCGACCAGTGCAGCTGCCATCCGCGACTCGTGGCGACGACGCGCGCCGCCGGCGGCGGCGAGCGCACCGAACGCGATGCGCCCGGAGAGCGGCAGCGGATCGATGCGTGGCGGGATGAACGGCATCTTGTCACCGACCGCTTCGCCGATCACGGCGAGCGTCAGCGCGCGGGCGACGTGCGGTCGCGCGAGCGTGCGCTGAAGCACACCGTCGGCGAGCTCGGGCCGCTCCGCCAGGCCGTTGCTCACGGCCGCGATGCCTGCGGCACTGCGCAGCCCACTCATGCCGCCGAGCATGGCCGCGCGCGTGAAGGGGCCTGTTCCGTAGCTCATGATTGCAGTCCTCGTTCGAACGTGAATGCGACGTCGGGCCCTTCGTGGACGAGGCGGCCGCCGGGCAGTCGCAGCGTTTCCTTCGGCTCGCGCATGAGTGCGAGCAGGCGATGGTGCGCGCGTACGTGCCAGCGTCGCTGGTAGCGGCGCGAGAGGACGTGGAACCCGGCGCGGCTCCACCAGTTCGGGAAGTCGCCCGGCCGCCAGCGCGCGCGGATCGCGAAGCGGATCTCGCCGGATTCGTGATCCTTCGTCAGCAGGAACCACTCGGTGCCGCACTCGATGTGGCCCTCGAGCGTATCGTAGCGGAATCCATGTACGGTCTCGCGGTCCGTGGATTCCGTGCGCACGGTGCTCACCATGGTGCCGTTCAGGTAGCGCAGTCCCAGGACCTTCACCTCGAGCAGCATGCGACGCCCGCGCAGCGGCGCGTCCGTGTCGAAGTGTGCAGTGACGATGGTGGGATCGGAAAACTGGAAGTTGCGCATCGCGAGCCAGCCGCGCTCGAAGAAGCCATCTTCCGCGGGCGCGCCCGCACGCTCCGTCGCGAGCAGTGCCTCGGACGAATAGCCGTGCCAGCCGTGTGCGGCGGTCATCGACGCCCTGTCGTACTCGAAGTTGCGCTCCAGTGCGTGCAGCCCGCGCAGCCGGTCCCTCAGCTCCGCGTCCGTCCAGCCTCTCAGGAAGCGCCACTCGCTCATCAGTTGCCACGTGCCAGGAAGGTCGGCTCGTGCAGCCCCGCCCAGGAGTCTGCGTTCGTCGGCTCCACTTCCTCGGTGTCCGCATGGATCTCGCCCCGGATCCCACAGCCGATCACGGCGGCAAGGCGATTGATGTACTCCGTCCACGTACTCGCCTGCATTGCATCGCCGACGGCGAGAAACTCCGCGAAGCGGCGCTTCGAGCTCGCCCGCGCACGACTCCGGATGTGAAAGATCACGTCGCCTTCCTCGTTCGGATACGCGCCGAACGTGATGCGTCCCGCCTCGGGATGATCGGTCAGCGTGAGCAGCGTGATGCTGTTTGCATCGCGGTGCACGACCCGCACGGCGCAGGGGCCCGCCCCGCGGATGTCGATCCCCATCCGGTGCCCGACCTCCAGCGCGAGTCCACCCTCCGGCGGCTCGAACCGCACGATCTCCGGCGGTGGCAGCTCGCAGAAGCGCTCCGTGACCAGCTTCGCGAGCTGCTGCGGACGCAGCGGGCAATCCTCGAAGACCGCCCAGTAGTCACGCTGCAGCAGCGGGCCCTTCCCTTCCGACGCCGGATTCAGGTCACCCGGCGCCGCACGTGTCGCGTCCTCGGTCATGCGTTGCTCCCCGGCGTTCCGAGCGTCCGTGGTCCGCGGTGCCGCCCATCCGTCCAGCCCGCTCGACGTGCAAAAGCAACGCCGGCCGGTCCGCCGCTCGCGACCGCCGCGGCGCGTCTCTCGCGCTGGATTGCGCGTGGCACCTGACTTGCCCGAGTGCGTGCAGGAGCACAATCAACCGGGGCACCATGACGCCACCCGAGGTCAATCCCGCGAGCGCGCTCGACGAGCGCACCTACGAGCACGCGCCGGTGGTCCGCAACGATCACGCGGAGGGGCCGCTCACCCGGCTTCTCGAGCAGCAGACCGCACAGCTGCCTTCCTCGTTCTTCCTGATGAGCTCGGTGGGCGCGATGGCGGCGGCGGTCATCCTCGAGCTGCGCGGCCGGCACCGCCTCAGCACCTTCGTCGCCATGTGGGCACCGAGCCTGATGATGGCGGGGATCTACAACAAGCTGATCAAGACGATGGGCTCGCGCTGAGCGAGGCCGACGACTGCGCGCCGAGCGGAACCGGCTTACAGCAGTGCACCGAGCGCGCTCACGGCGAGCACGACCAGCGCGATCACACCCGCCAGGACCAGCACGAGAAACAGTGCGAGCGCGCCCAGGATCAGCCGGCCCGCCCGCTGCGCCCGCTGCGGATCGCTTAGGCTCCGCTCGAGCAGCGACACGTTCCGCAGGTTCGCCTTGAAGCCGAGGTCGAACAGGTCGCCGAGCAGCGGTACACCGCCCACCACGACGTCCAGCGCCACGTTCGCGGCCATCCGGACGAGCACGCTCGCCGGCGCACCTGCCCGGTAACCGAGATAGAGCACGTAGAGCGACAGTGCTCCGCCCGCAGCATCACCGAGTCCCGGAACCAGTCCGATCACCCCATCCAGTCCGACGCCGAAATTCGTCCCTGGCACCGTGACGGCCCGATCCAGGAGACGCGCCAGGCTTCGGGCGCGGGCGAGGTGGCGAGTCTCGCCACGGACGGGAGGTGTGCTGGTGCTGGACATGGGGCAGTGCGAACGCAATCGGCATTCCCGGTCTCGCACCGGGGCAACGCACTGGCCGCGGATCGGGTCCAAGAGAGGGCGGCTCTGCGGAGGGACGGTTCCGGCTGCTCTACTGGAGGAAGCTGTCTCGGGCTCTCTCCGGAGGGACCTCTCCGGCTCTTCGATACGTAGCACAGGGAGTGACGATTCTGGGAGGGCTGGCGCGCAAGGTCCTGGCCGCGGGCCATGTACTGGCCCGTCCCGTGCACCGTCTGGAGCCTCATGGATTCGAACCGCCCGCGCAGGATGATGGACCGGCTGCTCGCGCGCCTGGAGCCGCTGCTCGCGCGGCTGGAGCCGGTCGCGCGGCGCGTGTACTGGCCGCTCGGCCCGGAGAAGACGCTGGCGCTGGGCGTCGCGTCGCTCATCGTCGCGCTGCTGCTGTGGCAGAACTGCGGCCTGAGCGGCTGTCCGGACGTGCGCCGGCTGAGCGCGTACCAGCCGAACGGCGCCCCCGTTCTCCTCGATCGCAATGGCGACCACTTCGCGGACCTGACCCCGTTCGAGCGCGTCGTCGTCGAGCTGGAATCGCTGCCGCCGCACGTGGCGCAGGCATTCCTGGCCGTGGAGGACCAGCGCTTTTTCGCGCACGACGGTGTGGACTGGGTGCGGGTGGTCGGTGCGGCGTGGGCGAACGTGCGGTCGCGCTCCGTTACACAGGGATCGAGCACGATCTCGATGCAACTCGCTCGCAACGTGTTCCCGAAGGTGCTGCCGGGCCGGGAGCGGACACTGCGCCGCAAGCTGCTCGAGGTGCGCGTCGCGCAGGACATCGAGGAGACCTTCCCGAAGGAGGACATCCTCGAGCTGTACCTGAACCACATCTATTTCGGTGGTGGTGCCTACGGCATCGAGGCGGCTGCACAGCGCTGGTTCGGCATTCCGGCCGCGCAGCTGAGCGTCGCGCAGGCGGCGCTGCTCGCGGCATTGCCGAAGGCGCCGTCGCATTACGACCCGCGCTTCCATCCTGACGCTGCGAAGGCGCGCCGCGATCTCGTCATCAATCTCATGGAGGAGCAGGAGCGTATCGAGCCGGATGCGGCGGATGATGCGCGCGACGCGGATGTAGAGGTACGCGAGGACGTCTCCTCCGATGGCAGCGACGATCCCCTCGGCACCTGGTTCATCGACGTCGTGCGCAGCGCGCTCGAGGAGCGCTTCGGCGACGACCTCTACAGCGGGCGGCTGCGCATCCACACCACGATCGACGTGCGAGCGCAGCGCGCGGCGGAAGAGGAGCTGCGCGCACAGCTCGCCGACCTGAGCGGGCGCGTGCGCAAGGGCGACGGCCCGCTGCAGGGCGCCGTCGTGCTGCTCGATGCCCGCAGCGGCGACCTGCTCGCGCTCGTCGGCGGGCGTGATCACGACGCCTCGCGCTTCAACCGCGCCATGCTCGGGCAGCGCCAGGTCGGCAGTGCGTTCAAGCCGTTCGTGTACGCGACAGCGATCGCGAACGGCCTTCCGGCCAGCCAGCTCATCGAGGACACGCCGCTGCGCATGCAGCTCTCGCGCAATGACGTCTGGGAGCCGCGCAACTACGACGGCCGCTTCGAGGGGATCGTCACGATGCGCGAGGCGCTGACCCGCTCGCGCAACGTGCCGACCGTGCGTCTCGCGTCCGCCGTCGGCACCGAGCAGATCGCGCAGGTCGCGCACGATACGGGAATCGAGAGCAACATCCCGACGGAGCCGTCGATGGCGCTCGGCACGGCCTCCATGAGCCCGATCGAGCTGACAACTGCGTACACCGCGTTCGCGACGCTCGGCACCGCCGTCCGCCCGCGCTTCATCACGCGCGTCGAGGACGCCGACGGCACGGTGCTGTGGGCCACGAACGTCGAGCGGGTGCAGGCGATCGATCCGGGCGTCGCATACATCCTGACCGACATCCTGCGCGACGCCGTCGATCGCGGCACCGGCACGGCGGTGCGGGCGGCGGGCGTGCGGGGCCCGGTCGCCGGCAAGACCGGCACGACGAGTGACGCGACGGACGCGTGGTTCGTGGGCTACACGCCCGAGCTCGTCGGCACCGTATGGATCGGCTACGACACACCGTCACCGATCAGCAGTGCCGCGACCGGCGGTGGCCTCGCCGCACCGGTGTGGGGACGCATGATGCGGCGCGTGCAGGCGAACCGCGACGCGCCCGCACCGTGGACGCCGCCCGCGCGCGTCGTGGAAGCCGTCATCGATCCGGATACGGGCATGCTGCTCGCCGAGGGCTGCCGCCCGCGCTACGGCTACGCGACGACCGAGATCTTCCTGCGCGATCACCTGCCCGAGGCATACTGCCCGGAGCGGCGCCACTGGTACGACGAGATCTGGGGCGCGATCGGCGGCGT
>CAYSGF010000361.1:0-6622 GCA_964430275.1 uncultured Gemmatimonadaceae bacterium
GGCGAATGTAACGGGCAATGGAACGAAGCGGGTGCGCGGCGCGCGTCAGCAGCAGCGCCTGCTGCAGTAGCGGCGCGCGCGAGTCGGTGGCGGTACGTGCCTCGGCGGTGACGGGTTGTGCATCACCGTTCGCGCCGGTAGAGCCGCATCGCGAGGGGTGCGCACAGCACGGTGATGATCGCCGGCGCGAGGAGCCCGACACCGATCGTCGCTGCGGATACGTCGCCATCGAGGATCCCGCGCACCGCGGTCACGATGAGCGCGACCGGGTTCACGGCGACGAACGCCTGCAGCCATTCCGGCATGGTGGCGGGATCGACGTAGATGTTCGACGCGAACGTGAGGGGCATCAGCACGGTCCAGCTCAGTGTCATCACGGTGGACGGTGTGCGCACCCAGAGCGCGAACGTGGTGAAGACCCAGCCGAGGCCGAAGGCGAAGACATCGAGCAGGACGATCGCGGCAACGACGCCGGCCAGGCCGGTGGCGGGGCGGTATCCGAGGAGCAGTCCGATCACGACCACGATCAGCGACGACACCGTGTAGCGGACCATGTCACCGGCCATGCCGCCGACGAGCGGCGCCGGCTGCCACAGCGGCATGGAGCGGAACCGGTCGAAGATCCCCTTCGAGATGTCCGTGTTCAGCGTGAAGCCGGTGTAGACGGTCGTGAAGGTCACGGTCTGTACGAGAATGCCCGGCAGCAGGAACTGGAGGTACGCATCGGGCGAGCCCGCGAGCGCGCCACCGAACATGTACGTGAACAGCACCGTGAACATGATCGGTGTCACGACGACGTCGAAGAGCTGCTCCGGCGTGTGCTTGATCTTTAGCAGCGCGCGCCAGGCGAACGTGAGCGTGTGCCCGACGGCGCTTGCGCGATCGGGTGCATGGCGTGCGGCGAGCACGGCCCGCAGCGCAGGATCGACGGAAGGCCGCGTCGCGCGGATCTGCGTGCTCATGCCGACGCCGCTCCGGCCGGCAGCTGCTCGTCCTCCGGCGCCTGCTCGGCCGCGTGACCGGTGAGCGCGAAGAACACTTCGTCCAGGCTCGGCTGCCCGAGCGAGAAGTCGGTCACCGCGATGCCGGCCTCGCCGAGTGCGGCGAGCGCCGGCGCGGCACGCGCCGGGTCCGAGAGCTGGGCCGTCAGCGCACGCGGGTCGCCGGCGCCGTGCACACTCTCACCGAACCACTCGGCGAGCAGCCGGCGCGCCGCCTCGCGCTGCTGCGCGTCCGCGAGCCGCACGTGCAGCACACCCGTGCCGACGGACGCCTTCAGCTCGCTGCTCGTGCCCTCCGCGATCACCCGGCCCCGATCGATCACCGCGATGCGGTCCGCGAGCTGGTCCGCCTCCTCCAGATACTGCGTCGTCAGGAGCACCGTCGTGCCGTTCTCGACCAGCATGCGGATGACTTCCCACACCTGGCCGCGACTGCGCGGGTCCAGTCCTGTCGTCGGCTCGTCCAGGAACAGCAGGTCCGGCGTGCGCAGGATGCTCGCGGCAATGTCGAGGCGCCGGCGCATGCCGCCGGAGTAGGTCTTCACCTGCCGGTCCGCCGCTTCCGCGATATCGAACGCGGCGAGCAGCTCCTGCATGCGGCTCCGCGCCGCACCGCGCGTGAAGCCGAGCAGTCGGGACAGGAGCAGCAGATTCTCCGCGCCGGTCAGGTCCTCATCGACGGATGCGAACTGCCCCGTCAGACTGATCCGCCGCCGGACCGCCTCCGCTTCCCGCACGATGTCGTGGCCGAGGACGCGCGCACTCCCGCTGTCGGGTCGAAGCAGCGTCGCGAGCACGCGCACCATCGTGGTCTTGCCGGCGCCATTCGGGCCGAGCAGGCCGTAGATGCTGCCGGTACGCACGCGCAGGTCGATGCCATCCACCGCGCGCGTTGCGCCGAAGGTCTTTACCAGCCGCTCGGCCTCGACGGCGAAGGCGCCCGGCACCGTGGCTCCAGGAATCATGAGGTTGCCCGTTGGGTCGAAAATCATATACGTGGAACGGACGAGCGGCCCGAAACCATACGCTTCGCCCGGCGTGACAGGAATACAGGCCGCCGCAGGATGCCGCCATGGAGCCGACCGCCGGGAGAGAATGGATGTTGCAATGGCGGGCCCCGCGCCCGCTCGAAGCGCCGGCTCGAGCGCATCCATCCGTCACCGGGAGCCCGCATTGCCGCTGGACCACGACCCACCGTCGCTCGCCGAACGCCACACGGGCACACGCGCCGCATGAGCGAGCCACGGGCAACGGAAGACGCGCTCGAGCAGGCGCAGCGGCGCGCCGCATTCATCTCGGAAGCGAGCGGCCTGCTCGTGTCGTCGCTGGATTTCCGCGAGACGCTGCGCAACGTGGCGTCGCTGGCGGTGCCGCGGGTCGCGGACTGGTGCGCGATCGATCTCGTGGAAGACGGCGCGATCCGTCGCGTTGCGGTTGAGCATTCGGACCCCGCGAAGCTCGATCTCGTGCGCCGTATTGCCGAACGCTATCCACCGGACCCGATGGCCGAGGCGGGTGCAGCGCGGGTGATTCGCACCGGCGAAACCGAGCTGGCCGTGTCGATTCCTGAGGATGCGTTGCGGGCCTTCGCGCACGACGACGAGCACCTGCGCATGCTGAAGGAGCTGCATCTCCGTTCCTACGTCGTTGCACCGCTGGTCGCATGGGACCAGGTGCTGGGTGCCCTCACCTTCGTGTACGCGGACTCCGGGCGCACCTATGGCGAGGCGGACCGGCTCCTGGCCGAAGAGCTCGCGGCGCGCGCGGCTGCCGCGATCGCGACGGCGCGCCTGGTCGCCGAGCTCAGGGACGCGCGCGAGCAGGCGGAGCACCAGGCAACGGAGCTCGAGTCGCAAGCCGCCGAGATGCAGGAACAGGCCGTCGAGCTGGAGGCCGCGAACGAGGAGCTGGCGGCGGCCGAGGGGCGTATGCGAGGCATCATCGACTCCGCACTGGACGGCATCATCACGGCAGATGCGAACAGCGTCATCACCGGGTGGAACCGGCACGCCGAGCTGATGTTCGGCTGGTCCGCGCAGGAGGCGATCGGCAGGAGCCTCACGGAGACGATCATCCCGGAACGCCACCGGGAAGCGCATGACCGGGGCGTCGCGCGCTACCTCGCCACGGGCGAGCAACAGATCATGAACCGGCGCATCGAGATCACCGGATTGCACCGCCACGGCCACGAGTTCCCGGTCGAGCTCACGGTCGCCGCGGCACTGTCCGGACCGCACACGACCTTCAGCGCCTTCCTGCGCGACCTTACCGAGCGCAAGCAGGCGGAGCGGCGGCACGCCACCGAGCACGCCGTCACGCGGATTCTGGCCGAATCCCATACGCTCGATGAAGCCGCGCCGCGTATTCTGCAGGCGATCGCTGAGGGGCTCGGCTGGTGCGTGGGCGCATTCTGGGTCGTGGAGAGCGGCGCCGACGTGCTGCGTGTCGTGGGCGGATGGCACGCGCCAGGCGACGACCTGGCCACGTTCCTGCGCGCGACCGAAGACGCGCGCTTCACGCGCGAACGCGGTCTGCCCGGCCGGGTGTGGGCCAGCGGCAGGCCGGCATGGATCGAGGACGTCGTGATGGATGCATCCTTTCCGCGGGCGGCGCAGGCGCGCGCGGCAGGACTGCATGGCGCCTTCGCATTTCCGATCCGGTCCGGCAGTACGCTGCTCGGCGTCATCGAACTCTTCCACCGCGACGTGCTCGCTCCCGACGAAGCGCTGCTCTCCGCAGTCGAGCTGATCGGCGGCGACATCGGTGAGTCGGTGCGGCGAGTGCGCGCGGAGGAAGAGCGCGACCACGCACTCGAAGCGATGGAGCACATCAACCGTCAGCTCGCCGAGCGCACGGCCGAGGCGGAATCCGCGAGCCGCGCAAAGTCCGAGTTCCTCGCGAACATGAGCCACGAGTTCCGCACGCCCATGAACGCGATCATCGGCTACAGCGAGCTGATGGAAGCGGAGATCGTCGGGCCGCTGACGGATCCACAGAAGGAGCATCTCCGGCGCATCCGCTCGAGCAGCAAGCATCTGCTCGGCCTGGTCGAAGACGTGCTCGATCTCGCGAAGATCGAGGCCGGACGGATCAGGATCGAGCCGGAGTGCGCCCAGGCGAACGTCCCGGTGCATGCAGCTCTCGAGCTGATCGAGCCACAGGCGGCGGAGCGCGGGCTGAAGCTCGAGAACCGCTGCCGTCTGGGCGAAGAGGCATGCTTCCTCGGTGACCTCGACCGTGTCCGGCAGATTCTCGCGAACCTGCTCTCGAACGCGGTCAAGTTCACCGAGCAGGGCGGCCGCGTGACGATCGATTGCGAGATCACGTCGAGCCCGGACCCCGACGCCGTCCTGTCAGGCGCAGGACCCTGGGTGTGCCTCACGGTCGAAGACACCGGAATCGGCATGTCCGCCGAGCAGGCGCAGGCCGTGTTCGAACCGTTCGTGCAGGCGGAGACCGGCCGGACACGAACGCACGGCGGTACCGGACTCGGCCTGACCATCAGCCGCCGCCTCGCCCGGCTCATGGACGGTGATCTCACGGTGGCGAGCGCGCCGGGCAAGGGGTCCTGCTTCAAGCTGTGGCTGGTCGCTTCCGGACCACCACCGGACCATGATTGATTTTTGCGCTTTGGCCGAATCGAGCATTGTGCGCCAGTGACCGCCACCGAGCGAGGACAGGCATTCAGGCGCACGAGCCAATCGCCCAACCCCCAAAAATCAATCATGGTCCGGATTGACGCAGCATCTCCAGGTAGTCCGCGAGCATCTCCAGGTTCGAGCGCAGCAGGTCGACGCTCTTCGCGTTCTTCGCCATCCCGAAGGAGCCCTCGATCGTGGCGACCAGCAACGCCGCGACCCGTGCAGCATCCACGTCCGCGCGCAAGCTCCCGTGTTCCTGCGCACGGCGCAGCGCAGCCGTGAACGCCTCCGTCCACTCGCTCAGCGTGGCAGCGACGCGCGTACGGAACCCCTCGTCGAGAGGAGACATCTCCTGCGCCAGGTTGTTCAGGGGGCAGCCAAGCTCGATGCCGCCGTCAAGGAAATCATCCGCGCGCCGGCGCAGCACCTGCTGCAGTGCGGCGAGCGGATCCCCGGTCGCGTCACGCAGCGGTCCCAGGTATGCCTCGAGCAACGGCTCGTGCACGACTTCTTCGACGACCGCGTAGCCGAGCGCAGTCTTGTCCGGGAAGTGGTGGTACAGCGCCCCCTTCGTGACACCGGCACGTTCCAGGATCGTGTCCACCCGCGCCGCCTGAAACCCGTGCCGGAAAAACTCCTCGAACGCAGCCCCGAGGATCCGCTGTCGGGTCGCTTCCGGCGCACGTGTGCGCCGCCCGCCCACTTCTTCATCTCGCATCAACACTCCACGGCGTGTGTCGCCCCCGCCCCCCAAACGGATTCCGCACTCCGTATTCCGCACTCCGTACTCCGTATTCCGCACTCCGTACTCCGTATTCCGTACTCCGTATTCCGTACTCCGTATTCCGCACTCCGTACTCCGTATTCCGTACTCCGCATTCCGTACTCCGTATTCCGCACTCCGTACTCCGCATTCCGTACTCCGTATTCCGCCTCCGTCCCCGGATCACTCCTTCCGAATCGCCACCAGCGGATCCACGCGCGCCGCGCGCATCGCCGGCACCCCTGCGGCGGCGAGCCCGACCGCGATCATCACGAGCGTGACGAGGCCGAGCGTCAGGGGATCCCGTGGCGCGACGCCGTAGAGCAGCCCCTCGAGCAGGCGCGCGACGGCGAGGGATCCGAGGAGGCCGAGTACGGTGCCGAGGGCGAGCAGGATGGCGCCGTCGCCGAGCACCATGGCGAGCACGCGTGAGGGTGCAGCACCCAGGCTCATGCGGATGCCGATCTCGGCAGTGCGCTGGCTGATGAAGAAGGACAGGACACCCGCAAGACCGACAGCAGCAATGACGAGCGCGAGAATCCCGAGCGTGCCGACGAGGAACGTATTCAGCCGTTCGGCGGCCACGCTCTCCGCCCGGATCTGCTCCAGCGTCGCCACGTGCAGGATCGGCTGCTCGGGAGCGAGTTCAGTGATGATCTGCTGGACGCGCGGCGCGAGTGTGGGTGCAGCATTCGCGCGGATCACGAACGCGCCGGGAAAATAACCGAGATCGTTCTGGGTGAGCGGCTGGAACATCACGAGCGGCACCGGGGCGTCGGGCCCGTCGTCGCGCGTATTGCTGACCACCCCCACGATCGTCTTCCACGTCTCCTGCATCCCGATCGCGGAGAGGACCTGGCCCGTCCATGCGACGCGACGCCCGATCGGATTCTCGTCGCCAAACAGCCGCGTCGCGAGCGCCTGGTTCAGGATCGCGACATCACCGCTCTCCCGGGTATCCGTGTCCGCGAAGCCCCGGCCGGACAGGATCCGCATCCCCGCCGCATCGAAGAAGTTCGGCGTCGCAATGCGGTACTCCGCCATCGGGATCGGCACGCCCGGCTCGTTCGGCCGGCCCTCCGCCATGATCTCGAGCGCGACCTGGTTGCTGCGCAGCGGCACACTCATGCCGACGCCGACCTCGCGCACGCCCGGCAGCTCCGCAATGCGACGCTGCATCTCCTGCTGCAATGTCACGATCTGCGCCGTCGACTGCC